>JAIFWV010000021.1 GCA_019659055.1 Candidatus Doudnabacteria bacterium
TGACGGCGCCAGTGCCGCCGTTTCCGACAGACAGGGTCCCATTCACTTCAGCAGTAGCCAAATCTACGGCATTTGTAGTTGAGCCACTACCGACAAAGTTAGAAGCAGTGAGAGTATCAGAAATTTGGGCATCGGTCAGCGCATTACATCCAGCCAGTTGATTAGTGGCATTGCGGCATAGAACCGTCGTTGTATCTGTACTGCCTAGTGTAGTAAATGCCAGAGTCCCAGTGAAAGACGCCGCTGCCGAAAGCGTTTGGCCGTTGACTGTTCCAGAAGTAATGTTCCCGTTTGAGCCAGTGACTGAGAAATTTGTTCCTGTAATGTCATTTGCCCCAATTGAGAGAGCCGTTCCGATTTCCGCGTCCGAAACATTAATGGCCGTCGTAATAGCGCCGGTGGAAGAACCCACAATTTCGATTCCAGTATTCACCGTCGAGTTGTCGGCGTTGTCGAGCTGTAATAACGTTTCGGTGGTGCCGCCCACGGCAGAGTTATTTTTGATAACCACAATGCGCTGAGTATTGGCATCGACAGTCGCATCATTGTTTATAGAAAAAGTGAAGCCGTCGAAGGCGGCGGCAGTTGATGCAGTATCAAATGTTAAATTGGTAGTGAACTCACCATTATTCAAACTTAAATTCGCAGTGGCATTCGTCAACGATGACCACACCGTGGAAGCCGAGCCGGCACAAGAACCGAATGTCGGAGCGCCGCCGTTGGTAGAGATCAAACAAAGTGTCCCTGCTCCCCCGGTTGAAGTTTGTGTCACAGTCCCCGAGACATCGGAGATATAGAGTACACCGTTGGCATTGCTCAATCCCGGTATCTGCAATGAGCCATTGATTGCAGTAAAGACTCCAGAACGACCCAAGCTTAAGGCTGAGGCGTTGCTTGTTCCTATGGAAACAATTCCTGCACTCTGCGTCGCGGTACCAACATCAATAGAAATATTTCCCGAGTTCGAAGTTCCGCCGGAAGCGTTGCCTGAGGCAATTATTACATTGGCAGAATTTGTCGAACCTGCGCTTTGGTTAAAAGTTTTCAAAGTCAGTGTTCCCGTACCGCCTGAAGAGAGAACCAAACTTGCCGAGCCGGAAATATTTCCAGTCGTCAAAATATTGCCGGATTGGTCAACGCTCAATTTGGAACTGCCGTTGACTTGCAGGTCGATCAGGTTGCCGTTGAAAGTATTTGCGGTGTTGATGAGTGCCGCGGTTCCAGAAGTCAAACTCGAGCCGCCCTGCAAAGTTCCAGAAGTAGAAATATTCCCCGCGATAGCAATCGCGCCCAAATTGTCCAAAGCTAAAACGTCATCGGAACCAGTACCGGCCGCATGTCCACCGACAGTGTTTGCATTGATCGCGTAACCCGAAGATGTGATTTGCTGGCGCGGCGCCAATGTCTCCCACAAAGCAGTTCCCGTATTGAATACTTCAACTTGCAAATAAACATCTGTTGTCGAATTAAAGTCGTAATTCAAAGCATCTGGATATCCAGCTTCCCCGATGTTGACGTTGAAGACGCCGTCACTGACCGTTAGCGGAACTGTGCTAGGAGGACCGCCTGGCCAAACCTGTGAGCCGCCCGGTGGAGTAGGATTATTCCAAATTGAAAACCGAAAATCAAAACTCCCATTTTGCAAAACCCCCGCAGCATTCGTCAGCCGGCCCTGATAACTGAAAACCGAAGGCGCGGCAGCTTGTGCAATTTTTGGAACAAACAAATACGTCTGTTCCGGAAACACGCTCGGCAAAATTAACCCAACAAGCAAAATGCTTGCTATAGTCCCGGTAATCTTAATTTTTAGTTTTACATTTTTCATTTTGATTTATTTAGGCCATCATCTTCTGAATAAGTTCTTTGTGGTACCTGCGATCTCTCCGGCGGCCGATCCGGACAGCATCAATAAGCCCTTCTTTTTCCCAATTGCGAAGGGTATTTGGGTGAACGTTAAGTAACTGGGTCACCTCTTTTATGGTTAGTAGCTCTGGAAGCTCTTCAAACGACATGAATTTTGTTTTTGTTTCTCTCTAATCAGATAATTTTGTCCGATTAGTTTTTGGGCGCAAAATTGAGAGATAAAGCCTATAGTTTTGGGCTTTTCCTGTTTTTTTGCTTAGTTGTTTTTGATTTTTGTTTCTAACCTAACAAAACCTACCATATCTTACAAGTATTATATCAAATTTTTCGCCTCTTGTCAATAATTCTTTATATGTAAAAAGCCCTTGGTTGTTTCACCAGTGGCTTTTTAAAATTAGCTTATAAGCTTTCAATAACCTTATCGATGAGACCGTATTCTCTCGCCTCATTTGGCCCCATAAAGAAGTCCCGATCAGTATCGGATTCGATCTTTTTCAGGGCCTGTCCCGTATGTTTCACCAAAATATTATTGAGCTGAGATTTTATTCTTACGATTTCTCGGGTTTGGATTTCGATGTCCGTGGCTTGTCCGCCGATGCCGCCTGAGATATGGACTTGATGGACCATGATACGAGCGTTGGGCAGCGCTATCCTCTTCCCTGGTGCACCTGCCGCCAGAAGTACGGCCGCAGCTGAAGCCGCTTGCCCGACACAAACAGTCGAGACATCGGCCTTCACATATTGCATGGTATCGTAAATAGCCATCGCTGAGGTAACAACACCGCCTGGAGAGTTGATGTAGAGCTTTATGTCTTTCTTGGGATTTTCGGCATCCAAGAAAAGCATCTGAGCGATAATCAAATTGGCCATGTGGTCATCGATTACATCACCCAAGAAAATTATATTTTCTCTCAGAAGACGAGAGTAGATATCAAATGCTCGTTCGCCGAATTGAGATTTCTCCACGACCATTGGTACGAGCTGTGAAATAATTTTTGGATTACTCATTCTGTGATTCCTCTTGAGGTGCGGATTCGGCTACAGTTTCACTTGCATCCGGTTTGGCTTCTGCAACCGGAGCTTCTGCGACAGCTGTCGCTTCTCCGCCATTAATTTTCTCTTCGATGATATCGATTTTCCAACCAGTGAGTCGCGCGGCCAAGCGGACATTTTGTCCGGCCTTACCGATCGCAAGTGATAACTGATCTTCGAGGACGCCAACTTTTGCTTCTTTGTTGTCTTCGTTCAATTCGACATTCAAAATTTTCGCGGGCGACAAAGCGTTGGCGATAAACTTTACATGATCCTCGCTCCAAGAGATGATGTCGATTTTTTCACCGCTCAATTCGCTCATGACAACTTTCACGCGTGTGCCGCCTTGCCCGACGCAGGCCCCGATTTCATCCACGCCGTCTTGTGACGACCAAACTGCAATCTTGGTTCTTGACCCGGCTTCGCGAGCGATGGATTTAATTTCTACAATTCCGTTTGCGATTTCCGGGACTTCCACTTCAAATAATCTGCGGACCACATCCGGATGCGATCGCGATAAAGTAATCTTCGGGCCTTTGGCAGTTGGCTCAACATGCAGAATTAAAACCTTGAGTCTCGCGCCGATTGCATATTTCTCACCGCGAACTTGTTCAGAAGGAAACAGCACGCCAGTAGCCTTACCGAGGTCAACCAAAATCGTATCGCCTTCAATTCTTTGAACCATCCCGTTTACGAGCTGGCGCTCCTTGGCTTTGTAATCAGAGAACATCACGCCGCGTTCGGCTTCACGAATTTTTTGAACTATGACCTGTTTGGCTGTTTGCGCGGCTATCCGCCCAAATTTGGCTCCGGTTTTCGGGGTAATATCTATTTTAATCTCGTCGCCAATTTTCGCATTTTTCTTGTGCTCCTTGGCGTCTTCTACCGTCATTTCCTTTACCGGATCCTCGACTGTCTCGACTACTGTTTTGACATCAAAAACCTTGGTTCCCAGAGTTTCTGGCAGGAACTCAACTACGATATTCTGGTCTTTTTTGCCGTAATCCTTGCGGAATGCGGCAGCCAAAGAGACCTCGATCATTTTAAGGATTTCGTCTTTGCTGATATCTTTTTCCTCAGCGATTTGGTTTAGTGCCTGCTCAAATTGATCGTTCATTCATTTTTAAGTTAATTGTTGAAAAAAGAAACGAGCTTAATGCTCGTTTAGTCAGAATCTTCTACTGCGTTCGCTAGTATTATAACAGGATTTTCACGGTTGTCAATATCCACGGCGGCCACATCTATACGGTAGTTTATGTCAGGCGAGATACGTTTGACGCTTAGGTATAGCTTGACCATTTTGACCAGTTTTCGCTGTTTGTAAATATCGACGGAATCAAAGGGTGTGCCAAATTTATTGCCGCGCCGAGTTTTGACTTCCACGAAAATCACCTGGTTGCCTTTGCGGACCACTAAATCCAGCTCACCCATTTGCCGGCCATGGGCAAATTTATAATTGCGGTCCAAAACCTCAAATCCAAGTTTGAGGTAAGTTTCCGCCACCAGGGTCTCGCCAAGCTGGCCAAGGTTCATCGCTTTGGTCCAGGGATGTATTTACTATTTAACTGCAGGCGATCAAAAGCACTGCGCTCTTGCGAATAATTCCGAAAGAGAAATTTCAAAATAAATAAAACCCAAATTATGAAGACCAAGACCACGAGGGCGGCCCAGTATCGATTGGCAAAGAAAGGGACGTTCTCATAGCGCAAGCTGTACCAGAAGATTCCGATCAGCCCGCTATAAAGTGCCGCGTTGCTGAATTTATTCCAGAGCTTGAATCCTACCGGGTGCTTGATTACAAACTTAGATCCAAGCTTTAGTAAGATTCCTATTCCGGTTAAGCCTAGAAACAACCAGAGGAAATAATTATCGTAAACGTTTAAATCTAAAGACGGTTGAGAGAACCAAAATAATTTATCATTCCACATAAAATCTATTTCTCAAATAACATTCCGTAATGAAATGCATCAGTCGGAATGTCGGCTAAAAATTTAAGATGGGTTTCTAAAGCCTGATTCTTAATGTCATCTTCAGAAATTCTTTCGTTCACTCGCGGACCGATCGGAGTTGGTTTGCCGTTCCAGTCGATGACCAGCAGAGTCCCAGAAGTTTTGAGCACTCGATAAATCTCTGCAAAAAGTTTATCCTGATTTTTGAGTTGATGTAAAACATTGGCGAGGATCACACAATCGGCAAAACCGGATTCGATTTCCGGCAATTGGCCTTGTTCCAAGTCTTTACGCATAGTTTTGATATTTCGAAGGCGCTTAATCCGCGCTTCAGCGCCCACATGCTCGAGGGCCTGTTCTAAGACATCGACAACTACGACTTGGCCATCGTGTCCAACCATCTGGGCGGCGGCGATTGCGAAGTGACCACTGCCAGCACCCAAGTCCAAAACCTTCATCCCCC
This sequence comes from Candidatus Doudnabacteria bacterium, assembly GCA_019659055.1. GTDB lineage: Bacteria > Patescibacteriota > Doudnabacteria > UBA920 > O2-02-FULL-48-8 > JAIFWV01. The sequence goes on from JAIFWV010000021.1 coordinate 5,308, forward strand.
GTCTGAGCTCGGCTCGATCAAGAACCTGCACTGGGTCCATAAAACTTTTGTTTGTATTCATGTTTTTAAATTTGAACTATTTTGTGAAAGCCTTGAATACTGGACGCTTTTCCAGTATTCTCATCTATTTCTATAATAACATAACTTAATTCTCCCTGCTCGGCCTCTTCCGGGATATCAAACGGGACCCAAGCTCCCGTAGTGAACCGAGCCAAAGATAACTCTTTAACCACTCCCAAGACTGTACCGGCCGCACCGCACATGCCGACATCAGTGATATAGGCAGTACCGCCGGGCAGGACCTTGTAATCGGCCGTGGGGATATGGGTATGGGTTCCCAATACCGCACTGACCTTGCCATCGACAAAATATCCGAATGCCACTTTTTCGCTCGTAGCTTCGGCGTGGAAATCAATAATGGTCGCTATCGGTCGTTCCATCTGATTGCTCGCCAACCAATTCTCGATCATAGCAAAAGGCGAAGATACTGGTTCATGGAATTGTTTTTCCATAAAGACCTGGCCCAAAAAATTCCCGAGTAGGACTTTTCCTTTTTTGGTTTCGATCATAACTCCGGACATTCCAGGATACGTCTCTGGGATATTTGCAGGGCGAGCCAAGATATTTCCGTACTTAGAAAAAACTTCTTCACCTAGTTCGCGTTTCGAGAAGATATGGTTGCCACCTGTGAATCCTGTGATTCCTGCGCGCATAAGTTCTTCCAAAGTTTTAATTGTCACGCCCTTGCCATGTGCTAGATTTTCTACGTTGGCCAAAATCAAATCCGGCTTTTGCTCCTCAATTATTTGGGGCAAAAACTTCTTTACTGTTTTGCGTCCGGGCTCTCCACAGACATCACCGAAGAATATTACTTTAAGCATAAATAGAATCTTGAATGTGGAATTTGGAATCTAGATTCTAGCTTCTAGATTCCAGCTTCTTTATCTTGCGTACTCTACAACCCGAGTCTCTCTAATTACCATAACGCGGATTTCACCAGGATACTTGAGGTCTTGCTCAATCTTGCCGGCGATATCGCGGGCGAGTTTGGTTGCCCCCCAATCATCAACTTTTTCGGGACGGACAAAGATCCTGATTTCGCGACCCGCCTGGATGGCATAGACCCGGTCCACACCCTCAAACGACTGGGCGACGTTTTCCAATTCTTCCAAGCGCTTCACGTAATTTTCATACGTATCGCGGCGAGCTCCGGGGCGAGCGCCAGAAATATTATCTGCCGCATCTACAATCGCCGCTTCAATCGAGGTATATTCTACATCGCCGTGATGGGCTTCGATGGCGTTGACGATCTTTTCCGGCAGGTTGAATTTTTTGGCAATCTGCTTGCCGATCTCGACGTGAGTGCCTTCCATGTCCTGATCCAAAGCTTTGCCAATGTCATGCAACAGCGCACCTTGTTTGACAGTCTGAACGTCGGCGCCGACTTCCTCAGCCATCAAAGCGGCCAGTTTGGCCATTTCGATAGAGTGCTTGAGAACGTTCTGGCCATAGCTGGTGCGGAATTTCAGTCGGCCAATGAGTTGGACAAGTTTTGGCGGGAAATTGGCAATCCCAAGTTCATAGACGGCCGCTTCTCCGGCTTCTTTGATCTGTTCGGCGATTTCTTTTTTGGCCTTCTCTGTGGCTTCTTCGATTTTAGCTGGATGTATGCGGCCATCTTGGATCAGTTTCTCAAGAGCAATTTTGGCAATATGACGGCGGACCGAATTAAATCCAGAAATCACGACCACATCAGGTGTGTCATCTACGATTACTTCGACTCCAAGCATTTGTTCAAACGTCCGGATATTGCGTCCTTCTTTGCCAATGATGCGGCCTTTCATTTCTTCTGAAGGCAAAGTTACAGCGGTAGTCGTCATCTCGCTGGTAACTTCCGAAGCGCAGCGCTGGATGGCCAGCGAAACAATTTCGCGGGCTTTCTTGTCGGCGTCTTCGCGGGCGGTGGCGATAAGTTTGCGGGTAAGACCTGCGAGCTCTTCTCGCATATTCTTTTCCGTGGCCTCAAGCAAAACCCGTTTGGCATCTTCCATGCTCAAACTGGAAATCTTTTGGAGCTGCTCCAGCTGGCGGGCACGGACTTCTTTGAGTTCTTCGTGAGTTTTGGTGATCTCAGCTTGTTTTTTGGCTAGATCAGCTTTGGAGTTATCCAAGTCGCTCAGCTTCCGATCCAACTCCGCGTCTTTCTTGTTTAGACGATCTTCGACTTTGATAATCTGGTTGCGGAATTCCTGTTCGCTTTTCTTAGCCTGATCGACGATCTCAATCGCTTTTGATTTGGCCTCGAGCAGAATTTCTTTTTCTTTGGTCCGGGCCTCGTCTAAGGCCTTGGTGACCTTGGCTTCAATCGAGTTGACCTGATTGGCAATTTGAATTTTGCGGATGACATAGCCCGCAATAGCGCCAACCACAATGCCAACTATGGCATAGATAATGGGTTGCATAAAAAAACCTTTCCAATCTCGAAGTTGGACTGCGGATAGAGGTATATTTTTGTATCAGCTATACAGACTCGAAAAGCCCTTTATTGCATGAAGGGCTTGAAAGTTTTGAGAATAAGTTAGACACAAAGGTAATGACCATGTAATCAGCAGTAACTTTAGAATTTATTCAATAAAATTAGCAATTCTTGTAGGTGCTTACGTTTAAATAAGCGTCCTCACTATACCACGAAACCAACAGCGCCGCAACTGGAGGCCTTTTTATATTGACTAAGACAACAATGGGTTCTATATTAATAACTGTAATCCTTAATCCTAAATCTTTATGAACCACGAACTACCTAAGCTTCCCTATGCTTACGACGCGCTCGAACCGTACATAGATGCCACGACCATGGAGATTCACCACACCAAGCATCATCAGGCTTACATCGATAAGCTCAATGCCGCTTTGGAAAAATATCCCGATCTGCAAGGTCGGCCAGTCGAGGAGCTCCTGCTCAATTTTGATTCTCTTAAAGTTGATGATGCTGATCGCACGGCCATCCGTAACCACGGCGGCGGACACTCCAATCATTCTTTGTTTTGGAAATACATAGATCCGGCTAATCAAAAAGATGAGTTGCTAATCAAAGAGATAAATTCAGTTTTTGGTTCTCTCGAGGAGTTCAAAAAACAGTTTTCAGAATCAGCAACTAAATTATTTGGTAGCGGCTGGACTTGGCTGGTACGCGACACCAAAGATTCTAAATTGGTCATAAAAAACTTTCCCATGCAAGACTCGCCAATTATGAACAACGCCTACCAAGTTATCTTTGGTCTGGATGTCTGGGAGCATGCTTATTATCTCAAGTATCAAAACAAACGCGCGGATTACATTACCGCTTGGTGGAACGTTCTCAAGCTTATATAAAAAAACCGCCCAGATGGGCGGTTTTTTTCATAAATTTATTGCATATTAGTATCGACAATCTTTCCAACCTCACGCAATTTGTCCGAAGTTACAATTTTTTCGTCCATAATAATACCTACAATATACTTTTTATTCCTACTCAAAAATGAAAGTGTATTTGTTTGCTCATAGGCCGATACGCCGATTCCCGGTACATCTTTCGTATAATCAGCGGCAACAGGGTATGTCACTCCATGAAATTCAATAGTCGCTCCATTGCGTTTTAATTGATCCGCTTTAATTCCCGCGAAATTATTTTCGATACTTCCTTCCACATCATTTGTCACAAAGATGATAGTCACAGGACTCAAAACCACATTTGAGATGGCGAGTGTCTGTTTTTCGTATTCAGTCGGGTTCTTCGGTACATAGTAGCAGTTGATAGATCTGGCGTTGCCCATCTGGGCATAACTCTCAACATCCATTCCCGTTTGCCCGCTGACATAGTTTTTTCCCAGCTCACTTATATCGTTCGAGGAAGAGGCATCTTCGCCCGTGCCGAGGTTATCTAAATCCTGCTTCAATTCATAATCAGCTGCAACCTTCCCGGTAATCCGATTAAAATCACTTTCCGGAAAAATCTTTCGGCAATCAATATTATCCTTGTTAGATTTGCTTGCAAGAATTCCCTTTACCCCGGAATCCTTATCTGCAAGGTACATCTTAGTATATGCAAAGTACCCACCACCTCCGGCCAAAACCAAAGCCAGAACCAGCGCGAATATTTTTGGACTAAACCAAGCGATACCACCGCTTCGTACAGCAACTGCCGCCGCTGGGGTAACAACCGCAACTGCAGAGGCACTACCGAGACCGGCGATTATATCCGCTTCCGGCCAACCTTGGGTGAGCAAACTTTGTTTTATTTGTTCTTCGGTTATCCCCGCAGCTTTTGAGTCTGCAATATATTTTTCCAATTCAGACATAATTTTTGTTTCTTATTCTTTTAATAATAAAAGAGAGACCACTTAAGTCTCTCAATATATCTTATCTATATTATAGCAAAATTTCGTGAACTTTGCAATAGCTGCCGCTTATTCACGGACTCGGGCTTCGGCTCCAGTGCGGGTGAAATAGATTTTGGCTTTGCGAGCCGGGGTCGCTTTAACTATTTCGATTTTTTCAATATTCGGCGAGTGGATGGGGAAAATACGTTCAACTCCTACGCCCGATGAAATTTTGCGAACAGTAACAGTGCCGTTAATGGCCTTGCCGCCTTTGGTACCGATAACCTGTCCTTCAAAGATCTGAACACGCTGTTTCTCCTTACCGTCGGCGGAGACATCTGTAATCTTCTGGTGGACGCGGACGATAAAGCCTGCCTTGAGTACCGGACCGTCTTTGAGTTGTTCTGGTTTAAATGAGTTGATCCTCATATGTAATGCCTATTCTGGTCAAAAATGCCTGTAAATCTTCGGGCAGTGGACTGATTAGCTCAATCCAGGTTTGATCCATTAATTTAAATTTAAGCCGATATGCGTGCAAGAATTGTCTATCAACTAGCGCCCGGTCAGCTTTCTGATACTTGCCGTATGTCTGATCCCCTACTAGAGGATGACCGATGGCGTTCATGTGAACCCGAATCTGATGGGTACGGCCTGTATGCAATTTTACACGAAGAAGGGCGTATTCGTCAAGGCTACCAGGAAGCGTATGCACGAGTACTGAATACTCGGTTTTTGCCTCTTTTCCCTCCCCAACCTTCATCTTTCGGTGACTTGGAGCTTTGGCTATTGGTAAATCGATAATTCCGTGCAATTTCTCAGGTATGCCATGCACCAAAGCCAGATACTCTTTCTCGATACTTCGATCGTGAAAAATCTCTTTAAGAAAATCGTAAGCCCTAGAGGTCTTAGCAATTACCATGAGACCGGAGGTATCTTCATCCAACCGATGGACAATGCCTGGGCGATGCGGGTCACCGACGTCTTTGATATTAGGATACTTCGAGATTAGGATATTGGCCAGGGTCTTATCTTTGTTACCCGCACCCGGATGCACCACCAATCCTGCTGGTTTATCTATCACAAGCAAATCATCATTCTCAAAAACTACTTTAAGATCTAGATTGTATTCGGTGAGTTCTTCTGATCCAAACTCGGGCAAAGAGACTTTAGTTCCCGGCCTGACATCGAAATCGGGATCCATAATAATTATACCGTCCACACTAACATCGCCGTTTCGGATGGATTTCTGAATCCGCGCACGACTAACATCGATTTTTGATGCCAAAAATTTATCCAGGCGATTTGTCACATTTGCTATAAAATCTAACATAAGATATTATTCTTTGAACGGAGGAAATTTATGATTCAGAAAAGCGACTGGGTAAAGCGTACACGAGAACCTGCTCGACCTCTGGACAAATTCACATGAAAACCCTGGTCATTCGGTCAGGTGCTGACCGAAAGCCCTGCACCAACAATAACAGTTCGGCTCTATTGCCGATGTATGATTAAGGGCAATCAAACCTGCGGGCCTACAGATGAAAGAAAGCAATGGTGGTTTACTGAATGTGTCGAACTCACCGACGAGGAACTAGGGAAACTCCGACAAGGCCACGGCCGGGTCTAATGCAAAAGATCTGGCCGTCTTTTTTTTGTTTTTTTCAGAGCTTCCGATTTTCTCCAAGCTTCAACCTTGCCGTGATCCCCTGTAAGCAAAATTTTGGGAACTTTCATTTTTTTATAAACCTCAGGGCGCGTATATTGCGGATACTCAAGCATCCGCCGGCCGGCGGATTCTGAAAAGCTTTCTTCGGTAAGACTCGCCTCTTTCCCTACTACTCCGGGGACCAGCCTAGCCACGGTGTCGAGCACGGCCAAGGCTGGTATTTCTCCCCCGGTCAGCACAAAATCGCCGATAGAAATTTCCATATCCACGAGAGATCTGACTCGTTCATCAAAGCCTTCATAGCGGCCGCAGATAAGAATCAATGCGTTAAACTTTGAAAGTCGTTTGGCAATTTTTTGATTAAGCGGTTTTCCCTGTGGGGTCAGTAGAACGACTTTTAACTTTTTACTTTTAACTTTTAACTTTATGTCACGCAATGCTCGATCTATGACATCGACGCGCAGGACCATACCGGCGCCGCCGCCGTAAGGGCGGTCGTCAACTTTTTTGTGAGGGTTGTCGGCCCAATCGCGTAAGTTTTTGAGTTCTACTGTGATCAATTTCTTACTCAAGGCGCGCTTAAGCAAGCTTATGTTCAAATAAGATTCGAAGGCCTCCGGAAATAAAGTAAGAATTATAAATTTCATATTCAAAACCCAGCCGTTGATGGCTGGGTTTTATTTTTAGAGTTTAAAGTCGTCGATGTCTGAGGAAAGTTCCGGCTCAGAGGCGGTAGTACTTTGCGACTCTTCGCGGCGAGGACCTCTCCTTGAACCTTCCGGCTCATAAATCTTAAGATTGACTCGGGATTTATGTTTGGCGCCAACTACGCGAAGCAGGGTTCGGATGGACTTAGCGGTCTGACCTTGCCGGCCGATAACCTGTCCCATGTCTTCGGGATTTAAGTGCAGGGTGATAAGCACTCCCATCTCATCGACTGTGCGTTCGGTCTTGACGTCAGTCGGATGATCAACCAAAGCACGAACGAGATATTCAACAAATTCTTGATCTTTTTCCATTTCTTTACTTGCTTAACTTTTCTTAAGAAAGAACGAAGATCCGCGCTTTCGACTAAGAAGCCGATCTTTGATGTAAATATTTTACAGCCAAAACCCCTCGCTTGTCAATCAAAAACCCGCAATCATTTGCGGGTTGTAAGTATTAGGCGGCTGGTTGTTCGGCCTCTGGGGCGGCCGGTGTAACTTGCGCCTCAGGAGCGGCCTCAGTTGGGACCGGTTGGGCAGTGGCTTGAGGAGCAGGGGCAGGCGAAGCTTGAGCTTCTGCGCCTTCTTTCTTCTTCGGGGCCCAGGCTTTGACCTTCTTGCCTTCGACTAATTTCTTCTCAACAAGTAAATTACGGACAGTTGGAGAAAGCTCAACATTCTGGGTAATCCAATATTTTAAGCGGGTATCATCCTTGATGCCAAATTCTTTGGATCGCGGGTTGTAGTGGCCCAAAACTTCTTGGAATTTTTTGCTGGCGGACTTCTCTTTTTCAGCCAAAACAATCCTAAAGGTCGGTCGATTCTTAGTTCCAGTGCGTTGTAATCTTATGGTTAACATATATCAGATTTCTTAATTAGCCTGCACAGTATAACAAACGAAGGCCTCGGGGTCAACCCCTCACTCTATGCTTCCAGTGCCTTTGGATCCACCAAATTATCAGGCCAGAGACCAGTATTCCAAACCCTAGATCGAATTTATGAAAAAAGCTTCCGAGGATATGCCAATTCTCCCCCAGCTTCATACC
>JAIFWV010000022.1 GCA_019659055.1 Candidatus Doudnabacteria bacterium
CTTATCGTGTTCGACAACATGAACCCGGCTTACAAGTGGGCCATGGGCGGAAAACACCGACAGCAGGTGATTGACTTCATAAATTCAGCCAAATCCGGCGATATGATGTAGGGACAATAGAGGTCATTTCACGACTGAACCTGATGTAGCAATCAAGAAACGAGAGAGCCATGGATGACCGGGAGAAGCGAGTTGTTGGGCTTTGTCTCTTGGGCGCAGGAATCGCCGGCGTCGCCATTGGGTTTTCAGCCGGGCGTTATGTCGGAATACAGGAAGCAACCAGTTACTACATTCGCGGTCTTTTGAAGATCGCGAAACGAAAGCTGGAGGAAGAACAACGGCAACGCGAGCAGAAAATTCGGCATACAACGACATAGGGTCACAACGGCCGCTCTGGCAACAGGCGCGGTCGTTTTCTTTTTGCTATACTATTGTTATGGCAAAATTTAATTTAGGCTTACTAAGTTTAATTTTTAGTTTGGCAAGTGTATTCATGGCTTATGCTGCATGGCATCGTCTTCTGTCGCATCAATATTTATGGTTAAGCCAATTAGAAATAAGTGCCTTGCTGTTATTTGCAATAAGTAATATGTTCGGCTTGCTAAGTTTGAAATACGAAAAAGAAATCATAAACAGAAAAAAATGTGCTGTAATAGGGTTATCAATTAATGGCTTCATATTGGTAGTTGTCATATTGGTTTTTGCTGGTCTATATTTCCTTTATTTCAAATAAATGCCAAAGTATATTGCGGTAGTAAATCCGAGTATGGATGAGGATGACATCGCTCGACTAATCCGTAAGGGGATTGCCGGGGCGCTTTTTGAAATTTCACACCAGAACTACCCGATGGCGATTAAGCTCATCCAGCTGATCAAACAGCTCAGTACCAAATACAATCACCCGGTGAGTATCATCCAAGATGTCTCGAATATGGAGGACAAACTGGATCTCGAGGTCGGACTCAAAAGCGGTGTGCACTGGGTGGCGTCAGACAAAGGAGAGCATCTCAAAATGGCCAAAGGTTTGAATAAACTCGCCGGTCTTATCTTCAAGGGCCGCAACCTTCCCAAGGGTATCCGGGTCGATAGCGTATTGGCGGGAAACTTTTTGGATCCGGATGCGGAAATTATCGGCTCCGAGCAGAGGCAGATTAAACATCTGGTGGACGAACATCCCCAGCAGTCGCTTTTGGATTCACTCCTAAAGATTGCTCATGATGCCGGGACGCACGCAATCGCGGTCTCCGATGCGAGCCTGGCTCGCGGATTGTCTTTCCGCCGCCCCAGCCGTAAGATTATTTTTTCGACCGAAGATCCCAAAGCTGCAGCCAAAGCGGGAATATACTGGGGAGTACATCCCGTGTTTGGCAACGTTTCGGCGCTGTCTTCTGCGAGAAACAAAAACCTCATCCAGAAAGGACAGAGATTGGTTGATGCTACCGAGCCTAAACATGTGACAATACATTTGGCCTGATGTCTGTTTGCTTGAACTCAGGCCAGGTTTGATTTTTCTTGAGGTTTCTGGTAGAATAAAGCGCAACTAGCGCTTATTTTTATTATCGAGGAGAGGTCGCATAGTGGCCTAGTGCACGCGCTTGGAAAGCGCGCATACCGCAAGGTATCGGGAGTTCGAATCTCCCCCTCTCCGCCAAAGGATTAGCTAAAGACCCTAGATTCGAAAGCGGCAGAAAGCGCGCATACCGCAAGGTATCGGGAGTTCTCCCGCACATAATTAAAGCTATTTAATGACGGGACCCCGCAATAGGCGGGGGAATCCCTCTCCGCCAGAGAATTATATTAAGATTATACTTTATGAATATAAAAAAATTATCTCTGATTACACTAGCGGTGATTTTGATTGCGGCAACTGCCACGGCGGCCGAGTACTTTGTAAAAAAGAATGCCAATGATTCAAATACTCAAGTGCCGGAATATAGCAATGACCGCAATGAAAGTGAGGTAACCGTGCCTCAAACCGATAAAGCCGAAACTATTCAAGCCGAGTGGGTCTGGGAAAACCAAGGCTGTGGCAGTTCTTCTCCTTGCATCTATAAAGTCTGCGCCGGTTCGAGTTCTGCCAATTGTTACACTTGCGTCGGGCGGTACGACAAGCTTTCCCAATCTGGCGAAAAACTTCCGGCAGCAAACGAAAGCCCTATCACTACTACCAATTTTACATGCCGCAGGAGCTAAGAAGACAATGGCCGATGAAAAGAAACCATGGAGACGAGAGTTTAGCGCTGGCGGAATTGTTTACAAAAAACAAGACGGCCAGATTTTTGTATTAATGATCAATCCTAAAGGTAGAGATTACGGTCCAGCCGAAAATTATTGGTCATTTCCCAAAGGCCATCTGGAATCAGATGAATCAGCGGAAGAGACGGCCTTAAGGGAGATCAAGGAAGAGACCGGAGCCAGGGCTCAAGTCAAGAAGAAGCTGACCGATATCAAATATACGTTTAAATGGGACAACGATAATATTTTTAAGATTGTCAGTTATTTTTTGATGGAATATCTGGAGGGTGAGCTTAGACCGGATGAAGAAATAGCCAATGTCGAATGGGTGGACATAAGCGAAGCCGCGAGTAGACTCAAGTTCAAAGGCGATAAAGAAGTTTTGGAGCAAGCCAAAGTTATCTTGCCATCGTGTATTATCATTTAAATTATGAACACTCAAGTCCTAGAAATTAAAGAGCGGCTGCCAATTACCGAGGTACTGGCCGACTATATCCAGATGAAAAAAGCTGGAGTTAATTTCAAGGCGGTTTGCCCGTTTCATAACGAAAAAACTCCGTCGCTGGTGATTTCTCCGTCGAAACAAATTTGGCACTGCTTTGGCTGCGGCCTGGGCGGGGATATTTTTAAGTTTATCGAACTGTCAGAAAACGTCGAGTTTCGGGAAGCACTCAAAATTCTGGCCGACCGAGCCGGAATTGAACTGCGCAAGCCGACGCAAGAAGAGGTACAGAAGCAACAGAAGAGCCGCGACCTATACGAAATCAATGATTCAGCGGCTAAGTATTTTGAACGAGTGCTTTGGGAATCGGAATCTGCCAAAGAGGCTCGTGATTATCTCAAGAAGCGCGGGCTCACCGACCGCACAATACAGAATTGGCGGCTGGGGTACGCGCCGGACGATTTTCATTATTTGGAAAATTTTTTAGCCAAGAAATATGACAAAAAAGATATAGAATTAGCCGGGCTTATCATCAAGAAAGATAACTCATTCGAATATTTTGATCGGTTCCGCGGACGAATCATGTTTCCGATTCTCAATATTCACGGGCAGGTCGTGGGATTCACCGGGAGACTGCTCAAGGAAAAGGAGAATGCCGGAAAATACATCAATAGCCCAGAGACTCCGATTTATAACAAGAGCCACGAATTATATGGCTTGTATCAAGGCAAAAATATTATCCGCAAAGAGAATCGCTGTATCCTCATGGAAGGAAACATGGATGTCGTCTCAAGCCACCAGGCGGGGTTTGCGCAAGCGGTAGCATCATCGGGTACGGCTCTGACTACCGAACAGTTTACTATTCTCAAACGTTTCTGTGAGAATCTTATTTTTGCCTTCGATACCGACGCGGCCGGATCCGGTGCCACCAAGCGAGCCCTCGAGATCGCCCTCAATCTCGGATTCAACGTCAAGATTGTCGAGATGAGAGGTGCCAAAGACCCGGACGAGCTTATCAAGAAGGGGATCGGTCTGTGGCAGAAAGCTGTTGATTCAGCCCCTAATTTTGTGGAGTTCTTTTTCGATAAAACGCTCAAAGAATTCGACCCAACCTCGGTCGATGGCAAGCGCGAAATTGTGAAAATCCTGGCCCCGCTTATTTATCGTATGTCTGAACCAGTTACACGGGCTCATTTTGTTCGTAAACTATCAGACGGAGTCAATGTTGCCGAATCTGCGATTTGGGATATAATAAATAGGATAAGCCTCCCAAGACCCCAAATAGCCAAAACCGCGGGAAATATCAAGAAATCCCGCCAAGAAATCCTTGAGGATCAGCTATTGGGGATGACCTTGATAGTAGGCGACAACAAATATATAAAGGAATTCCGAACCGAAGACTTCAGCGCCGGCAGCTTTTCGGTGGTTCGGGTATTGCTCGAGGCGGAAAAACCGGATCTATCCAAGCTTTCCAAAGCGCATCCGGAGATAGCCGAACAACTTGAGCTCCTGAACTTTGCCGCGACAGTCGAGAACAACGAACAAGGCTTAGATCCGCAAGTAGAAGTGGCCAGAGTCGCCGGTGAACTGAAACGGCTCATCTTGCACAAACGGATGGAAGAGGTGACTCAGAACCTGATGGCCGCCGAAAAGGCCAAGGATAAAAATTTGGCAGAAAAACTATCTATAGAATTTAGCAAACTCAGTGATCAGTTACGGGGACGTTATTAATACGAAGAGACATGGCCAACAAGAAGAAGAATAAGCACTCGGGCGGGAAGAAACCGCACAAGTCCGCCAAAGGTGGAAAAGTCCAACACAAGAAGCCGGCAAAGAAATTCAAGCCGGTAGCGCGTGTTCAGCATGTGCCCAAAAAACACCGCAAAGAAGATAAACCAAAAATTCAGATAGACGTACCAGTGGATTGGGAAAAGCAAGTTCATCAGCTTATTGCCCGTGGCAGTGCGCGCGGGTTTCTGACCGAATCGGAAATCATCCACGCCTTGCCTGAACTCGAGAAGAACATCAAAGCCGTAGAAAGCCTACTTGATACTTTGGATGCCAAAGGCATCGAAGTCGTGGAGGCCGAAGAGGCGAGCGTTTGGCAGCAAGCGCAGGAAGCAGCTCGCGTGAAGACCAAAAAAGAAGAGCAGATCGCCGAATCCTACAACCTTGGCGATATTTATGACGATTCAATCCAGATGTACCTGCGCGAAATCGGTAAGACACCTCTGCTTAAGGGTGCTGAAGAAATCGAGCTTGCCAAACGCATCACCAAAGGCGACCAGGTCGCCAAGAACAAACTCATCCAAGCCAACTTGCGCTTGGTGGTCTCAATTGCCAAGAAATATATGGGCCGCAACCTGGGACTCTTGGACCTTATCCAAGAAGGAAATTTGGGACTCTTCCGCGCCGTGGAGAAATTCGATTGGCGCAAAGGTTATAAGTTTTCAACTTATGCCACGTGGTGGATCCGCCAAGCCATCACCCGCGCTCTGGCTGACCAATCGCGCACGATCCGCATCCCCGTACATATGGTCGAAACTTTGAACAAGTATGCTCAAGCCGAGCGCCAGTTGGTGCAGGATTTGGGCCGCGAACCTTTGCCGGAAGAAATCGCTTCCGAGATGGGCATTGAAGTCGAAAAAGTTTACCAGCTCAAGAAAATTTCTCAGGAGACTGTTTCCATCGACACGCCGGTCGGGGACGAGGAGGACCAAGATTCGTCCTTGGGCGACTTCATCGAAGATCCTGATTCCGTGACTCCGGCCGAAACCGCTGGCCGCCAGATTTTGCGCGAATATGTCCAGGAAGTGCTCAAAGACTTGGATCCCCGCGAACAAAAAATTCTCAAGATGCGGTTTGGTTTGGAAGACGGTGTAACTCACACTTTGGAAGAAGTCGGCAAAGAATTTGGAGTTACTCGCGAGCGCATCCGCCAAATTGAGGCCAAGGCTTTGGAGCGAATTAAAGACCACATTAATATCGGCAAACTGCGAGATTACTAAAAAAGTATGATGAATTAGGAATTATGAATAATGAAAAACCAGGCTTTCGGTCCTGGTTTTTCTTATTACTCACTACTATTTACTTATTACTACTATGGTGTGGTGCTCGGATTGGTGGTCGCATTGGATCCGGAGATAGTCACCTGATCGACAAGCAAGACCAAAGATTGATTGCCTAACGCTGATTTCTCGGCCGCCGTGAGATTTAGGTTCTTGAACTGATCGCTGTTGGTGGAAACCAAAGTTCCGGTAATCGCCACTTGCTGTCCGGTCTGGAGAGTGGTTTTATTGGGTAGGTTCACGTTGGGTGAGAGAATGGTATAGATAGTCTGACTGCCGGATTTAATAGTAAAGATGCGGCTTGAGACGACTTGGCTAATAGCGATGTTGGACAGTTGGGCACGTGTACCCGCCGTGGCAGTACTCAAATCGCTTGTCTTTTGTACTGACTGGCTCTGGGTGGTACCGGAGCTGGTTTGCGAAGTGGTGCTCGATGCGGCCGGCGTATTGTTGTCTCCGGCACGATTATGATAATAAGCGTAAGCGGCGACAGCTGCAGCGACAATAATTAGGGGAATTATCCATCCCCAGGCGTTTGTCTTTCGCTCGTAAGGCACGTTTGTATATGTTGTTGGTTCTGCCATATGTTTGGTAAGTATTAATTATTATAAGTAGATTAGAGATTGCTCAGGATTTTACAATTGTGAAAAACTACAGGTGCGGGAGACTGACCGGCGGCGGTGGAGGTACGGGTAATGGTAAGGGCAACGGCACAGGAACTGGTACCGGGACAGGTACAGGCGTAGGCGTAGGTGTTGGGGGCGGTACTGGCACGGGGACCGGAGTCGGACTCGGCGGAGGGACCGGCACTGGGCTTGGCACTGGAATCGGTACGGGCACTGGGCTGGGTACAGGAACGGGTGAAGGCAGAGGTACAGGGACCGGTACCGGCGAGATCGGTACTGGGGACGGACTGGGGCTTGGGATTGGGGTTGGGCCAGGCCGCGGCAGAGGTATGGGTATCGGGCTAAACGATGGTGGAGGCACAGGAGACGGGGAAGGACTCGGGGTCCTAGTTACCGGTTGAGGAATAGCGATAAAGGTCGGGATCGGGCTAGGTGTGGGGGTTGGTCCTGGGCTTTGGGATCCGAAAGTTTGAATTTGTCCGGAGCTTTGATCCGGGACGCTAGGACCCGCGATTGCCGGGGCAGTGGGAGTGGGACCAAAACTTGCGTAAGCGCTGAGAGCTGGGACCGTGGTCCGAATAATATTACCGTTCTCATCCTGCAGGATAGAAGTGTTGTCCGGCAGGACTTGTACGATGCGGGCCGAGTCGAGGTCAAAGTGGCCATTGGAATCTTTGGGTGTGGCGGCTTCAGCTATATCTCCAAAAAACGGCGGTCCGCTTATAAACGAGGCGGCGTTATTCAGGGCTTGTCTGCCGCCTGGGACAAACAAGAATACGACAAGCAATACTAGAGATAAGGTCAGAAACGACCAGACCCAATTGGTTTGATCACGCAGAAAGGCCAAATATTTGTATTCTTTGATCTGCCGGATAAATCGCCAATATTTGAGAGTATTATAATCGTAGATATATTCCATAGATTGAAGTTAATCCATTCAAACCTACGATACCGAGCTCTTATGGTCAAGCAAAAATTAATCCAAAAAAATCACCGCGTTTTTGCGGTGATTTTTTGAGGTTTGCCGGGATTTATTTCTCTAGAGCTAATAAGTTGCGAAGGTGAAATTATTTTTTCCGAGGCTTCCGCTTGAGAGCCCAGTGGCCGTAGCCGTAATCGTACCCGAGCCTTGAGGGACAGTGGTGTTTACGCTAAACGATCCTTTGGCGTCGGCGGTGACGGTGCCCAAATCAAGACTGCCAAATTTCACACTGACCTGTTCATTGGGGGCAAAGGCAAACCCTGAGATGGTCTCGGCGGCATCAGCCTTGCCATAATAGAGACTTAGCAACACGTACGGACTAAAACTACCCAGAGAGATTTTAACTTTGTTGACTTGTTCCGATTCCTCGCCTGCAAATGAGTAAGTCAGTGAAGTCGCGGTTGTGAATGGGATTACAAATTTATCGGAAGCAAACTTACCGGTATTGTCGGCTGTCACAGACCCAAGTACCGCGGTGTCGTTTGAAATCGACACGGTTTCGTTCGGCGCAAAGCCCCAGCCGGTGAAACTGATCTGATTGCCGGGCAGAGTGTAATAGGTGGAAGCAATCACTACCGGCGAGAAAGTCGACATGGCAAGCGTGATATCCTTGCTGATCTCGGTGTCTTCACCTACAACTTTGATGACTGCAGATTTTTGCTTGATCGGGAGGGTGAGTTCGATTGGGCCGGCACTTCCGACCAAATTTGCGGCAACAGTTTTGGCTGGCTTATCATTGACGCTGATTGCGAGATTTTCAAACGGTCCAAACCCGCTAATCCAAATTTTAATCGTACTGCCCGGGGCTGGATAATAATTGCCGGAGCTAATGAGGGGAACAAACGAGGCGATATCGAGTTTGACCTCACTTACCGCATCACTCTCCGTGCCGCGGAAGGTGTAGGTGCTGGTACCCGTTGGAGTTTTGAGGCCGACCGGGAAGCTGTTCTCGACAAGGTAGCCATCTTTGTTGGTCTGTATGGTACCGAGTGTCGTGGGAGAAGCCGCTCCGGGCTGTTTGACGCTGACATTGACGAGCTCGCCTGGTGCAAATGCTCCACCCGAAAACCAAATCTTATCTCCGGGTTTGACATAGTATGACCCTGCTGTGACAGTCGGGAAGTAATTGCTCACCGGTAGGTTGAGCGCGGCTTTCCCGCCGCTATTGCGGCCGAAGACACTGAGTATGAAGTTGGGAATATGGAACGGGATGGAAACGGGCCCGAGCTTAATGTTGCCAGTCTTGTTGGATGTTACAGGATCGGCTGGCGTTCCGTTTATGCTTAAGTCCACATCTTCGTGAGGCATAAAATTCCAGCCGTCAACGACGATTTTTTCACCAGGTTTGACATAGTAACTCGAAGGGGACAGTTGTGGTGTGAATTTGCCAACCCCGATTGCCAGCTCGAGTGGCATGTGGCTGACTTCGCCGACGATTGTAATGGTGCGCTTGGTAGAGGCAAATTCAGCCGGAATTTTGAAGCCAAGACTGTTTGCCGGGAAATTCCCTTTGGCATCGGCGGTGATCATATTTAGACTCATGGGATTCTCACCTTCGTAAACCCGGATGGCCTCGTACGGCGCAAAATCAATTCCGGAAAAAGACAAGATATCACCGGGGAGTACGAAGTAAGACGAAGGGAAAACTTGTGGGTTGAACTTGCCGACAGAAACCTCGGCCGTAACTTCGGTTTTACTCAATTCACCCGCAAGCCGAAATTTTAGCGGACCACTCGCAGTGCCAGTTGGGATGGTGTAGGTGCCAACATCTTTGTATGCCCCGACGCTGTCTGTAGTGAAACTCGAAACCAGTGTCGATCCGGCAAAGACTTGTACGTTTTCTCCAGGCGCAAATCCGCCGCCGCTGAATTTAATACTCTGGCCAGGAATTAGGTAGAACGCTGAAGGAAAAACATTTGGATAAAAGCCGCCGACATAAAAATACGAGGTCGCCTTGTTTTTGGATATTGTACCTTGAGCGTTGATTATATATGAATCCGCTTTGACCATAGGCAGTTTGAAGCTGGATCCGGAAAACTGTCCATGCGAATCCGAGACAGTACTTAGGTTGATAAAGTCACCCATGGTAATCGCAATATTTTCATTTGGTGCAAACCCCGAGCCTGCGACTGTAACTGTGCTAAACGGCGTGTTCCCACTTGCGGATACAGAAATAGTAGGGAAGTAGCCTTCGACATAAAACGCCACGGAAGCATTGAGTCCGGAGCCACTTTTTGCGGTGATATCAACTTTGGTCTCGGGTACCACTCCCGCAGGAATTGTAATCGCTATTGGCCCGAGCTGGCCGGATAAGGAGGTGTTTGTGACAGCCATAGGCATGGGATTTGTCCCGACGTAAATGGAAACTGTGTCCAGCGGAGAGAATCCTTCGCCGGTAACAGAAGTCATACTCCCGATTTGTCCGCTATATTGTGATAATAATATATAGGCACCGCTGGCTTGCACGAGAGCAGGGGAAACCAGCAGGTTGAGCAAGCAGACTATCAATACAAGCAGAACGTATTTTTTCATATTTTTTTCGACTTAATAATTAATTGCTCCTGCTTATGATTTATACCCCTCGGTAAAAAAATGGCATATAGCCAATTGGTACAAATATTTAGCCCAAGCAATCCTGGTTTTTTATAGCTTACGCTAAAGCTAAGGCTAAACGAGGGATAAGTTTGCGTGCTGGGCAAAAAATAAAAAACTGACAAAAGTCAGTTTTTCTAGATTTAACTTATGTTTAGTAGGAACTTAAGCGAACGAGCCCACCTTTATTTCACCTGAGCGTTTATAATTAGCAAAAATTACTCCACTGGGAGAAACCTGGGATTCACTGAGCGTAAATGCCGCAGGAATTGTCCCTTCGGCAAATAATTTTTTTCCGTTTCCTAGAGTTACCGGGAAGATCTTGAGCCATAATTCGTCGACCAAATCATTTTGCAATAAAGTTTGGATGAAATTGCTGCTGCCCCAGACGTGAAGATCTGATCCATCTTGGGTTTTTAGTTTATTTAATTCGGCGGCAACGTTCTCGTTTATTATTGTAGTATTTTCCCAAGTTGGATTTAGAAGCGTTTTGGAGACCACATATTTTTTGGCTTTATTTACTCCCGGCCATTCCGAATCATGTCCGGGCCAAAAAGAAGCAAAGATGTCGTACGTTTTCCGACCCAAGAGCAGTTCAAACGGTTCTTTCATTTGCTCTCCCATCTGTTTCCCCGAGAACTCATCCATGTAGGGAAATGTCCACCCGCCATATTTAAATCCGCCAGAGGTATCTTCCTCGGGCCCGCCGGGTGCCTGCATGACACCGTCTAAAGATACAAACTCGATAACAATTATTTTTCTCATACTAATTTCTTTAATTACTCTAAGGATAACAAAAGACAAGTGCATTACACAAGTATTGCACTTTTCTTTGGCTCGGGCGGCTGGATTCGGACAGTCGGCGATGCTCCCTTCTCCCGGGGCAGCGCCACAACTTAGGCGTAGATTATGGGGATGCTGTGGAGGGTTGATCACCAAGCACATTTCATATATACTTATATGAACTTTGAAATAACAAAGTTCGCCTTACAAACTGGGTGGAGGAATCATGGAAAAAAGTGTAATCACGCTCCCAATTACACCGACTGCAAATCCTCCTCTGGGATTGATCGCATCAATTCTGGTTGGCGACTTTGCAGCCCGTAATCTAGGCCTGAAATTCGTTTTGGCGCTAGGACCGCAAATGCTTCTTAAGGAAGTGGATCGGGAATCAACGGTACAATCCTTTCTGAGACATCTAAACTTCGTCGGAGTCCGTCCTGATTTTGTATGGCGTATTGACTCTAAAAAAAGCCGAGATGAAATTCGATCTTTCACTTCAATTCTCGTTGCCAGGGGATTGATCCGGAGCGAATCCGCTTCAGTTGAAACCTGTCCCTGCGGCGCCTTGGAAAAGCTCACGGAGTCTGTGGAATGGTATGAAAAGCGCCGACTCTACACGAGAACACTTGGAGGCCTGTGCTGCAAATTCTGTCAGAAACTGGCACTTCGGGAACTCAAACCAGTTTGTCGGTTTTTTGCAGTTCCTGGATCGGCTAAGATCAACCCTTTCCCTAACTTCTATTCCAAGGAGTTGGTTAAGCAGACCGAGCAAATTGAACGAACAAGCTTCATGGTCTCCCGAGCTCGGGAATCAACAATGAAGATTACGGTTAACGGGAACGAATTCGGTTTGGACGAGGACTTTGCTTGGCAAATGTATCTGTCCACGATGCCGGCTTACGGTTTTGAGCCAACGGTGATTCTGGGTAGTAATCACAATCTGCGAGCGCTTGTGCTGATTGCCACCCTGCAAAACCACGAGTGCACCACTAAACCACTTACCGTTCTGATCCCTCCCTACTTTCTCGGAGAAGGACGTCAACGACTGGGGTCTGAGCATGGCTTGGAGCTACTCGCCAATGTCCATCTCAAAAACTCGATTCGTGTTCTTGTTGGATCAAGTTTGAACTGGACTCAAAAAGAAAGCGTTCTCCAAATCAGCCAGTTGCCCTTGCTCGACAAAATGTCCAAACGACTTGAAGCCTTGAGGAACGCTGGTCAGACTATTAACGACATTTCCGGGTTTCTTAAACGGTGCGAGTACCAGCGTATCCGAAATACAACCGCTTCGGCACGCGGTGACAAAGGTGTCGTCGATCCTGTTTCACTATTTGGTATCGTGGATTAGAAGGAAGATATGATTAATACTTTAAACGACCTTGTGACCGAGAGCATCAGCAAATTCGGAGTAAACATCAGTGGCATCCTCTACTATGGTTCGTCGTTGCGGAACGAGAATAATCTGTTCTCCGATCAAGACTTGCTGATGACGGTCAAGGACTACGACACAGAGCTTTTAGTCGAACTCAGGCACATCGTTAAGTCTGCGCCATTCTTTGTGGACTTGCCCGTGATCTTTGAATCGGAAATCCCGACTGACCCTGAACGGTTCCGACTAATCAATCACGGATGCTATTTCCTGGAAATTCTCAAGCGTGGCCAACCCATTTATGGACGGAATGTTTTCCTGGATCTCGGCAAACCCTCACCGGCGGCTATTCAGCAGAGTCTACTGGAGACGATCGTCGAATATACTCAGTTCTTCCGGCGTAACTTCGTTGAATCGAACCGAGAACGTAGCTTAGCCGTTAATTATCAACTCAATCGACGGCTCATAAAAGGAGCCTACGACCTGTTATGGATAGTCGACGGTAAGATGCACGAC
>JAIFWV010000023.1 GCA_019659055.1 Candidatus Doudnabacteria bacterium
AAAATCAAAACGTACAGCGTGAGCCTGTACATAGTGATCCGATTAAGCAAGCGATCGAGATATTTAAACATAAGAGAATAATAACTCCGACGCTCGCACCTGTCGAGGTCGGAGTTTGGCCTTTTCCGGGCCAAACAAAAAGCCGCTGTAATTAACAGCGGCTTTTTTGAAAGCTTAGGCTTTTTGGACGTTGACTGCGGCTGGACCCTTTGGGCCAGACTCGTCGAGGTCAAAAGAGACAGAATCGCCTTCTTGGAGTTCATTGTACTGTACGCCGGAGAGAGATTTGCTATGAAAGAACAAATCTTTTTCCTGGCCTTCTACAGTGATGAATCCAAAGCCTTTGTCTGTAAGCTTTTTGATAACACCGTTCATGGGCTATAAAAGTTAGTTGTAATCTTGCAAATAAAAGTAGGTTTGCGAAACTCGACTAAATTTCAAGCCTATATATTTTGCTCATGCAGTATAGCACGTCCCCGCTTTTTTGTCCATAGGGACTGGTTATAGGAAATATGGGAATAAAATAGCCTGCGTTACTCGTCCTTTTTTGGACTTTCACGCAGGTCATCTAGGCATCAACCAGGTCTCCGGTTTCGATTTGAAAATCGAGGTCGTAAAGGATGAGGAGCAGCTCGACTTCGTTTTTTATCATGAGGCCGAAGTGCTCAATCTCGAATCCGTCGAGCGAGCCTTTCCTGCGCATATAGACCGAGGCAGAGTTCTCCACGAATGAGCTTAGAGTCATCTTCTTCCGGTCGATCAACCTCTGCCGATCCGCACTTGTGCGGAGATCGAATCGGCCGTTGTCTTCGACCAGGCCTTCCTCGTTCCACATTGGCCAATGCCAGGGGTCTGGCGGGAAGTGAACTTTGAGCTTCTCGAAGATGGCCCGTGCATTCGTACTCAGGACTTCACAGTCTCTAGCCATCGCTTCCTCCGTTGATTACCACTGCCGAATCGTGATCGCTTGATAGCATCCGGGGCAGGTCACCCATTCACGCCCGTCCGGACCTCCGCTGATGTCGCGGCCTTCCGAGCGTTTGACGTCATTACCTACATACGCGATTCTAGCGCCACATCCCGGACAGTCGATCTGTTTCTCTACGCTTGGCGAAGGTTTGGGGTCAACCACTCGTGCCATCGATAACCTCCTTAAATACAAAAGCAAAAGGAGTATAACAAAAAACACTGGCAAATGCCATCTCCTTTTTTCTCTCGCCCGCTTGGGAGGCAGTTGAAACTTCTTTGCTAAGCTTGGGTTAAAGTATTATACTTAAATTATGAAAAAAGCATATATTTACTGCCTTTGGTTTTGCAGTCATAGTAATTAGCTTTCTATTTGGCGAAAAGATCTATTTATTAACTGGTGCGAACAGAAACCCATATCAAATAAAAACAGTCCTAACAATCATAAATATTGTGGGACTTGCCATTTTTGTTGAAGGTTTATTTTTATCATTCTTTGTAAAATCGCCCGATCAACTTAAACAAGCTTTTAAAATTACTGCGAGGGTCGCCGCAGGTATAACTGCTTTAGCAATCGCATTCACAGCATTCATATTTTGGTCGATTCTGGGTCATGGTGTATAAAGCTTGTGACTATTATTTATAAACAAAAAAGAACCTTCTCGGTTCTCATTTGTTTGCTTCGTCGCCTTTTGGCAGGGGCGGTAGGAATCGAACCTACGCTAACGGTTTTGGAGACCGTAGTACTGCCATTATACGACGCCCCCATCAGGAGGCGACGAACTATTTGTACCCAAGTCTTTTCAACAAGCCCGTGTAAGACGATCCAAATTGTTTAAGTTTTTTTTCTCTTTCTAGAGCTTGGGCCTTATTTAGATATGCTTCGTAATAAACTAAGATTAGAGGACGACGATTCTTCGTTGATGCGACAACGCCATCACTATGATTCTTCAGACGTAATTCAATAGTTTCAGTGAAACCTATATAAAAATCCTTATCTTTCTGGCTTTGTAAAATGTATACAAAATACATAGGTGTAGGAATCGCCCCGCCTCTCGCGAGAGGCGGGGTTGGAGACCGTAGTACTGCCATTATACGACGCCCCCATCAGGAGGCGATGAAGTTTGAGTTACTTTGTTTCCTTATGCCCCGTGTGCTTTTTGCACCATCGGCAAAATTTTTCCATAACCAGGCGGTTTGGAGTAAGTTTTTTGTTCTTGCGGGAATGGTAGTTCACGTGGTGGCAAACCGTGCATTCCATCATTATCATGTTATCCTGTGACATTGCAGAAATTCCTTATTAATTCATGAGCGAGCATTGTTGTAAATTTAACTCGCGGAGGACGACGGTCCGAGCGCGTAGGGCGAAAATTCAGCAGAATTTTACGTCCGGTAAATTTACAATCAATGCGAGCGAATACTGGAGCCGTTGCGCGGAATTGAACCGCGGACCTACTCCTTACCATGGAGTTGCTCTACCAGCTGAGCTACAACGGCGCGGCGTCTCGCATTTGTAACTCGGATAATATAACATAAATTGCTCGTTTTATCAACCCTGCCAAAATGGCCATTTTCAACGGCTCATACCCGTATGAGCCGTTGACAGGCAGGGTTTATATAGGTACCCTAAAGGCATCAAATGTAGGAGGATTTGCATGGAGAAAGCTTTAGGGCGACCCTACAGGACCCCGCTGATTCTCATCAGCTCCGGCGCACTTACGTTCCTTGCCGCCACCCTGTTGGCCCTTGTTGCCAACGCTCACAGCAGTCTGTACGCGGTGACTGCTGGCGTAATCACGATGTTCCTGGCAGCACTCGTCATGTTCATGGGACTCCTCGGAACAGCCCTGGTTTGGGTGCGAGAAGAAGAAATCAAATACAACGCAAGCCGCAAACCCTACGGCACACCCTCTCCCCCCAAGTAGCAGAAAGGGCGACACCATTATGGTATCGCCCTTGTTTTTTTGGCCTCGATGAGTTCTACATACACCACCGGATAGTACTTCCCATCCTGGTAGTAGCCCAGTACATTGCCCTCGAAGAAAGCGACAGGACCATCGTATGCATTGTCGACCGAATAACCGCCCTGACCGTTCGGCGTGAGCTTGTACCCTCCTTCAGGAACCCCAATAACGCTCGGAAAAAACATACCCACCTCCTGCAAGCATTCTATCCTATAGTCTATATTTATATCAAATGCAGGCGGAAAACTGAACGGAAAAAATTGCCTACGCCGCCAAAAAAGTTTTTGTCTTCATTGGATGTCGCTTGTTCGGGCGGCGCAAACCAATCCTTCAGGACTTGCTCCGCTGGCTTGCCCTGCGGCGTGTAGTCGGTGTTACCTTCCCCGCCGGCGTTGGGATCGGAATAAAAATTCCAAATGCTTACACCTGCCACATACGGCTTGTCCTGCCAGTATTCAAACATCGCCTGGTAAGAATTTATCTGTTCCTGCGGATCATAGACGCTTTTGTTCTGATACTCGTAAGGTGCCAGGTGCGCATTCTTGCTCGAGCGGAAACCAACCTCGGTAAAAAGAATGGGCTTGCCGCTTCTTACAGCCAGCGGCTCGATGTCGGTGCGGTTCCAAGCGTCCCATGCGGTTTTGAGCGACTCGACAGAATTGTCTTTGGTGTGGAGTTGAAAATACGCGGAGATGCCCACGAAATCCAAATCCTGCCAAAACCCTATGTGATCTTTTTCATTGGCAAAGCTCGAACCGTCCGGTCCCCAATTCGCCGAGTACGACAGCAATCCCCCATAATTGAGACGCAGGTCGGCAATCATTTTCTTCCAGCGCGTGGTGTTGTCCGGATTCACGTTTCCAGCCGCCACACTTATGAGTTCGGTCCCAATGCAGATCTGCTCGACGTGATACTTCTGGCCGATTTCAGCATAATGCAGGAGCATGTTTTCGTAGCTGGTAAACCAAGCATCCCGATCCCGGGGGCTTATATTTGCTCGCCAGATCGTGTCGTCCGAATCCAAGTGGGGTTTGAGCATCACCGCAAGCTTATTATCGTGAGCCCATTTGATCCCCTGGATAATAGACTCATCTGTGGGCGTATCGATGCCGGAGAAAATCGCGGCACTGTGATGGTTACCTTGATAAAGCGGAATCACAAAAGTTGCGTAGTTGGCATTGTCAGAAGCAATCCTCTCAAACAGAGTTTTGGTATCTTGCGAACCGAAGTCCTCGGGACTTCGCGGGTAAATGCTCACGCCTTTTTGCCAATCAGAAATTTTCGCTCGGACAATCGAGTTGTTTGGAATCATAATCAAAAACAAAGCCGCAAAGGCAATTTTCTTCATGTCCTCACTATCGACTATCGGCAAGCGTTCAGCAACTATAGAGCGCAAGCAAAAAATCGTCATTTTGACGATATTTTTTGGATACTAGCACAATAGCTTGGGTATTTTAGTGAGAAATCGGGAGCGTAAACAAAAAGGTCGTGCCCTTCCCCTCTTTGGAGCGGAAGCGGATGGTCCCGCCCGAGGCCTCGATAAAAGCCTTGCTTATATAAAGTCCTAAGCCAGAACCATTGGTTTCCAAAGACATAACGTTGGACCCTCGGAAAAATTTTTTGAAGACTTGGTCCTGCTGACCTGCCGGTATGCCGGGCCCGTTGTCGGAAATTTCGCCTTGCACTTTTCCATCGACGACGTTCAAGATTATATCGATCTTGCCATGCGGCGGGGTAAAGACAACAGCATTATTGATGATGTTGCCCAGAGCCTGTTTAATCTTGATGGGCTCGGTCCGCACCAAAGGAAACGGCTCCTGCTCTACCGTGAGTGTGACCTGCAAGTGCTTGCGTTTAACCTCTTTTTCTTTTTCTTTGACAATAATTCGGCAAACCGAAGCCAGATCTGTGGGTTGGAGATAAAGCTGAGACTCCCCGGCCTCGAGCCGTGAGATCTCGAGAAGGTCGTTGACCAGAGCGATCATGCGTTCATTGGAATTGTAAATTTGTTCCAAAAATTCTTTCTGTTTGCGGTTGAGATTGCCGGTATCGCTTTTTTGCAGAAGTTCCAAAAGCCATTTCATGCCCGACAGCGGCGTGCGTAATTGGTGGCTGGTCAGGGTGATAAAATCGGTCTGGAGTTGTTTGGAAGTTTTTAATGGCGGCTTCTTCATTTGGGTCCCAGCGGAATATTAAAGTAAAATGTCGTGCCCTTGCCGGCTTCAGAAAAAATACCAATTTTGCCGCCGTGAGCTTCCACAATTCCTTTGGCAATAATCAGACCCAGGCCGGTGCCTCGTTTTTCCGAAACCGCACCCTGCTCGAGCTGAGTAAATTTATTAAACAGTTTATCGATTTGATCTTCGGGGATACCGACACCGCTGTCGGTAACTGCCATGATTAGTTCATTGGTATCAAATTTGGTATCGGTCTTTATGCCCGGCCAGATCATGCCGAGGCTTGAGACTTTTTTGAGCATATCTTCGCCCGGGCTTAGCGCAAATGCCGAAACAATAATCTTGCCGTTGTGAGTGAACTTAATCGCATTCGACAGAAAATTATTTATAACTTGTCCAATCTTGTTTTCATCCACCGAAATTTCCGCTGGCGCATCTGGCGCAATCTTGGTTTCGATAGTCGTTTCGGATTCGGCGGCCAAGGATTTAAACGATTCGACCCGCTGTTGGATCATGGGCCCAATCTGGGTTGGTTTGCGCAGGACCTGAAACTTACCAGCCTCAAGCTTGGCGACATCGAGGAGATCGTTGACCAAATCGAGCATGGATGCGGAATTGGTCACGATAAGCTCGACAAATTCTTGATACTTCTTCTGCTCGTTTTTGATCTTGTCTTCCTTGAGGAGGTTGGCTATGGACCGGATGCCCGTGAGCGGACTGCGGAGTTCGTGGACCATCATAGACGTGAAGTCCTCGCGCATTTTTTCGATCGCTTCCTCCTTGGTAATGTCGTGGAACAGCACCACGGCGCCCAAGGCTTGGTTTGCGGCATCTTTCACCGGGCTTATAAGCACGCGCAAGACTTTGGTCCCGAGGGGCAATTTGTCTTGGACGATAAGTTTGTCGTTACGTAAACTTTCTTCGATCTTGGTGCGTAAATCGATTTTCGAGGCCAGCGAATCGAGCACATCGAATATAGACGGCTGAGGTTTGGTGATAGCAAGCATGTTGCGGGCGGTGGGGTTTATAACCAATAGCCTATTTCTAGTGTCGACCATAAATACGCCATCGGCCATGGATTCGACCATGGAATTAAGCTTGCCTTTTTCTTGGTTTAAGATCATCTCAAGCTTGGATACGGCGGTCGAAGCCTGATTCATAATCGTGTACAGAATCGACATTTCATCTTCTTTGTAGAGACCCGCTTTGGTCGAGGCAATCGTGAGCAAGCCGACGGCTTGGCCGTTTATAACCACGGGGACGTTGAAGAAGGATTGGATTCTGCCCCGGTTTGACTCGTCGGTAATCGTCCCCGAAATGCTCTCATCGAGCTCATCGGCACCAATCGTGCGCCCAATAAGTTCCGACAAGGCTTGGGTGCTCCGGCCGCGGACATCGTCCACGAACCCGCGATTGACCGACTCTTCCATGACACAATGAAAAATTACCCGCGACTCTTCTGTGAGAAGCAGGTACGAGACAGTCGAATATGGCAAAAGTTTGCGCAGGGAGCCAGTGATGACATCGACA
Organism: Candidatus Doudnabacteria bacterium; assembly: GCA_019659055.1. Classification (GTDB taxonomy): domain Bacteria; phylum Patescibacteriota; class Doudnabacteria; order UBA920; family O2-02-FULL-48-8; genus JAIFWV01. The sequence goes on from JAIFWV010000023.1 coordinate 6,638, forward strand.
ATTTTCTGGACATTGAGCGAGTACCCGATACGGTCGCCGAGCTCTTTGAGGATGGCGACTTCGTACATGCGCCTCTGCATTTCGGCTTCTTTGCGGATAAGATTGAGGCGCATCTTCCGGTTTTCCCACCCAACAAAAATAAAGACAATCACTGTGTAGATTGCCAATGCGGTCACAATCAAAAGAAATTGCGAATTAAATACCACGATTTTGTGTCTGTTTAATTTTGATTTTGGTTAGACCTTAGCCGCAGCAGCGAGCCGCGAGAACCCAAGGCCCAAAAACAAAACTCCGAGCAAGGTAAAGGCGTCTTGGATCAAACCCATGGTCATACTCGGCTCAAAGACCTGAAAATTCAAGAGGATTCGTTCGATAACCGAGATAACGATAAACAACATCCCCGCTCCCAAAAAGCGGATAGCCTTACCGATGAGTCCGCCGTAGGCTTTGGTGCTGGAATACAGACTATAGAAGCCGCCGATAATAATTACCAAAACGAGCCCTTGCACAAAAAATTCTATGGGATTGTCAGTCATATTTTTATTGGTATTTTAATTTTTAAATTTTCCGAAGCTATATAGAAATTTTTATTTCTGGATACTTGGCGAAAACCGGTGCCAGAATGTTTTTTACTATGAGTCCCGAAAGTCCTATGTATTCATCAACAAGTTTTTGCAAAACTTCTTGCGGATCACCTTTGATCGCAGTCACCTTGCCGTTTGCGTCGAGCTCAAGCCCCGGGACATTTGCGGCTTTGACCTTCACAATATCCGGACCCAAAATAAGGGTCTGTTTGGTGATAATGTCATTGATAATGCTTTCGTATTGGGTGTTGTCGGCCATATATATAAAATTATTGTTTGTTCATGTTTATCATCATGGGTCCCTCACCTTTGTCCTTGCGCTCGAGCACGGTCTTGATTTTGGTCACCAGCTCTTCCAGTCGGTAATTGGCCTTAACCAAGTAATCCATGGCGCCCATAGATAAGGCGTCGGAGATTTTGTCATAATCGGAAAGGTTGGTCAGGATGACAATCGGGATGTCTTTGGTGTTTTCCTGTGCTTTCATCTGTTTGAGGGTTGAAATGCCGTCGAGTCTGGGCATAACTAAATCCAAGAGCATGAGATTGGGCTGTTCGGCCGCGGCTTTTTCCAGGCCTTCCACACCGTCTTTGGCTCCTACAACCTCGAATCCTTCCTGTTTGAGCTCTTCAGACAGAGCAGTCAACAATATCTCCTCATCCTCCACCACCAGAATCTTAAGCTTTTTGTCCATATTTGTTTCTGATTATTGATATCAAAGTCCCAAGTATTATACCATAAACAACCCCGTCAAACAAAAAACCCCAGTGGGTTGAAATAATACCGGAATTTTGCTAATATTTCGTGGTAATTCATATTGCCGACTTAGCTCAGCTGGTAGAGCAACTGTTTTGTAAACAGTAGGTCGTCGGTTCAAATCCGACAGTCGGCTCCAGATTACGCTCACATTGGTTCGCTCCAATTTAAAAGGGTAATCTTGCAGTTCCTAAATTTAAAATGCCTGCCGAAAAGCGTTGGTTATCGCATTTTAAATTTCAAAGGAGCTGCACGTCGACCGTAGCACAATCGCTCTTAGTTTTCTTATAGCAAGCGATTTGCGCAGTCGTCGGCGCAGTAGCAACGTGGGCAGATGGTAGAGCGGTCAATTACACCTGACTGTAAATCAGGCGCCATTCGGCTACGCAGGTTCGAATCCTGCTCTGCCCACCAAAGAAAACGCATCACCGAAAGGTGGTGCGATTTCTTTTTGTCTGGATTATTTAGATGGGAGTTTTTTCTTGTTATACTTGATGCATGATAAATAAAACTCTTCGTAGTCTCTTTCTATACAACGGCCTATTTGTTTTGGCTGGAGCTCTTCTGGGTCCCCTTTATGCCGTCTATGTTCAAGGAATCAAAAACAGTCCGCAAGCCATAAGCTTGTCATGGTCCGTTTTTCTAGCCTCGAGCACGGTATTTATGTATGTTGTCGCACGGTATGGCGATAGATTCAAGAAAAAATCAAATCTTCTGATTGCTGGCTTTCTGGTCCGCGCTTTAGTCTGGATACTATACTCTGTTACCACAACAATAATTCCCTTACTTCTTTTACAAGTACTTTTTGGATTAGGAGAAGCACTCGGTTCTCCAGCTTATAATGCAATCGTGGCAGAACACCTCGACAAATCTCGGCACATGGAAGATTATTCAGATCAGATAATATTCTTCAATATCACCGCAGCTATTGGCACGGCCCTTGGCGGGTTTCTAGTCTATCAATACGGTTTCAAATTTTTATTCTATTCAATGGCTATCCTCGCCATTGTTTCCGCCATAGGCGTATATAGCAAATCAAAAAAGATTTAAAGATACTCAAAAAAAACCCGCACATTTGCGGGTTTTAGTCTTCTAGCTTCCTAAATTCTTATTTTCATTAACTTCTCGCGTGCGGGCTTGTTTGTGGGATCCACTTGGAGAATCTGTTGAAGTACTTCTTCGGCCCGGACTTTGTTACCGAGCTTCATATACATATCAGCAAGCAGGAATTGATAGTTGATGTTTCGAGAATCGAGCTGTATGGCTTGGGTAATTGCCTTTATCGATTTAACCGTTTCATCGAGATTGTCCAGGCACAGTGCCAGGTTGATCCAGCGCACGGGAATTTTGTTATTCAAATCCAAAGCTCTCTGATATGCCTCGCAAGCGCGGCGGAATTGGCGGATAGAAAACAAAGACAGACCCAGATTGCTCCAATAAACATCTTTGTTGGGTTCAAGTTTGGTGAGGTAATCAAAAGTCTCCGCCGCTTCGGTGTAATTCTTCTCCTGCAAGTAGAGCCGGGCCAACCCCTCGTAAGCCGCCAAATCGTGAGGGTTGTGTTTGATCGCGCCGAGGTAGCGGTTCTCCATGTCTGTGTTCTTTAGATTGGCGTCATTGAGTTCTGCGGCCTCAGGCATCCATGCCGGTTCCGCTTCCGACTGCCGAATGCGGATGCGAAATGCCTTCTTAGACGCCGGCAGAGTCATCTGCCCGATATGCATGAGTTTATTTATCGGCAAAGGCGGCCGGAGATCTTTGGCCTCGAGGATAAAGTGCCAGAGCTTACCTAAGAGCAGTTTGACCTTGCCCCAGAGGTAACCCAGGAACGAATCGGTGAGCATGAGGACCTTGGAGCGCCCGACCACCCTATCGGTGATGACCGGGATTTTAGAAAGCCATAGTAAAACAAACCCCAATACTGATAGACTCAAGGTTACCCAGGCCGCTATGATCATAGATTAAAGCGATAGATTATCACTCAGCCCCAAGCACGAAGCGGGAGAACCGCCGTACCTGGATGTTTTCGCCGAGCTTGCCGACGGTTTCGGCAATCAAATCTTTTATTTTCTTTTCCGGTTCGCGCACATAACCCTGCTCAAGCAGGCAAACTTGTTCATAATATTTTTCGAGCTTGCCGGTAAGAATCTGTTCCTGCATATGTTCCGGCTTATCTTTGACCTGCTCGCGGTAGATATTCTTTTCGTTATCGATAGCGTTTTCAGGGACCTCCTCGCGGGAAACATACAGAGGAGAGGCCGCGGCAATGTGCAAGGCGATTTCGTTGGCCAAAAGCTTGAAGTCATCGTTGCGGGCTACAAAATCGGTTTCGCAATTGAGTTCGAGCAAGACTCCGACTTTGCCGCCGGCGTGGATATAGGAGGTAATAATTCCCTCTTTGGCACTACGGGTCGCTTTCTTTTCTAGTTTGGCATGGCCTTTCTTGCGCAGAAGAGTTACCGCTTCATCAAAACTTGGAGCTTCTTGCAGAGCATTTTTCGCATCGCCAATCCCCACCCCCGTGAGATCACGCAATTTTTTTATATCTTCAGTTGTTACTTTCATGTTTGGTTTAGAAATTAGATATTAGAAATTAGAAATTTTATACTGCTGCTTCTTCCTTGACCGTAACCAGTGAAGCCGCGGTGTTTTTGCCTTCGTTTATGGCCTCGGCCATAGATTGGGCCATATATTGGATGACTTTGATAGCGTCGTCGTTGGACGGGATTACATAATCCACATGCGACGGGTCGGAGTTGGTGTCCACGAGTCCTATAACTTTGACTTTGGATTGCCGGGCTTCCTCGACCGGAATGTGATCATACTTGGTATCCAAAACGAATATTGCCTCGGGCAGTTTCTTCATATCTTTGATGCCCGAGAAAAACGTTTTCATTTTCTCGACTTCGCGCCGGATCATAAGCTGTTCTTTTTTGGTGTATTTGGTAATTTCTCCGTCGGCAATCATCTTCTCGTATTTTTCCATTTTCTTAATCGTGCGCTGGATGGTGCGGAAATTGGTAAAAGTTCCCCCGAGCCATCGTGTAACGACATAAGGCATGCCGCAGGATTCGGCCGCTTTGCGGACCTCTTCCTTGGCCTGGCGCTTGGTACCCACAAACAAAATCGTGCCGCCGGTGGTGGCCAGATTCTTGGCGAAAGTCAAAGCTTCATCGAGCTTATTTTTCGTCTTCTCCAAATCGAGAATATGGATATTGTTGCGCTGGGTGTAAATGTACTGAGACATTTTTGGGTTCCACAAAGAAGTTTTGTGCCCAAAATGCACACCTGCCTTCAACATCTCCATCAGGTTGATGTTCTTCACTAAATTATTCCTTTCCCTTGATACTTCTGCTCTCGTCATTTGCTTTGGGATCCCAAGGTTCATTGTCTTGATCCTTAGAACAGGCCCCAAACGCATCAGCCACCGCCTTTGGCGGGGCCCCGCCTCCGTTACTATTATTTAATAGCGGTGGCGTGGGAGAACATGTAAAATTAATGACTCGGATATTCTACCACAAAGCGCCAGGATTTGCAAGACTCGGGCAAAAGAAAAAAATCGTTGGCTCACTTTGTGTGAACCAACGATAACTTGTTCGAGTTTCTAAAACACGATGTGCGGCGGATCAGTGTAGTAGAAATAATCGTCCTCTTCTTCCTGACGAGTGAAGAGAACCACGACTTGCTTACCAGCGATATTCCTCAAGCTACCAACTGGTTTATCTCCATGGCTCAGAACCATGACACCAATCTTAAGCGCCGCGATATTTTGCACGGGAACGTTGTACCACGCACAAGCTTCTAAGATTTGTTCCCCTGTCAGTCGAGCGGCCTTGACTGGCTCCCAGTATAGCTTGCCTGCTTCGCCGAGAGCCATAGCAACAAACGGAGTCTTCTGTTTGAAATACTGGCCAGCCAACAAAAGCTGGTCAATAAACAGGACTGAGCGTTGATCCGATTGAATAGCATCCCACGCCTGAGTATGCAAATTACCCAGCAATAACAATCTACGAGTCTTCAACGCGAGCTCTGTGTCGTTCGGTCTGGTCATCGCAGACATAACTGTCCTCCTTACATGTGGTCATCGCACATGATGTCTTATTCTAGTATTTCACCCTACGCCGCGGGAAGTTCAGACGGCATGTATTCTAGTATTTCACCCTACGCCGCGGGAAGTTCAGACGGCATGTAATACGAAGGGTCTTCGTAGACAAAGATGCCATACCAGACGAGGGCCCTTCTGAGCTGATGAAAATCGTTGCGTGCTTTCTCAGCACTCACCCGTAATGGGCGAAGTAGGAGGTAGTCGGCTCCCATGTCTTCGGCGTAGAGGACTTGATCGTCTCGGTTCATGATTTCTTCCACTCGGGCATGAACCGCTTCCATGAGCCGGGTTTCGTAAACCTTCTTCACGGACGGCACAACCCCCCGGAAAAGACAGATCGGGAGAAAGACGTGCATGACCTTGAGCTCGCGGGCTAGAACTGCCCGGCAGTGGAAGATCCACCACAACCAGACGGCGATGGTCAGCGACACACAGCCGACGATCAGGGTGGTTCCATTGATTTCCATACTCTGCATGACCCCTCCTACTGTTTCAACATTGAAATGCTATCTTATTTTGACCAAAAAAACAAGCCCTCAAGCGATGCTTAAGGGCTTTTCAAGATAGCTAGCCTGATCCATTCGATTTTCCCGTTCTTCCTCCTACACAGACGCCATCCGTCCAGAACAGCACATCGCACTGTCTCGTAGATATGAAGAGACTTGCGCACCAGTGTTGCGTCATCATAGATACGGGATAAATCCTGAAGTTCTGTGAATCGCTTGAATGCTTCGCCCAGAAAAATAAGTTGGACTGTATGATCTTGTGAATATTTTTTTTGGGAGTAGTCTTTACTCTCTATCACCTCTCCAAGCCCTAAATCAAATAACCTAATTTCAGAATCCCTATTAAAGACAAGTTCATAGCCCTCTTTCTGCAGATCAAGCAGGTGCCTTAACAGACGGAGCGCCGCTGCGGTTAAATCCCCCATGCTCCTAAAACGGTCGCGCTTCACCATTTCTTGGGCTAATTCCCAAGCCTCTTCGCTGAACCGCAAATGGGTTCTAAAGCTCTCGCTCATATTATTCCTCCGTTGTCACACTACAGTTACAACAATCCTGTGCCGCTTTGACCAACACGCCATGTGGGGGCTTCGTGGCATTCAGGATGTAGCGGCCGAGCTTCTGGCCTAGCGGAGAATTCAAGGGCACCAATCTCCCCCGATCATCACAGAGTTCTTTGACCTTGATACTCTGGCCCTCCCTGGAAATCTCGGCATACCACTCATAGCTGTCGTATAAGAATTTAAGCGTTGGCATTTATCCTCCATAGATATGACTTAAAAATATAGCCCAAAAGTAATACCAAGTCAACGGCTCACACCCGTATGAGGCGTTGAAACCATTTGTTATAAAGAGGGATCTCTCCCTACAGTCGAGATGGACCAGGCTGCAACCTGGTTTTGGGTCTCACCGACACTCGGAAAAATTTTGTCGGAATTTCAATCGAGCATATGGGTTTGCGAAAAATGTTCTTTCTTTCGCAAATAAATAGAGTTGTTTGCAAGATTAGAAATTCCGGATAATTTTCCGCGTGTCGGCAGTTTTTTGGTTACTTTTTTGCTGCCAAAAAAGTAACATACAAGAATATAGGGCATAATAAAAATATCCTGAAACAAGTTCAGGATCGGAGTCCGGGCCAAGGTTCAGCACGACAAAGAGAGTCGGGAACACCCGGGACGAGGTGTTGGGTGTTCAAAAAGTCCCTTTTGAGCAACCCTTGATTTACCCCTCAGACTATGTTATACTTTCCAAGTTACTTGTCGGGTAGTGAAGTTTGATATTTCTCCCCGACGAGCAATTATATACTTTAATCAAACTTCTACTACTCGATGAAACAAGAACTTCACCCAACTTATTTCCCGGAAGCCAAAGTAGTTTGCGCTTGCGGCAATACCTTTACCACCGGCTCCACCCTCAAAGAGCTGCATGTTGAAATTTGCTCAAATTGCCATCCATTCTACACTGGCA
>JAIFWV010000024.1 GCA_019659055.1 Candidatus Doudnabacteria bacterium
ATTCTCTACGGCACAGGCGAGCACAAACTCAAGATCCAGGATGAATCTGGCTACGAACGTTACACATCTTTCGAAGGCGTGATCCCAAATCTCGAGCGCAAGTACAAAGAGACTGACTCCGACTATATGCGCGGTGAGATCGAACAGTATATGCGAGTGAATACTTGCCCGACATGCAAGGGTAAACGACTCAAACCGGAATTTCTTTCTGTGACGATCGAGGAAAAATCTATCATCGATGTCGCCTCACTCTCAATAGACGACACAGTGAGCTTCGCGGAAGTCCTGCCCAAGAAGTTTTCCGAAAAAGATATGAAGATCGCTCACCAGATTCTCAAGGAAATTGTGGCGCGTCTGAAATTTTTGCAGGATGTCGGCCTCAACTATCTGACGTTGGATCGCTCGGCTGACACTTTGTCCGGCGGGGAAGCCCAGCGTATCCGCTTGGCCACTCAAATCGGCTCTGGCCTCACCGGCGTGCTGTATATTTTGGATGAACCCTCGATTGGATTACACCAGCGCGACAATGACCGTCTGCTTAAGACTCTCAAAAATTTGCGCGATCTCGGCAATACCGTCATCGTCGTCGAGCATGACCAAGAAACTATCGAAGCTTCGGATTGGGTCATTGACATTGGGCCCGGTGCGGGTAAGCACGGCGGCGAATTGGTCGCCGAAGGCACTCCGGCCCAGATCTCTAAAAATAAGAACTCCCTCACCGGTAAGTACTTGGCCGGGATTGAAGCCATACCGACGCCCTCGACGCGCCGCCGCGGGAATCTCAAAACTATAAAGATTGTGGGGGCGACTGAACACAATCTCAAAAACGTGGATCTCGAAATCCCTCTCGGCAAATTTGTCTGTCTGACCGGTGTCTCGGGCTCGGGCAAATCTACACTCATGAATGGAATTTTGGCCAAGGCTCTGTCTGCTTATTTTTATAACGCCAAAGACGTGCCGGGCGACCACAAAAAAATTCTTGGTATCGAAAATATCGACAAGGTTATCGACATCGATCAGAGTCCGATCGGCCGGACCCCCAGAAGCAACCCGGCAACCTACACCGGCGTCTTTACATACATCCGCGACTTGTTTGCGGCCACGCCCGAAGCCAAAATGCGCGGTTACAAAGCCGGTCGATTTAGTTTCAACGTCAAAGGCGGCCGCTGTGAAGTCTGCGGCGGCGACGGTGTCATCAAAATCGAAATGCATTTCCTCCCTGACGTCTATGTTACCTGCGAAGAATGCAAAGGCAAGCGGTACAACAAAGAGGCGCTCGACATCCACTACAAAGGCAAGACTATTTCCGATGTTTTGGAAATGACGGTCGATGAGGCGCATATCTTCTTCCGTTCCGTGCCGTTGATTGCCCGCAAGCTTGAGACATTATCTCTGGTTGGTTTGGGTTATATGCATCTTGGCCAGCAGGCCACCACGCTTTCCGGCGGTGAGGCTCAGCGCATCAAGCTTGCGACCGAACTTTCCCGCGCCTCCACCGGCCGGACCCTATATATTCTCGACGAGCCGACCACTGGTCTGCACTTTGATGATGTCAAACGACTGCTCGGTGTACTCAATCGTTTGGTAGAAAAAGGAAATACAGTTTTGGTCATCGAACACAATCTTGATGTCATCAAATCCGCGGATTGGGTTATCGATCTCGGACCCGAAGGCGGGGACAAAGGCGGGGAGGTCGTGGCCATCGGCACGCCGGAGGAAGTGGCCAAGGTCAAACGCAGTTATACTGGCCAGTACTTGGCAAAAACCCTGAAACAAGTTAAGGTGAGATAATTTTATAAGCATTTTTTATAAATCGCGGGCGAGTATCATAGAGATACCGCCCGTTTTTTTTGTAACATAAGCTTAGGCCGCGACGATAATAATAATGTATAATTAATAAATCAGTAACAAAAAGGAAATAAATCATGAGGAAAATTGCAATTGCAGCGGGATTACTGCTTTTGGCAGCCCCGGCATTGGCCGCGGTAACTGTAACCACAGCTCCCGTATCTTTGGTCACCACGGCTCAGACTTTGGGCGCTTCGAGTACCCCACTGGCGCTGTTTTCGTTTACTTTGGGTGCAGATGCGGCAGAAACCCTGTCATCTGTAGCCATTACCGTGAATAACAACGGCACCAGCACCGCCACCGGCGCTGATTTGGCTTCTGTGTCTGTTTATCGCGACAGCAATGCCAACGGCACACTCGAGACCGCGACTGATCTGGTCGCCGGTACGCAAACGACTGTCAACGTCGGCAGTGCCACGACTGTCACCACCGGTGCCAACAAAGCCCTGCCGGGGACGTTCATTGTCGCCCTATCCACGGGTGCATCTTGGTCTGCCACGGCTCCGGCCGACAGCATCACCGCGACCTTACCGGCTAACGGAATTACGACTTCGGCCAATTCACCGACTGTCACCGCGGTTACAACCAACACCATCACAGCCACCGCTCCAGCCGACGTGACCGGACCCGTGCTCACATCCGCTGTCCTGCAAACCAGTGGCACCGGTAAATCGGTAGTTTTGACCTTCGGCGAAGCGACCAACAAACCGGCAATCACCGCAGGCAATATCGCAACAATTCTGACTCTTTCCGGTTCTCATTCCTGGCTCGATGGCACCTCTGCCATTGGCTCAGCTACTTGGAGCACAGACGGAAAAGTTTTGACTGTGGTCCTTTCTAATGCCACCAGCAACCCCACAGTTGCAGCCGGGGACACGGTTACAGTCGCTGGCAGTGTCATCAAAGACGTCGCTGGCAACAACGCCACTGGTTCGGTCACAATCACAGCCGCCACTTCCGGAGGCAATGACGACGGCGATGAAGACGAACACGAAGGAATGCCTTGCGCCAATGCGCTCATCAACGGCCGGCTTTACAAGCTCGCTGGCGATACGAACCCCACCGTGTATCTTGCGGCCGCTTGCAGACTCAAGCCGTTCCGCGGCGCGGCAGTATTCCATGCACGAGGAAACAAATTCCAAAATATTATTATCTTGCAGTCTCTAACCGGTTTGGATGTCTCCACCAAACCCGCTTTGCCAGCCGATGGGACTTTGATTAAGGGCAGTGACAAAACTGTCTGGTTTGTGGAAACCGGGAAAAGGCGCAAAGGTTTTACATCCGAACAGGTCTTCAAAGGTCTGGGATTCAAATTCAGCCAAGTCAATCAGATCAGCGATGACGATTTGAACACCATGTCCGTGGATACCGCTCCGATTGCGACAGCCACCTCCCACCCGGATGGGTCGCTCATTAAGTGCACCAATTCCTCGACCGTGTTCCAGGTCAAATCCGGCCAGGAATTCCCGTTCACAAATTTGGACGCATTTGTTCTGCGCGGTCACAGTTTTGACCACATCGCAGTGGTTGATTGCGGCCGGTTCCATTATGTCTTAGGAACAAATATCGAGAAATAATAAATTTTAGAAAAGCAGCGGCCATATCAGCGGCCGCTGCTTTTATTTGTACCAAGAGTTTATATAACCTATAATTAGCTCACGTTAAATATATGGAAGTCCCCAAAAAAAATTGGCCGCTAATTATAGGGATCAGCGTCCCTATACTAATGACAGTCCTCGTGGCTTTAGCCATTTATTTGCCGCGCCTGTATAACCATCCTCAGTACGATTTTATATACATGACCGGCGATTATTATTACAACGGTTATAGGGTGGAGAATGGAAAGCTCTTGGAGGTCCCTCAGCTGGTGTCAGATCCCATGCTAAAATATTCTCCTGTCCAACAGACCAAACTGTTTTATTATAATATGCAAACCAATCAGTCCCGGGAGCTAACCTATGCCGAGGCTCGGAATTACAACCTCGATACTCAAGATACTTCTCCGGATGGGTATCAGATCACGCAGGGAAATTACGGCGGGGATCTATTCTTTTCACATTCTGACTACGGCGTTTATATCAAAGGCCATGGTTTGGGTAAAAAATTAAACCTCTCGACCGGCAATTACTATTATAATTTTCGGTTTTTGGGATGGGTGAAGAAATAAACATGGATAGAGAACAACTCCTAACCGAATTAAGACAAGCAGCGGCCTCAGGTCTCATCACCCAAGCGGATGTCAGCGGAGTTTTTGGTGTAGAATCGCAGGTGCCCGTGCAGAATCCGGATGTGACATCCCGCAAACTAAACCTTTCTCATATTTTTTATTATATTGGTGCAGCTATTGTTTTTTTGGGGCTTTGTATTTTCGTCTTCCAGAACTGGGAGATGCTGAACTTTCCTGCAAGAATATTGGTTACGCTCGGGGCCGGTATCGCGGCATATATAGTCGGCATGTCGTTTTCGTTTTCGGAGAAATTCAAAGAAGTGGCACTGGCCTTTTTCCTTATCTCAGCAACGATCATGCCCATTGGTCTGGGCGTAATGCTCGATAACTCCGGCTTCCAATTGGATACAGCCCAGGTCCAAGCCGTTATCGCTGGCGTGATGTTCGTGGTCTTTCTGACAAGCTTTTTTATAAAGCCCAATTCACTGTTCGTCTTGTTGGATATAATTTTTGGGACGTGGCTGTTTTTCGCTCTGACCAGTACGCTGGTGGGTAACAGCGGTTACTATTTTGATTGGCGGTTTGCCGAATACCGGTGGCTATTGGTTGGTTTAAGCTTCATGCTTTTGGGCTACAGCTTCTTAGGGACACTAAGGGCAAGTCTAGCCGGCGTCCTCAATGCTTTCGGGACGCTGGCATTTTTGGGTGCGGCTTTGGCCTTAGGTGGGTGGTCTCCGGGCCAAAATGCTATTTGGGAGATTATTTTTCCAGCATTGGTTTTCGGAGTGATAGTCTTGAGCGTCTATCTCAAGAGCCGGGCTTATCTGACGTTTGGCTCGATCTTTCTGATGATTTATATTCTCAAAATTACCTCAGAATATTTTTCCACCGGATTTGGCTGGCCTATAGCCTTAATAATCGCGGGCCTAGGCTTGATTGCGGTCGGATATTTCGCCTTGCAGATCAAGAAAAAATATCTGATCTAATAATAAATAAAATAACGGGCGTACCAAGTTGGTACGACCCGTTTTATTTAGACGAAGTCCGGCAAGGGATCCTCGGGGATGCGGGGCCGATTGCGGTAGGCTCGGATCGCCATCATCACCAACCCAATCCAAACGTATTTGCCGGTGATTTCTGCTTGCATTATTGCCTCCGATTTGTAAATAGTATAGTAAACAATTTAGCACTTGACAAGGTCGAGTGCTAGTTTTATTATATTGAGTACAGTTGGCACTCAGCAGGGTATAGTGCTAAAAATAGGTTGAAATTGAAGAATTTAAGATTTAAGCAAACCATGGACATCAGACACCAAAAAATACTGGCGGCGATAGTCAAAGAATACTCGGAGGCCGCAAATCCGGTGGGATCTAAGGAAATTGTGGAGCGCTATGGACTCAAGGTCTCCTCGGCGACCATCCGCAACGATATGGCGGAACTCGAGGCCCAGGGCTACATTATGCAGCCCCACAAGAGCGCCGGCCGTGTCCCTACGGACAAAGGCTATCGGTTTTTTATAAACGAGCTCATGCGCCGATTTGAGCTTTCCGAAAAAGAACGCAAAATTCTTCGTGATGAAGTTCACAAGCTTAAACTGGTGCACGAGCAACTTGGCCGCTCGATCTCGCACCTCTTGGCTCAGGTTTCCGGCCAAGCCGCCTTCGCGTTATTACCCAACGAAGCCTCGGCCACCGGACTTTCCAAAATTATAGGCGAGCCGGAGTTATCCGATCCCAAAATCGTCAAAGACGTGACCGAATTGTTTGAAAACATCGACAGCTACTCGAGCCGCCTGGTGAAAAAGTCCGAAGTGACGGCCGAAGCCTTCATCGGAGGGGAGTCGCCGATCCCAGTTCCCAAGAATCTGAGCTTGGTGGTGCAAAACGTTCAATTCAAAGGCGGCAAAAAGGGAGTTATTGGGATTGTCGGGCCCAAACGCATGAGTTATGCCAAAAATTTATCCCTGCTTGAGTATTTGTCCAAGCTCATCTCAGGTGCTGCAGTGATTATTTTAATAATTAAAATGTAAATACCTCCCCTAGCCCCTCCTATTTCAGGAGGGGAATAGACCCAAACCAGGCTGCAGCTTGGTTTATTCCTCCCCTAGAATAGGGGAGGTTAGGAGGGGTAGAGATAAGAATTATGTCTGACGAACAAATATCAAGCCCAGAAGATCAGATTGCACAACTCGAAGCCAAGATCGAGGAGCTGACCAACAACTGGAAGCGGACTGCCGCAGACTTCGATAATTACCGGAAGCGCAAAGATGCCGAGGGTCCAGAGATGATGCAGTTTGCCAAAGAGCTCACAGTCAGCAAGCTCATGCCATCCTTGCAGAATCTGGAACAAGTCCTCAAATACGCTCCTGAAGACGAGAAGTATAAAGACTGGCTCTCCGGACTCCGCGGGACGATCATACAGCTTGAGCGTGACATGGAAGATTTGGGAGTCAAGAAAATCAAAGCGGTTGGAGAATTGTTTGATCCCGAAAAACATGAAGCTGTGGAGGAAGTCGAAGGCGAGGCAGGGAAAATCATGAAAGAAGTCCAACCTGGATTTATGCTTAACAATAAAGTTATTATCCCGGCCAAGGTCGCGGTCGGGAAAAGTTCTGAATAAAAAAAATCGTGACCACTGTGGAATCAGTGATCACGATCGAGAGATGGTCCGTCGGTAGGTTCGTACCAAAAAACTTGTGAATTTTTCCCAAGCGTAAACAAGATTGATGCTTGCGGCCCCGAGCAGTAGGACTGCCACAAACATCAGGCCCTGGAACCAGTTGATCTCTCTTGTTTGTATCAATTCTTTGATAGAGTCGATCAAAAGCAGAATTTTCATACAATCCTCCTAGCACTAAAATATATAACAAATTGTTAATTTAATCAAGAAAGGAACTTTATGGCAAAAATAATTGGAATAGATTTGGGGACCTCAAATTCGGCCGCCGCCGTCATGGAAGCCGGCAGTCCGGTGATCATCCCCTCGGCGGAAGGCCAAACAGTTTCTGGGAAATCCTTCCCATCGTATGTGGCTTTCACCAAAGATGGCCAGTTGCTCGTGGGCGAGCCGGCCCGGAGACAGGCCGTGACCAACCCGGAGGGGACAGCTTACGAATTTAAACGCAAAATGGGCACAAGTGAGAAGTATCATCTGAGTGGCAAGGACTATACTCCCGAACAACTTTCCGCCTTCTTGCTCCAGAAGATCAAAAAAGATGCAGAAGCCTTCTTGGGCCAACCGGTAGCCAAAGCGGTAATCACGGTCCCAGCATACTTTGATGATTCTCAGCGCCAGGCGACCAAAAATGCCGGCGAGATAGCGGGTTTGGAAGTCGTGCGCGTCATCAACGAACCGACTGCGGCGGCGTTTGCCTACGGCCTAGATAAAGCCGGCGGTAAGGACCAGAAAATTTTGGTCTTTGACTTGGGCGGCGGCACACTCGACGTTACGGTCATGGATTTCGGCGAAGCCGATGGTCAATCAACCTTTGAAGTCCTCTCGACTTCAGGTGATACTCAGCTGGGCGGCAAAGATATGGACACCGTGCTCATTAATTATGTCGCTTCGGAGTTTAAGCGAGAGACCGGGCTTGACCTAAGCTCGGACAAGATGGCTATGAACCGCGTTCGCGAAGCCGTAGAGAAGGCCAAGATTGAGCTGTCCACGACTCTGGAAACAGATCTCAACCTGCCATTCATTTCGGCCGACGCTTCCGGTCCTAAGCACTTGAACATGAAGCTGACGCGCAGTAAGCTTGAAGATTTGGTCAAACCAATTGTCGAACGGATGAAACAGCCGGTCCAGCAAGCTCTGGCCGATGCCAAGCTTACCCCGAGCAATATCGGGCGGATCATTTTGGTCGGCGGTCCGACCCGCATGCCGCTGGTACAGAAATTTGTCGAGGACTTTATCGGCAAGCAAGTCGAGCGGGGGATTGATCCGATGGAAGCGGTGGCCAAAGGCGCCGCGGTCCAAGCCGGAGTCATGTCCGGAGACGTCTCGGGCAAAGAAATCTTGCTCCTCGATGTAACTCCTCTGACTCTGGGTATCGAAACTCTCGGCGGAGTCGCGACACCGCTAATTGACCGCAATACTACTATCCCAACTTCCAAGTCGCAGGTCTTCTCGACCGCGGCCGATAATCAGACTTCGGTGGAAATCCATATCGTCCAGGGCGAACGGCCGCTGGCTTCGGATAACAAGTCCCTGGGCCGGTTCCATCTCGATGGGATTCCGCCGGCGCCGCGCGGCGTACCGCAGGTCGAAGTCACATTTGATATCGACGCCAATGGAATTCTTAAGGTTACGGCCAAAGACAAGGCTACTGGTAAGACTCAAAACATTACCATCACGGGTTCGTCCAATCTCAACAAAGAAGAAATCGAACGCATGAAGAAAGAAGCGGAAGCTCACGCGGAAGAGGACCGCAAGCGCAAAGAGACAATTGAGGCCCGCAACCAAGCCGACACCCTGATTTCGATTTCCGAGCGGACACTCAAAGACGCCGGTGACAAAGCTCCGGAAGACGACAAGAAAGCGGTCACGGAAAAAGTCGAAGCACTCAAAGCCGTGAAAGACAAAGACGAAGTCGCCGGGATTAAGTCGGCCATGGACGCGCTCTCTGCCGCAATCCAGAAGGTCGGAGCCGCAATGTACTCCACCTCCGCTGAAGCTACGGCGGACAAGCAGGGTCAAGCAGACCAGACCCCGCCGGGACCAGGCGCGGCCAATGGCCCTGTGGATGCTGAGTTCAAAGACGTCAGCGATAAGAAATAATTAACGTACAGCGTGAAGCGTGGATCGTGAAGCTGTTCACGTCTCACGTTTCAAGATTCACGATTTTATGACCGATCAACCGCCACAACAAAACATCCCGCTTCAGGCAAACCCGGAGGTCCTCAAGGGAGTCTATGCCAACAACATGCAGGTCGCACACACGAAAGAAGAATTTTATTTGGATTTTCTAAATATGTCCTTCTTTCCCAATGCGGCTACTCTGGTTGCCAAGGTAATCACAAGTCCAGAACACTTTAAGCGGATAGTCGCGGCCCTCACGGATAATCTCTCTAAGTATGAAGAGAAGTACGGGATTATTGATTCACCCAAACCGGAAACTTCTCAGGCCGCCTCGGAATCATCTAAATTCGGATTCTAAAATTATGGAAGACACAAACAAAATCTTGCCCGAAAATACCTTACCAAAAGAACCGTCCAGGCTTTGGAAAGTCATAACACTTGCTGTGGCAAGTTTTCTTCTCCAAAGCCTGACCTGGTATATGCTTCATCTAGCGTTGGCAATTAACCCGAGTGCCATGAAGTGGGTGTGGGCCGCAGTCGTGGCGGCCTTGGCCATAAGCGTGACCACGTTTTTCATGCTCGTAAATAAATCCTGGAGGATGGGAGCCGCTCTCATAATTCTATCCTCTCTCGTTTACTTTTTAATTTCGCCCCGGAACCTCTACGTCTGGATCGGCGGAATTATCTTTTGTATCTTTGGTCTCTGGTATGAGCAGAGAGTTTGGCGCGAATCGAAATCACGAGTCGACTTTTCGGTTACTCAAGTCATAAGCGGCGGCGTCTCGATTCTGCTGTATGGGATAATGCTTTTGCTGGGATTCAATATTTATTACAATGTCTCCGCCGATTTCAAAGCCAATCCGGACAAATACTATGAGCGGCTCGGCCAGCAGGCGGCCAAAACTATACCATACTTTACCAAAGCAATTGTCCCTGAGGGAGTGAGCCTCAATGATTCCTTTGCGGTTTTGGTCAACAATGAGGCGCAAAAGCGCCCCGAATACAAATACGCCAGCCCATTTGAGCGCGAAGTCTTGGTCAACGAAGCCCGTGCCGCTTTGGAAAATCAGTTCCAAATAACCGCGGCCAACGACGAGACGCTCGCCGATATCGTGGCACAGGTCGCCGTCAATAAAATTCGGCAGATTATTGATCCTTATCAAAATTACTTGCCTGTAATTTTTGCCATACTGATTACCGGACTGCTCTACACGTTCGCTTTTCTGATTCGCTGGCTAATTTTGATTATTTCTTGGCTGTTGTTTAGACTATTGTTGTTTGTCGGATTTTTTAAATTGGAAAAAGTCCAGGTCGTAGTGCAGAAGCTCGGGATATAATAGATTTACGTTTCAAGATTCACGTTATATGGCTCAAGATTATTACTCAACTCTCGGAATTCCCAAAACCGCGTCAGCGGAGGAGATTAAACGCGCCTACAGAAAGCTTGCGCATCAGTACCATCCCGATAAAGGTGAAAAAGGCGATGCCGAAAAATTCAAGGAAGTCAGCGAGGCGTATCAGGTTCTCTCTGACCCGTCCAAGCGCTCACAATATGACCAATTTGGTTCGGCCTATAACGGCGCCCGTGGTCAAGGCGGCGGTCCTCAGGGATTCTCGGGATTCGATTTTTCTCAAAGTATGGGTGGATTCGAAGATGCTTTCGATATTTTTTCGGATATCTTCGGCGGCGGGGCCCAAAGCCGATCTTCTCGGCGCGAGCGGGGAGTGGATCTTGAAATGGAGCTTTACTTGAGTTTTGAAGAAGCCGTCTTTGGAGTAGAAAGAGAAATCCAGATCGAAAAGAAAGACACTTGCCTCAAATGCCAAGGCTCGGGAGCGGAACCGGGAACCAAAATTTCCACCTGTCCCAAATGTCATGGCGCGGGCCAAATTCGCACCAGCCGCCGGACCATCTTTGGGCAAATGTCCCAAGTTTCTACCTGTGACGTCTGCGAGGGATCCGGCAAAACCGCCGAAACTCCCTGCAGTGAATGTGCAGGCTCGGGCACCAAGCGCCGCCTCAAGAAACTGCAAATCAAAATCCCGGCTGGGGTCGAGGATGGTCAGCGGATTAGAGTCTCAGGTGAGGGTGAGGTCGGCTATCGCGGATCCGCGGCCGGTGATTTGTATATCCGTCTGCACGTAAAATCTCACAAGTTCTTCAAACGCGAAGGCGAACATATTTATTCCGAAATTCCAATCAGCTTTTATCAGGCCGCACTCGGAACCAAAGTCATGACCGAAACCGTGGATGGGGAAGTCGAGCTCAAAATTCCCGGTGGCACGCAGTCAGGCAAAGTTTTCCGCCTCAAAGATCGCGGGGCGGCAATTCTCAATGGCAGCGGCCGCGGTGATCACTTCGTCACCGTGCGGGTGGTGACGCCTACGAAACTTAATAAAAAGGAAAAAGACTATTTCAAGAAAATGGCTGAAGACAAGGGCGAAGCGGTGGATATCGACGAC
This sequence comes from Candidatus Doudnabacteria bacterium, assembly GCA_019659055.1. Classification (GTDB taxonomy): domain Bacteria; phylum Patescibacteriota; class Doudnabacteria; order UBA920; family O2-02-FULL-48-8; genus JAIFWV01. The sequence continues at coordinate 11,276 of JAIFWV010000024.1, forward strand.
AGTCTCTGGGCTAAATTCACCGGATAAAAACGAGGCAGTAAGAAAGTTCTTACTGCCTTTATCTTTATTTGGCCATGGTTCGGATCGACTTTTGGAACTGACTGGTGAACTTTTCGGCTTCCATGGCGAACTTTTCACCTTGGGGTCCTGACTGCTTGATCTGGCGCAGGATTTCAGGAAAAATGGCAACCGCTTCCTGCTGGTGTTTGCGAGTGAGGCCATCCAAGGCCTTGTACATGGCCAAGGATAGACCGACTGGGTCAACTACGAGACTCGTGTTCTGCAGGAGATTGTTCCGAAGGTTCGAAATGTAGCGATTGACACCCGGACTTTGCCCAAGGACCTCAGGTTTGTTCAGAATGTCGGTAACG
>JAIFWV010000025.1 GCA_019659055.1 Candidatus Doudnabacteria bacterium
TAAGATGCACGACGGCGACCTTGACCTCCAATTGATCAATGCCGCCATTCCTGCCGGACTTATAGAAGCGGAACGCAAAATGCTTTCGCAGCTATCAGATCCGAAACGAGTACAGGAGCTATCTACGAACCTTTCCGACACACACTCACGCACCCGACTTATGATTATGGAGAAGATTTACCTGGGCGCAAGACTACACATCAACCCCTCACGTTCACCGTGAGGGGTTTTTTATACTATCCCAGGGCAGAGTCCAAACCAACTTCGTGTTGGTTTGTCCGACGTTCGCTACGCACTGAGGTGCTAGCTCACTTCTGCCCTTCGAATCCAGACGAACTGCCACAGGCAGTTTCTCCGCCAACAAACAAAAAGAAACCGCCCCACCACAAGGGTGAGGCGTTTTCTTTTGGCTCGGGCGGCTGGATTCGAACCAGCGACCCGCTGATTAACAGTCAGCTGCTCTACCGCTGAGCTACGCCCGAACACTCCGAAATGTTAACATTTTTTATAAACTATTTCAAGAACCCTCATATTTTTGCAAATTGATAATAGTTAAGTCTTGACTTAATTATAATCTCGGTTTAATATATGCACATGGATATATTTCAAGTGTTGGCGGAGCCCAGACGGCGTGCGATTGTCAAGATCGTTGCTCAAGAAGGACAGCTTACCGCTACGGCTATCAGCCAGAAATTTAATGTCAGTAAACCTGCAATTTCCCAGCACTTGCAGGTCTTGAGGCAGGCTCGGATTTTGCATATGGAAAAATGGGGGAGGGAGCATATCTACCAAGTCGAGCCCAAAGCATTTGCGGAAATAGAAACTTGGATCCACAGCCTCAAAAAACTCTGGCACGGCCGGCTCGATCGCTTGGGGGTACTGCTTGAGGTCGAGTCTCGTAAAATCAAAGGGAAGGCAAAGCGATGACCAGAGAACTCTCAAACGGTGTCGTGCATAAGGTTCCGGCCGATCTCAGAAAAATCCTGACCAAAGATAAGCAAGCAGGTAAGATCTGGCAGGATCTCACACCGCTGGCTCGCAACGAATGGATCTGTTGGGTAACCTCCGTAACTCTGCCTGTGACTAGAAAGCGGCATGTCCAAAGAGTCCGCACAGAACTGAGAGAGGGGATGCGGAGACCTTGTTGCTGGTATGGTTGCCCGCATCGCACCGATAAGCCGGTGAGTCCATCGGTACAAAATTTAGTGCTCAATAAAAAATTAATTAAGCGAAAGGAATAAAATGGCACCGATTAAAGAAGTGGGTTTTGAAAAAATATATGACGCACCAGTGGAGCAAGTTTGGAAAGCTTGGACTGACCCGGAATTACTCAAGCAATGGTGGGGCCCGGATAATGTCGTGATTCCTGAATGCGAAGTGGATCTGCGAGTGGGAGGTAAATTCTACATCGTCATGGAAGCCGGAGAGGCTATGGGTCCCTATAAGGGGACGAGGTGGCCTATGCAAGCAGAGTTTACAGTAGTTGACCCCAATTCGAAGCTGGTCTATACGGCCAAAGCCTGGACCGAAGGCCAAGAAGAAACCACTGAAATCGAAACAGTGACCGAACTGACTTTGGAAGATGACAACGGCAAAACCAAGCTCAAACTTAAATCCGCTATAAACAAGACCGGTCCCAATGCTCAAACCGCTGTCGAAGGAATGAAATATGGATTCACTCAACAGCTGGAGAAGCTCACTAAATTCTTAGCTAAATAAACTTGACAAGGTTGGGATTAAGTGGTTAGCTACACCTCAAAGGAGGTGATTTAGTTGGGTACAAAGCACGTGAACGATGACAAGCCGTCTGGATATGGCGGCAAGAGCGTCAGCGGTCCCAAGGATGACCGGACTTCTGGTGAGCGCTCGTCCTAGCATTCCAGCGGCCGTGAGCGCAACGTCGGGGCAGACGAAGAGCATTCCCGTACGCCCAAGGGCAACCAGGGGTAACCTCATCGTCAACGTCGTCAGGCCGCTTCGATCGTGAGATCGAAGCGGCCTTTGTTTTTTTTATCCGAGGATAGATATCCGAATCTAAATCGTGGTATAGTGACTTTATGGGAAAAATAGAATATACATATAAGCAACTTACAGTATCGGATCTGGAGTTTTTCAAACAGCTCCTCAGGGTTTTTGGCGAAGCATTCGAGGATGTGCCCACGTATCAGGATCATCTCCCAAGCGATGAGTATTTGGTAAACCTGCTGGGAAAGCCACACTTTATAGCCTTGATAGCCTTGCAAGGCCAGGAGGTCGTCGGTGGTTTGGCGGCTTATGTCCTCGAGAAATTCGAACAAGACCGCAAGGAAATTTATATTTATGACCTCGCCATAGCCTCAGCTCACCGGAGAAAGGGCCTAGCCACCGGGCTCATAAATAAGCTCAAAGAAATCGCCCAGGAAATTAAAGCCTACGTGATATTTGTCCAGGCCGATCCGCCGGATATGCCAGCGGTGAAGCTTTATGAATCCTTGGGCACGCGCGAGGAAGTTTATCATTTCGACATTCCAGTATAGGAGTGTTAGAATTCTAGTATTAACACAAGGAAAATATGCCGCAAAAAATTACTCCGTTTTTATGGTTTGAAAGCCAAGCTGAAGAAGCTATGAATTATTATGTCTCGATCTTCAACGGCAATCCCGCCAAAAAATCGGAATCCAAAGTTGTCAGCATCAAACGCTATCCCGATGGAATCACAGAAGGTCCGATGGCCGGCTTCGACGGCAAAGTTTTGACCGGAGTCTTTGAGCTTGAAGGGCAAAGATTCATGGCGCTCGATGGCGGACCGGTATTTAAGGCCACCGGTGCCATCTCGTTTTTGGTTGATTGTGGGAATCAGGACGAGATCGATTACTTCTGGGACAAGCTCACGGCTGGAGGGGATCCGAACGCCCAGCAATGCGGCTGGCTCATGGATAAATACGGATTCTCTTGGCAAGTGGTGCCCGATATGGCCAAATGGCTCGAGGGATCAGATAAAGCCAAGGCAGATAAGGCTCTGCAAGCTATGCTAAAAATGAAAAAAATTATCATCAAAGACCTTGATGATGCATATAATTCATAATTACTTTTTTTAGTTCAAAATAAAAAATGGCCAACAAACAAATTATCGATTACATAAAGCAGGCCCAAGACAGTAAGCTCAATAAAGCGGAGATCATCCAGAATCTCAAAACAGCCGGTTGGAGCGATGACGATATCCGCGACGGCTTTGCTTACATCAATCTTTATACCGAACACCCTTTGGGCTATAAGAAAGACCCTAAACCGGAGCGCGGGCCTATAGTACATGATCGGCTAGCATGGGTTGCCATATGTTTAGGATATTTGTGGCTGATTTCCGGCCTCAACAAAATCTTGGGCGGATTGTTTGTGCCGGGGTTTCCGGACTTTGTCCGAAACCAAATCGAAAATGGACAAGCCTGGCCATTTTATAAAAATATTCTGAGTTCCGTAGTTCTCCCAAATGCAAACCTCATAGCCCCTCTGATTCAATTTTCCGAATTGGGAATCGGCGCCGTTCTCATCTTGCTCGGGTTTTGGAACTTTTTGTCGGTCGGATTTTGGCGGAATTTTGTGCTTTGCCTGGCCAGTATCGCAAGTTTTGTCATGATCCTGAACATTATATTGTCGCTCGGGTTGCCGTTTCCCTGGATCGACAAGGCCAACGCCTTTGCCCAGGGCGTAAGCCTGGAATATTTTATTTTGTTTTTATCTCTTGTCCTTGGTCTCAGCTATTTCAGTGAAGTCTAGGAAGTGATATACTTGAGGCTATGAAAACACTAGCAACAATCATAATAACATTGGTTCTGGTCCTGGGGTTGGGTTATCTTTTGTTTACCAAAGGCAATGTCACCGAAGAGCAAAAACTAGCCAACCAGCCGGGTGACTTTAGCCACGTGCCAACAGATGAAGAGCTCCGAGCTGGCCTGGCAAATGCCGGACTTGATCCTCTGTCTGCCGAAGGGACTGTCATGCATATCCACCAGCATATAGACATTGTCATCAATGGCCAGAATATCGTCATCCCGGCTGAGGTCGGTTTTGGAAAGACGGTCGTATCTGCTATCCATACCCACGACACATCCGGAATAATCCACGTCGAATCACCGGTACAGAAAGATTTCAAACTGGGGCAATTTTTTACAGAGTGGGGAATTAAATTTGACGGCAACTGTGTCTCGACTTTTTGCGCTGATTCGTCGCATAAGCTAGTAGTCGGGGTCAACGGCAGTGCCATCTCAAACCCGCAAGACTATGTCCTCAAGGCTCATGACGAAATCGAAATTTGGTATGGATCGCAAAGCGAAAATCCAACTCTTATTCCAAGTTACACCTTTACCAACGGTCTCTAGAACAATACTCAAAAACTCCGGTAAACCCGGAGTTTTTATTTTTCCGCAAAATGTGGTATAATATATATGAATAAAAATGGTCTAAATTTGAAATAAAAAATAAACTCTTGGACTTAAAGCAAATACAAAAGATTATAAAAGGTGATGTTGCGGCTGATAATCAAACGCTTGCGGATTTTAGTAAAGACGCCAGCATTTATAAGATTAGACCGCAGGTGGTGGTATTTCCGAAAGATGCGGAAGATGTAAAAAATTTAGTTAAGTTTGTCACAAAGGCTAAAGCCGCAGGTGAGAACATATCCCTTACTGCTCGGGCGGCCGGGACCGATATGACTGGGGGGCCTTTGAGTGAGTCGATCGTAGTCTCTATGACCCGCTATATGAATCATCTCAAGCAAATTGGGCCAGACTTTGCAGTGGTCCAGCCGGGTATGTTTTACCGTGATTTCGAGAAGGAGACTCTCAAGCACCATCTGTTGTTGCCCAGTTATCCAGCATCGCGGGAAATGTGCGCGGTTGGGGGCATGGTCGCCAACAATTCGGGAGGAGAGCTGAATCTGCTCTATGGTAAAACCGAAAACTATGTTTTGGAGCTCAAGATGGTTTTGCGCGATGGCGAAGAATATACTTTTAAGCCGCTCAACCACAAACAATTGCAAGAGAAGATGTCCGCAGACGGAGTCGAGGGTGAAGTTTACAATAAATTATACAATCTCATCGACAAGAACTACCACGCGCTCAAAGCCGCCAAGCCCAATGTCTCCAAAAACTCCGCTGGCTATTACCTCTGGAATGTTTATGATCGGCAGACCCAAATATTTGATATCAACAAAGTTATAGTCGGGTCGCAGGGGACATTTGGGATTATTACCGAAATCAAGTTTAAGTTGGTCAAACCCAAAGCGCGCGAGCATCTGCTGGTGATCATGCTCAATGACATTCATAAGTTACCCGAGATTACCAATCATCTTTTGCAGTTCAAGCCGCAGTCAATAGAGTCGTATGACGATCATACCTTCAAGGTGGCTATCCGGCTTCTGCCTGATGTTTTAGCTAGACTGCGTGGCAACGCTATTAAACTTGCAATCTCTTTTTTGCCGGAGCTGTGGATGACGCTCACCGGGGGGATTCCGAAGCTTGTGATGCTCGCGGAATTTTCGTCGGACTCGGATGCCGAATCAATCGAGATGGCACGCAAGGCCCAGGATAGCCTCAAGGAATATAAGGTCCGCACCAAACTTGTGCTGGCCGAGTCCGACGCGCAGAAGTACTGGGTCATACGCCGGGAAAGTTTCAATATGCTCCGCCACCACGTCTCGGGTATGCGTACCGCACCGTTTATAGACGATTTTGTGGTCCGGCCAGAAGTCTTGGCCGAGTTTTTACCCAAGCTCTACACGATTATGGACAAATACCACCTGCTCTATACTATCGCCGGGCATGTTGGTGACGGCAATTTCCATATCATCCCGCTCATGAAGGTCGGGGATCCGCATGCCGCGGATATTATTAAAAAATTGGGCGAAGAAGTTTACGATTTGGTTTTGGAATACAAAGGCTCACTCTCAGGCGAGCACAATGATGGTTTGGTGCGCGGGCCATACCTGGAAAAAATGTACGGCGAAGAGATCTGGGAACTGTTTTTGGAAACCAAAAAGATTTTCGACCCGGAAGGGATATTTAATCCTGGCAAAAAAGCCGACGCTTCGCTCGACTACGCCTTCGGCCATCTGGATTTTAATTAACTTTACAAAATTTAATAATTATTTTATAATAATTAAAAGGTAATTAACAAAAAATATGAGAAACAAAATTAAATTTATAAGTGCCACGTGCACGGTTTTGCTGGCATTAGTGCTCAGCACATTACCAGTCATGGCCGAAGAATCCACTTCTACCACCAGCAACACTAACACTGGCACCAATACAACGTTGGAGCAAAAGCATCGCAAGCAAGAAAAGATCGAGCATGAGCGGGAGCGCATAAACGGTCTGCAATCTATGGCCAAAAACCAGATTGCCCGAGCCCAAAAAGAACTCGACCGCATGCAAGACATTATCACCCGTATTAAGCTTCAACGAGCCAAGCTTGGGGTAACTACCACAACCACAGCCACCGCAACCGGGACTGAGGTGACTCCTTCTGCGGATCTGGCTAAAATTGACGAGATGATCGCTAAAGCCGAAGAACTAAAGAAGAAAATCGATACTGAAATCGCTGACGCCAAGCTTAAGCAAGCGGCCATCCTAGGGACCTTACCCAAAGTTGAAGATAAGATAGATTCCAGCACGACCGTGGATACCAGCACCACTGCCCCAACGGTCGTAGTCCAGAGCGTCCGGGAGTTTCAGGCCAGCATGAAGCTTATAAAGAAAGATCTCAACGCTCTTCACCAGAATCTCCAGCAGATCGTGAAGACAATGAGGAAGCTATCTAAGTCTGCGGCAGTAAAAAAAGAAGAAACTAAACCTGCTGGAACGTCCAGCGAAGAACAGGAGAATGAATAAATGACTAAACTTATCACTGCTGGCTCCGTCTTGGTGCTAGCCATAGTCTTTGGACTTATTTTTTGGAATCAATTGTCATCAAACCAACAACAATTGGCAGGCGGCGATTCGTCTTCCTCCCAGACTCCGGTAGTTCATAACGATAACCTCGATCGTATCGATGCTGATCTTAGCAGCAGCAGTATAGAAAACATCGACAGCGATTCCTCTCAGATGGATGCCAAACTCAGGACATACTAGATTTGGTTGACAAATGATTTTTAGAGAAATACAATAGATTCATAAGTTTATAAAAGGCGGCCCAAAGGCCGTCTTTTTCATGCTTGAGCAAATCAACCAACCCATCGAAGTTGTTACGATTTTTAAACTAAACCAAGCTGTGCCTTGGAAATTTTTGTGGCAGGGGCGGGAATATCCGATCAAAAAAATCAATTTGACCTATTCTTCCTGGGAAGGCCGAACCAAAATTTATTATTTTGCGGTTTCGGATTCGACTAATTACTTTAAACTTCAGTTTAATACCGATAATTTAAAATGGACTCTTTTGGAATCCTATGTTGACTGAGGAAATCCCCAAAATCATGCTGGTCGACATGAATTCGTTTTTTGCGTCTGTCGAACAGCAAGCCAATCCCAAATACCGGGGCAAGCCTCTGGGTGTTTGTGCATCTCTCCATCCCACGAGCTGTATTATCGCCGCGTCCAAGGAAGCCAAGGCTCTCGGGATCAGAACCGGCACACTTATATATAAAGCCCGGAAAATTTGCCCTGATATAATTTTAGCCGAATCTGAACCGGAGAAGTACCGGGAAGTTAATCGCCGGATCAATAGAATTTTTGCGGATTATACGGATCGAGTGGAGTCTTACAGTATCGACGAGTCGTTTTTGGATTTGGAAGACGCGGCTTGCAATCCTCTGGCGATTGGGGCCGAGATCAAGCAAAGGATTCGAGATGAAGTCGGGGAGTGGCTGACCTGTTCAGTGGGGATTGGGTCAAATAAATTTATGGCCAAGCTCGCGGCCGATATGAAGAAGCCCGATGGCTTGAGCGTCGTTTGGCGCTCAGGATTGGACGAGATCTATCGCAATCTTGAGTTTACCGATTTGTGGGGAGTGGCTCGAGGTTGGCAGAAACGTCTAATGTCCCTGGGAATGACGGGTCCCCGGGACGTACTGTCTTATCCGGTGGCCAATCTCCTGGCTGTCTTTGGCAAGCCGGGGTTTTACATCTGGCAAAGAATTAATGGATTAGAGCAGGATTTGATTCCAATATCGAATGTCGATTATCTAAATCCTAAACAATATCTAAAATTAGAAAATGATCAAAACAGTTTAGAAGATTCGAATTTTGATGATTTGAATTTGTTTCGTGCTTCGGATTTAGGATTTCGGAATTCTGACGCTCCTAAGTCTTTTGGGCATTCCTGGGTGCTTAACTTCCGAACCACAGATAAAGACCGGCTCAAGGCAGTAGTGATGCGCCTGGCCGAGAAAGCCGCCCGCCGTATGCGAGAGCAAGGGTTTAAGGCTTCAGGCATGTATTTTGGGATTACGGATGTCGCAGGTGGGTGTGTCCATAAATCTAAGAAATTAAAAAGAACTATCAACACCGGCCAGGAACTCTATGATGAGGCTTTGAATTTATGGGCAAATTGGGAGTTTCGGCATGACATTATGCATATCGCGGTGGGATTTACTAATCTCTTGTCTGATTGCCTGCAATTGGATTTGTTCGGCGGACACAATTCTGATTTAATTAAAACCCTCGATAATATCAATGATCGCTACGGAGAGTTTACAGTCAGATCAGGACTTCTCACAGAAACTTCGGGTTACGCCCCAGACGCCATAGCTTTTGGCAAGTAAAATTCTGACTTTCTACGAACTACGAAATTGCGAAACTACTAACTAGTAACTAGATTAACCGCAGTTCGTAATTCGAGATTTCGTACTTTCGTAGAGTTATACTGAATTGTGCATAGCTAGTCAAATTTTTGGAGGAAAGTACTACGGATTTTTGTGAAAATTATCCATTGCCTGTCCGAAGTAGATGAGACAAAATATAGATACCTGCTAGACATAATTGTAAGGGGATAGTCTAGAAAGGGAGAACCTTCATTAATGCGCATTATGCGCCATTGGAAAGGGGTGAAGGAAATAAAATTTAAAAGTCTTAAGCATTCTTTACAAGGAAATTTAGTGGGCTTGTAAAGACAGGCTTAAAGCCTCATTCTTCCGGACTTGCTTGCAGGTCGGGATATATACTCTGAATTATCAGATCTTCTGAAAGAGCAAAACCTCCGCCATAGTCGGAGGTTTTGGTTTTTTAGACTTATATCCACATTGGACTATGCAGTCCTACAAAAAACATTGAGCAATGAAGCAATTTATAACATGAATTGCTAATAACCATTTTTTTCGTAAGCTTATAAATTAAGGTTAGGTTGTTCTGACTCAAGCTGGCCTAAAGTCGTGAATCGCGAAACGTATCAAGCTACACGCTTCACGGTCCATGGCTTATCGCTGGCTTGAGCCGGAATCAACTGAAATTAGTGCCAAATGATATGAAAAAACTGCTAGGCATATTTTTTTTGCCCAGTATATCAACTGCGATAGCGGTTTTTGTTTAGCTTTTGCATTAATATCAGCCAACTTTTTGCCTTTAACCAAAATGCGAAGATTAAAATTTACTAATTTAAAAACCGCTACAAGCAAAAGCATCGCAGTTGTATTACTGGGTTTGCTCAATTTCCTATACATAAACCTTGCGTTTGGAGAAACCGAAGCAGACATTTTGAAAGTGCCTTCGGACTTTCGAGCGACCAAGATCTTAGACAAATTACCTTTGAGTAAGTATTTCACATTTGATTTCGAAGGTAACTTCATTTTTAACCAGGCCGCAGGAGGAACCGAAAGAATCGTGAAGGTCGCCCCAAGCGGAGAGCCGGTTGTTTTGGTTGATCGGGTCAGTCAGCCGCTTTTGGGCTTATCTTTTCATCAGGGCAAGGTCTATGCTATTTTCCGGGGCCGGGTCGATGTCGTAAACCAAGGTTCCTTTTCCGATCTCGTTACAGGCTTGCCCGCATCAGGGGACTATGCCAACAGTTCTGTGATCTTTCATGACGGGAAAATGTATTTTAGTGTGGGGACTGCCACTAATTCAGGGTTAGTGGGCGCCGACAATGGTTGGCTCAAGGGTCAGCCAAGCGTCCATGACTTGCCGTGTAAAGCAGTCAAGATAAACCAGATAAACATCGAAACCGATAATTTTTTGACTGCGAGAAAAGATGACAAGGCTTCGACCGGATCGTTTATGCCTTTCAACACGCCAGCCTATACCGAAACCCTCTCAGGATCTCTCAAGTGCAGCGGGGCTATAATGCGTGCCAATCCAGATGGTTCAAATTTAGAATTAGTTGCTTACGGATTTCATAATCCCAAGGGATTAAGCTTTGACTCAAAAAATAACCTCTATACCTTGGACTCGGCGATGGAAGATCGTGGAGTCCGTCCAGTAAAGGATGGCCGCGACAGCCTGTTTGCCGTATCGGGCGGAACCTGGCATGGTTGGCCGGACTTTAATGCAGGCAGAGAGATAGATAATCCGATTATTAAAGAACATCCAAATACTCCGCCACAGCCGCTTGCTACTTTTGACCCAGGACAGTTGTCTCAGTTTGTGATTAGCGACTTTGATCAGGACACAGGTCTTGCGACTGTCGGCGGAAAAAAGGTTTCGGAGTTTGGGTTAAGATCAGGGAAGCTGAAGGATTTCGTGACCCTTGCTCCTGACTATAGGATTGATCAAATCAAATTTGGTCCGGATAATAATTTATACGCAATGGTTTCCAACGGCAAGAATTCGGAATTATGGAAAGTGGAATCGACCAAACACCCAATTGTGAAATCGGGAACGAGAGGCACAAAAAACTTTCCCATTGCCTGGAGTGCCAGCCTCACTATCACCGTCCTTGGATTTATTGCAACGTATTTAGTTTGGAAGAACCGCCAGCAACCCATCGGGTAGGGGAGATGAGAAAAGCCATACGCAGAGCGCATGGCTTTTTGGTTAGACAGAAACACCATCCCATTTCGGCGGCATGAAGATTTGAATCGTATCACCTTTACGAATATGGAAGTTGTAAGCGGACGCGAAATAATGACCGTTGTTGATCATGAAGTCGTATCCGTTTTCGGGGCGCTTCCCGTTGAGAGTGTGAATGAGGAAGTCGCTCCCGCGTGTCCCGTTTGGATTGGTGTACCCGACGAGTGAGCTTCCCGGATTCAGGTTCTCAGCCGTGAGCGCGTCTTGCAGGGTGCCGTCGAGTGAGCTTGAGAAAGTTTTGTAATGCTCTCCAGCCAACTTGAGATCGACGGGGTTTGCCACCGCGGTCTGCGTCGGTGGCGTGGCGGGCCTCTCTGGCGAAGGGGAGTTCGGACTCTGTGCCCCACATCCCGAAAGTGGAATCGTAGCGAGACCGATTACAAGCGCCGGACCTTTTTGCAGGAACTGCCGTCTATACATTTTTCCTCCTGAAATAAAAAAACCTTCTTCCGAACAGGAAAAGGTTTAGAAATTAGTAATTAGGTAATTAGAAATTTGTAATCCTGCTCCTGCTCGGGAGTAAAGATATTTCAAAAATAGTTCAGGTGCTCCGGCTATTACGGTTGCGGCACAGCGTAGGAATTAGCCGTGAGACTTGATGCATGTAACGTGAGGCACTTTATGATTCACGTTTTGCGCTTTACGTTTCGCGACTTCACCCACTTCCCCTAAAGTATTTTCATATGAGTTCACAAAGAACGTAGAGACATAATACGCAAGCAAAAAATTTGTGTCAAATCCAGGACGAAATAAAAAGACCTGGCGAGAGAACCGGGTCTTTTTATGTGCGGAATTAGCGCGTCCAGACAGTTACGATTTTGGTAACTCCGTAAACGCTAGCTCCTTAATATTCCCCGTCCAGAACAAATCTTCGGTGGTTAAGCCTAATGATTGTGTCCCAGGCCGGAAATAGACGAATGTAAATGTGCTTGCTTCCAGACGGTAGGCTTTTTCAAAAAAATAACCGCCTCGCATATGAGATAGAGGCCGTTCGTTCTTTGGATTAGCTAAGATACGATTTCATGTCTTTTGGTTTTGTTTTTGTTTCTACGTAAGCTTTTACCTTACATACATATTATAGCAAATTTTTCGCTTCTTGTCTAGTTTACCTACGTGCTTTTACATTTAAGCACCTGTTTGTGAAACATTTACGGCAGGGATGCTTTTACGAAATAGGCCTAAAATAAAGTATTCCAAAATCTCGGATGGACTCGGGACCATAGTTTGTGTTCTAATAATTCCCCAAATGGCAAAGCCGGAGATTCAAAATGCAATGAACTACGAATTTTAAACTCAATACTAATTGTTTGTGCATTGGGGCTTCATGACTGTAAGTTCATAGCCGTAAGTATTGACATCCGCCGCAAAATGCGCTATAATATATACGAGATCGGTTATCCGAGATCGTGAGAACGGCCCAAAATCAGGCCTATCGAAACAAAAAGAAAACTAAAATAAATAAAGTGGACGAGAGAGATCCCCTAAAACCAGGTGATCAGAATTTAATTAATTCTGAACCTGCTTCTGTATCTGGAATGCAAACTGCGCATACCGCAGGATCCGAAGCAGAACAGACAGCAGTCGAGAGTAGCCATAAGCAATCCGAAATTGATGCTTCTTTGCTACAGCCTCAAAATCATGCGAGCTTGTTTGAAAAAAACTCAGCCTCGATTGAAGGACTCCAGAAAAGCGACGACAGCGAAAAAATAAATACTTCAGACATAGCCTCCCCTTACCGCGTGCAACCCGTCGGTACCGAAGGAGGTTTTTTGTCGCTTGCACAAGCAGCTCAAATGACGGGTTACCATCAGGACTACCTCGGACAACTGGCGCGGGCCGGTAAACTTCCAGCCCAGAAGATTGGCCGCAATTGGGTTACCACAATCGAGGCTGTTTATAAACTCAAAGAGGGAAAGGATCCAAACGTCGGTTCAAACATGATTTCGGAAGCAGCTGAGATCGCAAAGGAAATTCCGGCTCAACCCGAAGAAGTCAGCTCGGAGGATCTGGATCAGATTAAAGCTCAGCTTGATCTCGTGAAGAACAAAATGGCGATCCATGAAGATACGATCGTGGATCATGCTGTGCGTCTAGTGGAACACGAAGAAAGATTCCAGGAGAAGGAAATTACTGATCCTGAGCACCCGCGCGTGAGTTCCGTAAACTTGCAGGTTGCGCATCACCGGCCGCAGGACTTTGTAGAAGCAGTGGTCCCGGATTTTGAAAAAGCTAATTTAGCAAAAGCCGGATTTGAAAAACATATCGTTCACGCGCCGAAGTTTGTCTTGGCGGCACTGCTAGTTTCTCTGTTCACTGCCAGTACTGCCGCGACCATGTATTTTTCCAAAGACGGCTCCCTGCCCAATAGCCGAAACCTATCCGAAAATTATTTACCAAGGAGTACGGCTTCCGGATTGATTTCTGCCGCCACGCAGACAGATTCAAATCCTCAAATGCTAACACAAATAATTTATAAAATTATAAATGTCGGCGGCGGTGTTGCAATCAAAGGCGATAGGGGCGAAGCCGGCGCACAAGGTCCGCAAGGTCCGGAGGGAGTGCAAGGACCGACAGGCCCTCAGGGTCCAGCTGGGATTTCTGTAACCTATACTGCTCCTACTGCGGGCAGTCCGGGAAGCATTGTGGGATTCACATATTTGTCGTCCAAAGATTTTGTGACCGATACAGCGAAGGTTACGACTTTAATTTTTGCAGACGGGACGAGCATGACCACTGCGGCTTTGCAAACTTCCACGTTCGACAACGATCTTACTATTAACGGTCAGCACGATTTGAGGTTTGCCGATGCTGATTCGAGTAATTGGGTTGGCTTCCAGGCTCCGGCAGTAATCGCGAGCAACGTTGTTTGGACTCTGCCTGATAGCGACTCTTCCGGATGTTTTCAGTCGGATGGCTCGGGCAATATCAGTATTGGATCATGCGGCGGGGGATCGGGAGCTTTATCCGGTTTGTCTGCTGCCACCGGAGCCAATACCATAAACAATGGCGACCATGCTCAAGTTTGGAATTGGACTCTGAACACAGCCGCCAAGAGCGCGTTTACCTTTGGCGAAAATGCTCCTTCCATAAACGGGGCCGGTGCTCAATACATCTTACAAGCTTCGACTTTGGCCGGATCGACTGCCACGCCGCTCTATGTAAAAAACTTGGGCAACGCGATTTCTTTTCAGGTTGACGACAGCGCAGGTGATGCTTCTCCGTTTGTCATAGATGCTTCAGGCAATGTGGTCACCGGCGGCACAATCAATACGGCGACCATCAGTGGCGGCTCCCTCACAGCGGGCGCGGTCAACGGTATAACCACGGCAAACATTGTCCTAACAAGCGGCTCTTATGCAGATCCAGCTTGGATCACAGCGCTTGCAGGCAACAAGATTACAGGAAATATTTCTGGCAATGCCGCGAACGTTACGGGAATAGTCGCAGTCGCCAACGGCGGCACTGGCGCGGCTACACTTAATGACCTCATCACGCTCGGCACTCATACTACTGGGAATTATGTTGCGACCGTATCGAGCGGTTTGGGACTCACGGGTTCTTCAGCAACCGAAGGCGGAACTCCAACTATTGCGCTGGATGAATCCACCGCACTGTCCGGAAACGTCGGGCTTTCGGCCAACCAAGAAATTTTGGGTGTCTCTGGAATAATCTTCGAAGGTACTGGAGCCGACAACAACGAATTGTATATCGCAATTACCAATCCTGCGACAACTGATCAAACTATAACTTTCCCGGATGCAACTGGAACAGTCATCACTACAGGGAACATCTCAGATATAGCAGGACTGACCGATGCCCAAATTTCTGATACTCTCACTGCTTCTAACTTTGTCGGTAGTGGCTCAACTACAAATGCCGTAGATTTGGCTACTGCTGAAGTGAATGGGACCCTGTCTGTCGGAAACGGCGGCACTGGCGCCGTCA
>JAIFWV010000026.1 GCA_019659055.1 Candidatus Doudnabacteria bacterium
GAGAGAGAGAGAGAAAGAAAAGGGAACAGCCTTTCTAAAGCAAGGATCGAACTATGAACCTTGGACATGCCCTCTCCTGTACTAAACTAGAACGGTTCGGCTTCGGTAACGTCCTTGGCCGGTTGTTCGGAGACGACTCGACACCGGTAGCACTCACAAGGAATCGGATATCCATGGAGAACAACCTGTTTTTCGCATTCGTGATTTCCCGATTTGCAACTCTTGCAAACAACGCGAGAAAGCAGTGCGAGTGATCGTCGCATATTCTCCTCCATTTCCTAGATTGTAGCAGAAGAATTCTACCCCTCCTAGCCTCCTCTATTCTAGGGGAGGAATAGACCAGGCCGCAGCCTGGTTTTGGTTTATTCCCCTCCTAACATAGGAGGGGTTAGGGGAGGTATTAAATTTAAGCTATAATAAATCCTATGAAAGAAAGAATTGTATCGGGAATTCAGCCCACAGGTGATCTGCACATCGGCAACTACCTGGGGTCGCTCAAAAACTTCGTCGAACTGCAAGACAAATTCGACTGCTATTTTTTTGTCGCCGACCTCCACTCTCTCACCGAAGACTTTACTCCGGGCCAACCGAAAGCCGACCAGATTCGCGATTTGGTCAAAACTTTTGTCGCGGCAGGCCTCAATCCGGACAAATGCACCATTTTTATCCAATCCCAAGTGCCGCAACACGCGGAGCTGACTTGGATTCTCAATACCCTACTTCCCATGGGTGAACTCGAGCGCATGACCCAATACAAAGACAAGTCGGGGCGCCAATCGGCCAATATCAATGTCGGCTTGTTTGACTATCCCGTGCTCATGTCTGCCGATATCCTGCTATACAAGCCAGCCTTTGTCCCGGTGGGCCACGACCAGCTCCAGCATTTGGAACTGACCAATACTCTCGCACGCAAATTCAACCACAAATTCGGCGAAACCTTTTCGGAAGTCAAACCATACATGCAGAAACCCCTGCGCATCATGAGCCTCGCGGATCCCGAGCGCAAGATGAGCAAATCCGAACCGGGATCATTTATAAACATGTTTGACTCACCGGAAGAAATTGCCAAAAAACTATCTCGCGCCGTTACCGCCACGGACGCACCCGAAGGCGAGATGCCCAAGGGTGTAAAAAACCTCTTTGACCTCCTGCTTGAATTCGGCAACCAAGAGGTGTATGATGATTTCACGAAACAATACCAAGCCGGGACGATCAAGTACTCAGATCTCAAACAGACCCTTGCGTCCCAGATTGCCCAATATTTCCAGCATATGCGCGAAATCAAACAACAATTAGACACACAAGAAAGACAAATCGACAAGATTATTGCCGACGGGGCTGTGAAAGCCGGTAAGGTTGCCCAATCGACAGTCCAGGAAGTGAAAGCAAAAATAGGTTTGATATAAAGCACCTAAGCTACGGCAAAGGTGTTTTATAAATTCCAAGGGGGACACATGCGGAACACAGTTTTTGTGTATCTCAATTTCCATTCGTCCTGCACAGACGGCGGACACCTGTTTTCACCGGAAGCGCGGCAATTCTGCTCCTTCTTCCACTACCGTGTGAGTAATCCCGACTGGGAAAGATTGGGTGTTCGCGACACCCTCACCCACGCTTGGTGGAGCCCGGAATACGGTACCGTTCTCAACCTCGGCCTGTACTTGCCCGGGGCAAGCCGCAATCCCGAAGCGGTAACGGAAGCCCTCCGAGTACTCCACGCGGCGTTCCCGAAGGCCTTCGAAATCCGCACCTTTGAGCCCAAGTACGGCGTTCCCGAACAAGCCGTCATCAAGCATCAGGGACTCAGTGCAAAGATTCTCGAATTCCGGCCTGCAGATGCGGCCTAAAATCAAAAAGGCGACCGGTCCCACACCGATCGCCTTTTCTTTTGTCTTATCCTATGAACCGCAGAACCTCTTCGGTCCCCTGCTCGAGATCCTTGAGGCTTCGCGCTTCGACGTTGAGCCGGATGAGAGGTTCGGTATTGGAGCCGCGGACATTGGCCCGCCACTGTTTGGTTTCTATGCTCACCCCATCGGTTTTATCAATCAGGAAATCTTTGTTGATAGCAAAATGTTTTTCGATATTCTCAAGCAGAGGCGCGACCTGGGACTGGTCAGCGGCCTTTGTGTTCACTTCTCCGGAGACCGGATAATTTTCGAAATATTCATCGAAGAGCTCGGAAACTTTTTTCCCCGATTGGGAGACGATCTGAAGCATAAGTAGAAACGGGATGAGGCCGTTATCGCTTGAGAAGAAATCGCGGAAGTAGTAATGGCCGGAAGTTTCCGACGCAAACATGGCGTTCTGCTTAATCATCTCGGGGTTGAAGTACGCGCGGCCCGCTTTGATCGCCACAGTCCGGCCGCCAGCGGCTTTGACCTTATCCTCGATCGCCCATTTGAGCCGGATGTCGTGGACAACCACCGCCCCAGGTTCTTTTTGGCAGAAATATTCCGAAAACAGCGCGCTGACATAATACGGATAGATAAACCGGCCGTTCTCATCGAAGAAGAAGCAACGGTCAGCGTCGGCATCCCAAGCGACTCCAAAATCCGGATGCTCTTTTTTCACCAGTTCGATGGTCTCCTGCTGGTTCTGCTTCTGCAAAGGATCAGGCTGGCCCTTGGGAAAATTTCCGTTGGGGTTTTCGTTGAGCTCAGTCAGCTGGATGGGCAATTTCATATGCGCAACATTCGCCAGAGCGGTGCCAAACATGGCATTGGCCACGACCTTGAGCGGCTTGATTTTTGAAACATCCACAAACGACAAACATTTCTGAATATAATACTCAGTAATATTTTTGCTGGTCACTTTGCCCGGCTCCATGGCTTTATATTCGTAGCCAGCCGCGACCGAATCTTTTATATCCAGGATGCCTGTGTCGCCCGAGATCGGGATGGCTTTTTCCCGGGTCAGTTTGAGGCCGTTGTACTCCTTGGGATTGTGCGAGGCGGAGATAATAATACCGCCGTCGTAGCCAAAATTAGCCACTGCAAAATAGAGCATGTCGGTCGAGATCATGCCGATGTCGATGACGTTCACCCCATGGTCGAGCAGGCCTTGTTTGGCCGCCTCAAACAGCGACGGGCTGGAGATGCGAACGTCGAATCCCAGAGCGACTGTTTTGGGATTAAGGAATTTACAATACGCTTGCGCGATGCCATAAGCCAGCTCTTCGTTGAGCTGGGTGGGGTAAATCCCCCGAATGTCGTAAGCCTTGAAAATACTTTGGTCTATCATAACCTGGTTATTTTAGCATAAAAATGCTATTTCTCAATAATCTTTCTGACTACTTTTATAACAGCGGATTGTGGTCTCGCGGCGTTGATTATATAATCGGCAAATTTCTTCTGTTTAATGCCGTATTTAAGATATTCAGGGATGGCTACTTTGGTATCATAATCTGTTATGTGAGCATCGCCGAACCTTCTTGCTCGCCTTTTGAGCATCAATTTGGACGGAATATCCAAATAGATTTTCTTGTCCAAAAAACCTCTGACTGCCTTATTCATAAACAAAATAAATCCTTCAACTAAAATATACTTCTTGGGTCTTATGATTATAGGTTTACTTATGCCGCCAGCTTTCTTGGGGAAACTTTTTGTGTGAATTGTTTTGCCTCTCCTCAATGCCTTCAAGTGTTTCAAGAGAATATCAAATTTCAGGTTAGCAGGCCTTTCCCAATTTGGAAAACCGAACTTTTTTGGAAAAGTCTTAGGATCTCTGAAATAATTATCAAGCTTTATATGTTCAAAATCCCTTGAGCTTTTTTTTAACTCTTTGCATAAAGTCGATTTGCCTGACCCTGATGCCCCAACAATTCCAATAAATTCAGGCCTTACCATACTGATGATACTTTTTCCTTTATTATTTGATACCCTTGTTTCCAGTATTTTTTTTCTTTAGTTATTCCGTAATACATTAAATCAATGCTGATGATAATATACCAATCCCAAGAGCGTTGTCTTAATGATTTATCGTTCGAGCCGTAGAAATTAAAGATATTATCCATAAATTCTTTACCGTAGAACCACAGCTCCCTGAAGTCTATTGCCCTATCTCCAATCTGCACATCACTGAAATCTATAATTCCCGCCAATTTATGTTTATCAAAATCATACAAAATATGAGCCTCATAGAAATCCTGATGCATTACGGACTTTACATAAGAATGCCTGCTTTGTGAAAGCTTATCCAAATATTCGGATAGTTTTTTCTTATCGCCAGGACTAAGTTTTTTGGCAACAATTTTAGCCCGTTTTTTGGCTTTCTTTACTGCATCTGCAAACACCCAAGCATTTTTTATTTTGAATTTTCTTGCTGTTTTCAAAGGTATGGAATGCACTGCATTGAGAAACTTGGCAAGGCCGCTTTGTATTTGTTTCTGTTGGTGTGGTGATAATTTGTGATATTTACTAAACTCTAATGAGTCACCTTTTATCATCTTGTATCCAGCAAAGTTCACTCTTTCTGGAACATATATATATTTAGGAACTTCGAGAGGTGAAAATTTACTAAAATAATCCAAAAACCGAATTTCATCCTTGAGTGGAAATAGATTATCGGTCTTGGCAAATCTGAAGATAAATCTATTATCTAACTTTACAATAGTGTTATTCCAACCCTCATCAATAATTTTAATTTTTTTGAATTTGAGGTTCGGATAGTTCTTCCTTATTTCATCGATATAAAATTGTTTTTCCATTATAGTTTTAATTCAGGATTGATCACCGAAATTACTATTTTATTTTATTTAATAGCAAAAATTAGCGCTCTATCTAATTGAAGTTGCAGACAATCTGCTTTGAAACCCAGTTGTCTAAGCCATGCGAGCTGGTCTTCCAAAGTATCTGGTGAATCATCTTTGACTGACATTTTAGAAGTATAGTCCGCAAAGCTTAAATTACCTTTCCATTCTGGATGGAGAGTATGCTTCCATTGGCTTGAATAGCCGATGTTCAAGTTTTGAGCATCGATTTTAAATCTATCAACTAGTATATAGAAGCCGTTTGGGCTTAAGTTATCGTAAATAAACTTGAAAACTTTTCTCTTTGATTCAGAAGATATTTCGTGGAGTGCAAATGAGGTAAATGCTATTTGATATTCTGCCGGAGGTATTGATAAAGTATCTATTTGCTCTAAATTATGTTTTATAGTTATCAATTGGTCTTCGCTTATGCGTTCCTTCGATTTCGCAAGCATAATATCTGATGCGTCTACTCCAACAAACTTCGCATTTGGCAACTTTTCGAGAATTTGCTGTTCAACTAATCCACTGCCACATCCGAGGTCAAGTATGTATTTTCCTTCAACATAATTATCGGAGACAATAGCAGTTAACAATTCAAGCAAAGCTAATCGATTCGGGTTTTTAACCGCCGAGGTTTCATCCCAGTCGGTTGCAAATTGTTGGTCATCCCAATTATCTTTCATATTTAATCTTTAATTATATAGTCGGTCCCGTCCGTGAACAAAATAAGTGATTTTTATCATTTCAATCCTAAAATTCTATTATAAAATTCGTACTTCTTGGTCTGATATTGCTTGTAAGGTAGATCCTTTGCGGCCAGTTTAATCTGTTCATATTCTTTCAACAATTCAGGGTCATTTTTAAGCATATTGAAAATCTTCAATTGCTGCTGAGTAGTTTCCGCAGTGGGATCAGTCAGCCATACATCAACACTATATCCTTCTCTCGTGAAAGCCCAGCCTATCGAGTTCTTTCCAACTCTGCTTGGTTCGCCATAAAGCCTTTTGAAATTTGGAATATGTTTTTCCTGTTCGGCTTTAATACAAAACGCATTTATATCAATATCTTCTTGTCCTGCAATTTTAAGCGGCAGTGAACCAATACAAACAACTTCCAAAACAGGTTCAACCGCTTTAATTTCAGCGATGATCTTGTTTACAACTTCAAGTCCTTTCGGGTCGAAAGACTTTACTACCATTCTCTGGTCATCTGGGACTTTTGATAGATAGTTTGTTTGACCTTCGGTAAGCATATTTATAGCAATGGTTAAGATTAGCCTAAGCTTAGCAGAAAACCACAAGCTAAGCGACTATCTGAAACCCCAGAAATTTGTTAAAATACCCAAGCTTTAGGAATTAGGTCAATTAACCGTAGGCTAGCTTAATGAACTTTATCAAAGACATTTTATTAATCGATTTTGAAACTACCGATATCGATCCGGAAAAAGCTCAGCCACTGCAGTTGGCTGGAGTGCTCTTAGACAAAACCTCCTTGCAGGAAAAGGATTCCTTCTCCTCTTTTATAAAACAAGATCTCAAGGGTGCCAATCCGATAGCGCTCAAGGTCAACGGTATCACAGAAGAGGTCTTGCGCTCGGCTCCGACCCAAAACGAAGTCATTGATTCATTCATAAAAAAATTTGGCAAGGATGTCCTGCTTGCGTCTTGGGTCCAGTATCTCGATCGAGCCATGCTCTATAAGATGATAAAGACTGCTAATATAGATGTAACCTCCTATGATTATTACCATTACTTAGATTTGTGGCCTGTCGGGTATATCTATTTAATCAAGCAAGGCTATACTGGTGGTATACGTTCGGAAGAAATGTTTGAAGCGTTGGGGATGCCCGCGCGCGGAACCCATGACGCCTTAAACGATTGCCGAATTACCGCAGATATTCTAAGAAAGATTGTTAACGAATAAATCTCAATGTCATTTTCTGTCGGAATTGTGGGACTGCCCAATGTCGGTAAATCGACTTTGTTCAACGCCCTCACCAAACAACAGGCCCAGGCCTCCAATTTCCCCTTCACCACCATTGATCCCAATGTTGGAGTGATTGCCGTACCCGATGAGCGCATTGCCAAACTGGCCGCACAGGAAAAAAGCGCCAAGCTCGTCCCAACGACTATCGAGTTCGTCGATATTGCCGGCCTCGTCAAAGGTGCGGCCGAGGGTGCGGGCTTGGGTAATAAATTCTTATCACACATCCGTGAAGTCGATGCTATTGTCCAGGTCGTCAGATTCTTTGAAAACAAAGACATTATCCATGTCGATGGCTCAGTGGACCCCGGACGCGACATCGAGGTTATAAACATGGAACTCATGCTGGCGGATCTATCCACGGTCGGCAAACGGCTAGAAAGCGTCACCAAGGAAATCAAAGGTGGTAGCAAGGATGCGGTAATACTTAAAACCGCCCTGGAAAAAATAAAACTGGCTTTGGAAGCCGGAAGTTTGGCCCGGACAGTGAGTCTCACCGATGATGAACTAAAGTTGGTCAAACAATTGAGTTTGTTAACCATGAAACCGACATTGTATGTGGCAAACATTGCCCTACAACCTACAACCTACAACCTACAACCTAATTTTCTCGCAATCGACGTGAAAATCGAATCGGAGCTGGCGGAACTCGCCGATCAAGAACGCGCTGAGTATATGCATGAACTTGGGATTTCCGAATCCGGCCTCGACCGCCTGGCCCGAGCGTCATACAAATTACTCAATCTGATCACCTTCTTCACCGCCGGGCCGATCGAAACCAAAGCTTGGACTATTCCGGCCGGAACCCGCGCCCCGCAAGCCGCCGGGGTTATCCATACCGACTTTGAGAAAGGCTTTATCCGCGCCGAGATCATCCAATGGGACAAATTACTGGAGGCCGGTGGCTACCCACAAGCCCGGGATAAGGGTTGGTTGCGGGTAGAAGGCAAAGAATACATTATGAATGATGGCGACGTCGCCCACTTCCGGGTAAATGCGTAGGATCGGGAATCTAGAAGCTGGGAAGCTAAGAAGCTAGGAATACCAGGCGAGCATATATGTCCATTGCGAGGAGCCGAACTCTTAAGCATTAGCTCCGCGGCGACGCGGCAATCTTTTTTAGAAGAGATCGCCACGCTTCGCTCGCGATGGACATGGGTGACATTATATAAGCTTACCGGGAACACCGACACCCCGTCCCGGGTGTTCAAAACGGCTAATCCTAGCTCCTTGACGGCAAGGTCCCTTTTTGATAAACTAAGCAAGTAAAATTTAATAAACTAATGCACATATTCGTCCCCTTGGGGCGATAAAGTCCCGCCCGAAGCGGGATCCCGCCGTCATTAATTCTACTAATTACGGTGGCGGGAAAAGGAGAACCACTTTATGCCAAAATATGAGCTGATGTATATACTATCCTCAGCCGTATCCGACAACGATGCGCCCGCTATCTCAAACGAGTTGGACAAGTTTATCTCAGAAAATGGTAAACTCATCGCCACCGAAAATTTGGGAAAGAAAAAGCTTGCGTATCCGATAAAGAAAACCCGGAACGGTTTTTATATTTTGAGCACTTTCACCGCCGAGGGCGGCACGATCGGCAAGCTCGAAAATAAAATCCGCTCGCAGGAAAACATAATTAGATTCATCGTCGTCAACTTAGACGAGCAAGAACGCCGGCAAGCCAAGGACCGCGAGATCCAGACCAAAATGAAGCTCTCGCGCAAACCCAAAACCGAACCAGGAACAGCGCCGGCCGAAGAAGCTCCCATC
Source organism: Candidatus Doudnabacteria bacterium (assembly GCA_019659055.1). Classification (GTDB taxonomy): domain Bacteria; phylum Patescibacteriota; class Doudnabacteria; order UBA920; family O2-02-FULL-48-8; genus JAIFWV01. Next base: position 8,510 of record JAIFWV010000026.1, read on the forward strand.
AACCTCTCGGAGACCGAGCTTGAGAAGAAAATCGAGCAGGCTATCAGTTCGGAAGACTTAAGCAAATAAACTTAGTTAGTAGTTTCGCAATTTCGTATTTCGTAGTAAGATTTGCTTATAGAATTAAACATCCAAATCTATGGACTTAAACAAAGTCATGCTTATCGGCCGCCTCACCCGCGACCCTGAAATCAGATCCACCCCCAATGGGGCCAAAGTCGCCTCGTTTGGACTGGCCACCGGATTTTCTTGGACCGACCAATCCGGACAAAAGAAAGAACAGACTGAATTCCATAACGTCGTGCTTTGGCGGGGACTCGCCGGCGTCGCGGAACAATATCTCAAGAAGGGTTCGCAGGTTTATATCGAAGGCCGCCTCACGACCCGGTCTTGGGACGACAAGCAGTCCGGCCAGAAGCGCTACCGCACCGAGATCGTTGGCGACAGCATGATCATGCTCGGCCGCCCTGGTGCATCCGGCGGAAGTTCCAGCGCCCCGTCCGAACCAATCGAACAGCCATCCCCGGCCGACTCTCTCCCCGAAATTCAAATCGACAATTCCGATATTCCATTCTAGGAACTTTTAATTTTTCATTTTTAACTTTTAACTTCTCTTATGCCATTACCAATCAACACTCGCAAGCCCTGTCTTTTCTGCACCGAAAAGATTTCACTCATCGATTACAAAGATACGCAATTTATGCGCCGCTTTATTTCGCCTCATGCCAAAATCCTGTCTTCAACCAAGACCGGCACCTGCAGTAAGCACCAGCGCATGGTCTCCCAAGCTCTCAAGCGGGCCCGTCACATGGCCCTCCTGCCATTCGTAGCAGCATAATTAGAAATAAGAGTGGGAGAGCGAAGGGAAACCAAAGGGAAGACTTTGAAGCTCTCTATAAGAACTTCATGGCTGCTCCCTTACCCCCTTTCTCCCTTAACAATATGTCAGTTTTAGATTTCTCCGACCTCAAGGGTACGGGACAAATAATCAAATACAACGGCGATCCGTATCAAATTATTGGATCAAATTTTATGCGTACGGCCCAAAGGAAGCCCGTTATCCAGGCGCGTATGCGCAACCTCATTACCGGCAAGGTCATGGAGTATTCGTTTAAATATGGAGAAAAGATCGAAGGTGCCGAGGTTTTCAAACGGAAAATGCAATACCTCTATAGCGATGATTCAGGCGCATCCTTCATGGATCCGGAAACCTTCGAAACTGTAGTTCTGCCGACAGAGCTGGTTGCTGACCAAATCAAATTCCTCAAAGACGGCACAGACACGACAGTCATGTTTTTTGAAGAAAAACCTATCGGTCTGGATCTACCTATAAAAATCGAGCTTAAGGTGACTGAAACTGCTCCAGGTGTCAAAGGCGACAGCGCCACGGGCGGGACCAAGGCCGCAACCTTGGAGACCGGACATGTCGTCAATGTTCCCCTGTTCATTCC
>JAIFWV010000027.1 GCA_019659055.1 Candidatus Doudnabacteria bacterium
ACCAACCGCGGAGCAGGCCGCTAACCTCTGGCGTTATAGAGTCAATCAAGCATGATACGAATAAGTCAAAAATGCCGATCTACGGATATGCGGATACAACATCAGCATATCCGCGTCATCCGCATAATTCATAAATCCGTATCACAGTTTTGGGTGGAACCGTCCGGCGGAAAATCCGGGCCCCAAGCGCAAACATTAAGTTTGGGCTTTATTTTTTTAACCACTTCGAGCGATTAGCGAGAAGTCCCTCAGAAAAGGGATCTCTCACATTCGTTCGAGATGGAAAGGACTCAGATGAAAGAAGAAAAGTTACATAACCTCAGACACTCTCTGGCACACGTCTTGGCCTCGGCTGTGGTTGAGATGTTTCCCAAAGCGCAACTCGGAGTTGGGCCGGTTATCGAAAACGGGTTTTTTTATGATTTCCTGCTTCCCCGCCCGCTGACACCGGAAGATATTTCCAAACTTGAAAAACGCATGCGCGAGCTGGTCAAGCAGAAACTGAATTTTGAGCGAAACGAAATGTCGACTGCGGATGCCAAGAAATATTTCCAGGATGCTAGCCAGCCTTTCAAAGTCCAGCTCATCGAAGATATCGAAAAATTTGGAACAACCAAAGCCGATGAAATCTTAAATCAGGGAGAAGAGCGAAGGGAAAGCAAAGGGAATGATCCAGCTCCCTCCCGTAGTTCCCTTCCCCCTTCGGTTTCCCTATATAAGACTGGCAAATTTACCGACCTCTGCCGCGGCGGACATGTAGAGAACACCTCGGAGATCGACCCACAATCGTTTAAACTCGACAAAATCTCCGGCGCTTACTGGCGCGGCGACCAAGCCAATCCCCAGATGCAACGAATCTACGGTTTGGCTTTTCAATCCAAGGAGGAATTGGATGAGCACATCAAACTTCAAGCAGAGATAAGCTTGCGTGATCATCGCGTCCTCGGCCCCAAGCTTGGATTGTTCTTATTCCACGAATATGCACCAGGGATCCCATTCTATGAACCCAAAGGAACAATTGTCCGCAACGAGCTGGAAAATTTTGTCCGTGAAGTCTCTTACGGCGAAGGCTACAAAGAAATCCGCCTGCCGCAATTGTTTGACGCTGAAATTTTCAAAACCTCCGGCCACTGGGAGCATTTCAAACAAGACATGTTTACGTTCAAGGTCGAAGGCAAAGATTACGCGCTCAAACCCATGAATTGCCCAGGCCACATGGCGCTATTCTCGCAAGGGTTTTATTCCTATCGCGATCTGCCTTTGAGGTTTGCCGAAATGAGCACACTTTATCGCAACGAATTATCGGGAGCGCTTGGCGGACTCACCCGCACTCGTGCCTTTGCCCAGGATGATTGCCATATTTTTCTGGCGCCGGATCAGATTAGCGACGAAGTCGAAGAACTCCTCGGCCGGATTGAACGAATTTTTGGAGTTTTTGACATGAAAATCGAAGATGTCGTCCTCTCGACCAAACCAGAGAAGGCGCTGGGCACCAAAGAGGAATGGGATCACGCCGAAAAATCTTTGGAACAAGCGCTCAAGAAGGCCAAATGGAAATACGAAATCAATCCCGGCGACGGCGCGTTCTATGGCCCAAAAATTGATATGCGGATTAAGGATGTCTTGGGCCGCAAGTGGCAACTGGCCACCATCCAGCTCGACTTTCAAATGCCAGCGAGGTTTAAACTCGAATACACAGCCAAAGACGGGACTAAGCAAACTCCGATTGTGATCCACCGCGCCCTACTCGGAAGCTTCGAACGATTTTTGGGAATCCTCATCGAACATTTCGCAGGCAGTTTCCCGGTCTGGCTCTCAGCAATACAAGCCGCCGTGCTTCCCATTTCCGAAAAACAGAATAAATACGCGCAAGAAGTGGTGGACGAACTCAAGGCCGCTGGTATAAGGGTAGCGCTTGATGATCGCAATGAATCTATAGGCAAGAAAATCCGCGAAGCGGAAATGCAAAAAGTTCCCTACATGCTCATCATCGGAGAAAAAGAAGCCAAGGCAAAATCTGTAGCAGTGCGCGCAAGGAATCAGAAGGACCTCGGCGCGATTAAATTGGATAAATTCCTCAATAGAGTCACAAAAGAAATCACAAACAGAAGTTTATAAGCAAATAAAATAGGCGCCGACAACTCGTAAGAGTTATCGGCGCCTTTGCGCGTTGAGACCTCATCGGTCCCGAAAATCCTGACAAGCACCCACGCCATTAAAATGGTGGAGCGGGTCGCGGTCTGTGTCTTCGCAAATTAGTCGACCGTCCAAGCTCTCCACTCGGCTGAGCCATGTGTACTTAGCCTCCCCAACCCGCGGTACCCACTGGGACCGCAGATAAGCGAACTCGTCGCCTTCTGTGGTACTCGCGGTCATGCCGTTGTTCACCGGCGGCAGATCACCCTGGATTCTCCATTCCGGAGCAATCTCGGCGACGCTGAACTTCAGAGGAAGCAACACCCAGCTTGTGCGGTTGCTCGACTCGAATTTGTAGTAAGCAAACTGGGTCGGAGTGGTCCAACCGTACGGCTCGAGCCTGGCACCAAGGTCGACCTTACCGGTCGTCGTAATGTCGCGGATAATCGTGCCTGGGTGGAGATCAACCACAGTATTACCGTACGGTGCTGTCCAGTTCTTCACAGAGGAAGAAGAGTGTTCACGGATCGTGATCATGGCACCATTTGCGTCCGGAACCTTCTTCTCGAGCGCGCTCAGTACGTTGCCGTAGATGAACACGGCGAGCTTGCCGTCGTTCTGCGGCTGTTGAACGTCGAACACCGTGACGTTCTCGTACTTGTACGACGTCGCTGTGGGCGCTGCAGGTGACTGACGCGAGCCGCCGGCACTGCTCTTGGAATCGCTACCGCACGCGATCGTGATAATCATGGCGATGAGCGATACGAGAACCAAAGTGATCTTTTTCATCAGTAGCCTCCAGGAAAACGAGAAGGTGAAAACGAAATCAAAATAAGGCCGATTTTCGGCCTCCCCCTGCAAGTTGACAAAACAACAGTCTAACGGGTAATTATACTCCTTTTTTGCCATTTTGTCAAGCCTAATCCCCCTTGTCTATTCCCTGATCCCTGCCACCTGACCCCGGTTTTAAAGCTTCCGTTTGGATCAATTCACAACAATTTTGGATAAAGAAATTTTATTAGAGGTTTTCTTGAGGTAAACGGTGCAATTGCCATCGCTTCTCAACAACACTGTGAATAAGTAACAAAATTATTGCTTGAGCGATTATAAATTTAGGATAAAATAGCAATTAGTTTGATGTTTCTAAAATTAAAAAAAGGAGCCGAATGCGTTTTCTTCGACCCCACATAAAATTTCTTAAATTTAAAACAAAAAGACAATTTGCCAAATCCGCCGGCATTGCCATCTTGCTTACCGCTCTAGTCGCAATCACTGGCGTCATAAACTTTAATTCCTCAGCCGCCAATCTTACCAGCCCCAACTGGGATCCTATCGCTCAGACGTGGACTACTGCCGGTGATTGGCATAACTGCGATGGCAGTATCGACAACGATACAGCTCACCACAGCTTCAATCTTGCGGATACCGACCCCGCTCATCATATGGGCATGGTCTGCAAAAACAAAAAAGAAGCCTGGTCTGTGCAAACTCCTATGCCAAGTTCAGCCACTGAAGAAGTGAAAGCGGCGTTTGCCGAACAACCAAATCCCATCGCGATTGTGAATGACCAACCGCAAGTCGTGGCTGTCCAGCCGGAAATTGCGGCAGTTGTCCCAACCCCAACAATCTCAAGCTCCAATAATCCCTTTGCCGGCGCCAAGCTTTATGTGAATGCTTACAACGATCCTTCTAATTACGTCCGCGCAAACCAGGGCACATACAATGCCCAGCTCATGAGCAAGATCGCAAGCCAGCCAGAAGTTACTTGGCTCGGCGGATGGAACTCCGACATCTCAGGTGATGTCGCGCGGACCATGAAAACCGTTTCTGCTCAAGGAGCACTGCCAGTGTTCGTCGTCTATAATATCCCGAACCGCGACTGTGGCGGCTACTCCTCCGGTGGTGTTTCAGATGCCGGTTCTTACCGCAGCTGGATTTCCCAAATCGCCAACGCTATCGGCGGCAAGAAAGCGGTGGTCATACTTGAGCCCGATGCGCTCACGCTCACGGATTGTCTCAGCGCTTGGCAGAAGTCCGAACGGTTCCAAATGATCCAAGACGCTATCTCGACATTTAAATCCAAAGGCACAAGCGTCTATCTCGACGCCGGACACCCAAACTGGCTTTCCGCATCCGAAATGGCCGCAAGACTGAACCAAGCCGGAATCGCCTCGGCCGATGGATTTGTTCTCAATATTGCCAACTTCTACACCAATGACCAAAATGGCGCTTACGGAAAGTCTGTATCCGAAAAAGTTGGAGGCAAACACTTTGTCGTTGATACCGGCCGCAACGGATCGGGCGCAACGGCCGATTCCCAATGGTGCAATCCCCAAGGACGATCGCTCGGTACCCCGCCTACCACCAGTACCGGTAATTCCCTCATTGATGCTTATCTCTGGGTCAAGGGCCCCGGCGGATCTGACGGCAATTGCAATGGTGGACCAACGGCCGGCACATTCTGGCCCGAATACGCTCTCGGATTGGCTCAAAGAACCAGTTGGTAACAATTTATCTTACTCCGGCATTTAAAGCCTCGTTAGTAAGAAAAAGCTCCCCACAAAATCTTGGGGAGTTTTTTTATTCCTATTATTTCGTAAGCGAGGACAGATGCAAAATTAACCCGCGCAGCGCGACGGCGCGAGCGCGTAGGCCGAAATTTCAGCAGAAATTTACGGCTGGTAATTTTGCAACCTGTCCGAGCGACTAGCTATGTGCCCATAACCATATCCCGAACCAATGCCAAGATTTGGCATAAAAATCCGTATCCGGAAACATGAGTTTGCCGTCGCGGATATAATATTTCTCTACAGCCTGTGAGGCCGCGTAGCCATTGGTCACGCTAAGAATCCCTGTCGGGCCAGCCAGAGTTCCAGTAGTCGATTGGTCGCAGACAAATCCTGCGTCTTCATGTTTATACAAGGCGCAAACTTCCTGCCGCGATTGCCAATCATTGCTGAAGGCTGTAATCGAAGACACATAATTCCACGACAAAAAGCTTGGCGTAGCCCACTGATCCAAACTCACCCGCCACAGCGTGCGAAAAGAATCATAGCCATAATCGCCGGCATCACTTTTCTCCGGATAATCTTGTATCGTCCCGTCAATTTTACTGATCGCGATCCAGTTGGGCGGAACTCGCGGCTGGTTTTCCCCGTGATCAGAAATTTTTGTCAGCAGATCGTATGTATCGATTGTGAGTTTGTTCCAATCATGTGAGCCGTCAAAGAGAGCAAATGTCCGGTACGCCTGCGGAGAAAAGTATGAAGGATTGATCACGAGCCGGTCGGGCTCGTTGGCCCAATTCCCCGCCAAGACATAACGCTTACCTTCGACATCCGCGGTTTCGTGAGTCCAAATATCAGCTGCCATTTTTTTCCCTTGGTCAATGTAATCCTGATTTTTCCAATCGGCTCCGGCCCGCAAGAGAATATAGGCGAAATCCGTATCAGCATCCGTAGCCGCGTTTTGGTCGAGGATCCGGACTCGGTAGTTGCCAAACCACGGATGCTGCCAGAAAATCAGCGGCGACCGCTTCTGGACTTCATACTTCCATGACAGGAGGTTGTCGCGGTCATGCTCGACGTTGCGATTGCTCCAAGACAGAATCGTCTTGAATGTGTTGCGGTCATCGGCCCAGTATGATTGCCAAAGTGCATACGACAAAGACTCGGAGTTCTGGTTTATGCCGGTGAGGTACCCTTTCTTGTATTCCGGAGCCAGGCACAAATTATAAAAATCTTTAAGTTTTTGTTTCAGGTCGTCTTTCGAGATAGTGGGTTCATCGATTCGGACAAATGGTCCGACGTTCTGCTCGCAAGACACATTGTTTCGCTTGTGGCCAACTTTAAACCAATCAGCTACACCGGAAAGACTCAACGCTCCGGCTACTTTTTTTTTACGTCCAAACTCACCCCGCCGGCGCCGACGTGATTGGTATTATCAATTTTGGCGTAAATATCAGTCGGGTCCCACCAGGCAATATTGCGATTGATCGAAGGAATTTGGGAAACGTCGAGATGCTGACGCAAAGCCATAGCCCGGACCTTGGCGTCATTGATTTTGTATACTCGGCGCTGTGAATTCTCGAGCACCAGGTCGTAGTATTGTTTGAACTGGCCGTTCTCGCCCCACTTGCGCATAATCACTTCATTGGCCACCGACCAGGCGTCGTTGTCTTCGGGGTTGTGCATGATCACGTACCTGGCAAACAGCCAGGGCTCATCTTTGGTCTGATCAAAGTAAATGTAGTTGCCTTCGTAGATGTACTCTTTGAGCGGGACATTGGACTGCGCCAGGATCGGGTCATTGTCGGCGCGAGTGATAAGAATTTTTCCATAATCATAATTCTTGAGCAGGTAATTTATGACTTGGACTTGCGACGGCAAGGGCGAATTGATATTCCGCCGGATGACGCTGAACTGGTCGGCATACGAAACGCGGTAGAGCTGGAATCCCGCGACCAAAACCAAAGCGAAAGCCATGGTATTACGGAGCATATATCCCGTGTACCAAGACCATTTTTTGTCTGAACGAGTAAAGTAATAAGTAATCAGGCTAATAAGCAGGATCGGGGTAAGGATTACGAATCCAACCCAAGTCAGGCTATAGCGCTCGTTGGAAAAGAAATCATAAGGCGGCAGGTCAGCCACGGCAATCGAACCGGTGCCACTGAAGAGCGTGGTCGCGATAAACACAAACGGGCTAAACAGCACTGCTAGTACTGCCACGGAGTTGAATTTTTTCCCGGAAAGGAGGGCAAACACGCCAAAGCTTACAAGCGACAAGTACACCAAGGGTTTTGAGAGCATGTAGAACGAAGCGTAAAGCATGTATTTAAACGAAGCGAGCATGTCGTGCTTGGTAAGGTAAGTGGCCTCCGGAGGGTTGCGCAGCCAACTGCCGCCGGTGAATGTAAATGGATTGTGCGAAAAAATCCAAGAATAAATCATAATCCCCACTGCGCCGATTATCGCCAAAATGCTAAATAACAGCATCACAGCTTCGATTTCGGAATATCCTTTTTTCTTTTTCACCAGCTGGATGAGAACGATAAAGCCCACGAGTGGAATGAGAATCAGACCTTCAAACCGTGACAGGGATGCCAAGGAAATGAAAATGCCGGATACGAGCAGGTAAACCAATTTGTCTTCCTTGAGCCAGAGCGCCAGGAAATATGCCACTCCAAACAGATTGGCAATAAATAAGATCTCCATCATCGGTGTGACCGAATAGTAGAGCACGTAAGGATTCGTAATTAGCAGGAGCGCCGCCACGAAACTTAAGAATTTGTCGTTGGTATAGAGCAAAGCCAAGCGGTAAAGAAACACCGAAGCCAAAGCCAGTGCCGGAATGAGAACAAATGCCCCAGCCGTGCCGGATTGATACAAGCTGTTGAATAAAGTAAACGGCATCATGAGGATATGCAACAGCGGCGGCCAGAACCCAATCTGGGAAATGCCGGGAGTCATGCTGTCGAATGCCAGCTTCGCGGCATTGAGATGGGCATTTTGGTCAGTAAGCGCCCGGGTCAAGCCCAAGCTTGAGACCCACCAAAGCATAGCCGTACCTAAGACGAAGGTTAAGCCCACGAGGAGGACTTCTAAATTATATTTCGATTTGAGGAGATTTGATGACATAACTTCCGATCCTTTCTTTTTCTGGGACGTCCAGATGTTTGCCGTGAGTGGTTTTGGACCAATGATGTGGTTTGACCATAAGTTCGACAGCCGCCTTCACCGATGCATATGCCAGCATCAGCCAGTACACGGGACTCAGCAAACTGTACTTGACGATATCGAACCGGCCGCGCATGTACGAACCGATGAGATTGAAATAAATGAAGATGAGATTGCCGACGATAAACGAGAACAACGAGACATAGAAAATCGGACCTGGGAAAAATGATTGTATGAGTTTGGAATGAGTCGTATACCATCCGATCAACAACGCCCAATAGAAAAGATTGGCGATATTGATGACCACGGAGCCTGGCACGGTGATGAGAAACGCTGAGAGCTTCCCCCAGCCTCCGATTTCGTCTTTGAACCGCAACGGATAGCGCATATGCACAATCGCAGTCTGGATAAACCCTTTGATCCAGCGGGAGCGCTGATTGACCCACGGCTGGAAAGACGTGGTCGCCTCTTCCTTGCTCACCGAATCCAGGATGTCTACTTTCTTGCCGAGCCGCGCAAGGCGAATACCGTTGTCGCAGTCTTCCGTGACATTGTAAGGATCCCAGGCGCCGATTTCCTCCAGTGCACTCCGGCGGAAATGTGTGCTGTGACCAGAGAGTGGAATCGGAAATCCAAGTTTTTGCAAGCCGGGCAGGAACAAATCAAAGTGGAATGAAAATTCCGCATTAAACAATTTGGTGATGAAACTCTGATCGGGATTATAGTGATCGAGACGCGTCTGCAGGACATCGACCTCAGGATGTTTCTGGAACGCCAGATATGCTTTTTTGAGCTGGTCGGGATCCGGAACTATCTCGGCGTCATAGATTACAAGAAACTCGCCTTTGGCATGTGGGAAAGCGACATTTAAAGCTTTAGGTTTGGTCTTGGGTTGGACATCAGGCAAAATAAGAGTCTTGAAATGCGAAGGCGGATTGGCATTCTCAATCGCCTGAATAGTCTCGTGGTCGTATTCTTCCAACGTGATAATGATATCTAGTTTTTCAGCCGGATAATCAATTGCCGACATAGCCTTTATAATCTGCCGGATAACTTCGGCTTCTTTGTAGAGCGGAATCAAGATAGTATAAGTCGGCAGATCATAAGGGTTGATGTTGTCTATCTCTTCCTGAGAGAAATTCAAAAACGGCCGCTTGAGTGAGGAGTACACCACCCAGAGCTTGAATACTAAGAGTGCCAAATAGAATGCGGCCATAATACCAGAAATCGTGACCACAACAGAGATCCCGGTGATCGCATGGAAGCCGTAGATCAAAGACACAGCAACAAAAGCGCAAACTGCGGCAAATGTAACAGTCTCCGAATAAATATGTTTTTTGGCGCTCATGATTTCCGGAACATACAGAAAATCTTGAGTATTTTTCCAGTTATAGCCGAAGCGTTCGGACTTATGCGGCCAATCCAAGAATTTAAAAATACTGCGGATAAGATATCTCAAACGCAATTTAAGCCCACCAGCCGCTAACTCCCAGCCGGCGGTAATGACATTGATATGGCTTTGGCCCCAGGCTCGTTCGGAAAACGGAATATCGATCTGGCCAATGCGCCAGCCAAGCCGCCTAGCCTTGAACAGAAAATCATAATCAAAACCCCAGGGAGTCGGACTCAAATTCAAATTATGCAGAGTCTGTTTACGGAAAACTTTGAGGCCGGATTGGACGTCATACGGCAAACCCAAAAGCACACGGCCAAAGGCGAAGTTATAAATAACGCTCATAATTTTCCTGAAGTATCCAGCTTGGCGTTTTCTGTTACCGACAACAATGTCGTAAACCGACAATTTCTTGACCATGTCCGGTATGGCTTCTGGCGGATATTGCAAATCAGCATCGATCATGGCGATGACGTCACCTTGCGATTCTATAATTCCTTCGAGTAGCGATGTGGCTTTCCCTTGCTTCCCCCGCTTTTCGATAATCCGAATGTGATCCTGTGGTCTGCCGTCTCGGATCGTTTCCAGGACCTCGACTGAACCATCAGTCGAACGATCGTCTATAAACAACAGTTCATGCTTCATACTCCCAAGCGAAGAAGACAATCTCTTGGCAAGATTCGGTAGATTATTT
>JAIFWV010000028.1 GCA_019659055.1 Candidatus Doudnabacteria bacterium
TCGAGGTCGATAGTTTGTTTGTGACCGCTCTGCTTACGGTGCTCGGCTTCTCGATCCACGACACCATCGTCGTCTTCGATCGTATTCGCGAGAATTTGCGCATCCGCGCCGGCTCGAGCCTTGGTGATATTATCAACTCGTCCATCAACCAGACTCTGGTCCGATCGCTAAATACCTCACTCACGGTTATCTTTGTCCTCTTGGCTTTACTTCTCTTTGGCGGAGAATCTATTCGTTACTTTGTCCTGGCACTCTTAGTGGGTATCGTCGCCGGAACTTATTCCTCGATCTTCATCGCTTCACCAATCCTCCTGGCATGGCATAATTGGGATGTAAGACGCAGGGGCTAGTAAATAATAATTTTTAAGTAAAAACCGCTCCGAAGTGTTTCGGGGCGGTTTTATCGTGTCGGGCTCGGCGGTTTGGTGCCAAGTTTCTTTTTGAGAGCCTTGTAGGCCGGGAATTCAGATAGCGGTTTTTGTTCAGGCTCATCCTTGTACTTCTCGGGATGGCGCTGTTTGTCTAAATTCTTTTTATAGTTTTCGGCGCCTTCGCGAGAACCATAGCTTGGGTTATCGTTTTCGGCCTCTTCGATTGGGTGGGGGATTTCTGGATTCATAACCACATTATACCACGAAAAAACCACCCCTTGACAAGATTGGAAATATGTGCTATACTATAGAAAAGATAGGAGACATGACAGAATTAGACACAAATAATAACCCACAGTCTTCCAATATCCTGGACACGATTATGGGCAATCAGACCCTGTCGAGTATCAACAAGTTTGAACCCGCGGTTTTGGTGCGGGAGCTTTTGGGCACTCTTAAGGACCGCGACCGGGATATCCTGGGCAAAAGATTTGGTCTCGAGGGCAGTTCGGTAGAAACCCTGGAATCAATCGGCCAAGCCAATGGCCTCACCCGCGAACGAGTGCGCCAAATCGAAAAAGACTCGATCTCAAACCTCAAAAAATCCACAAACAAGAATCTCGAACAGGCCCTACAGCTTATTTTTGACTGCATTGTCGAGCACGGCAATATAGTCTCCGAGGAATTCCTCATTCAAACACTTCTTTATAACAAACCAGATATCAAAGACCAGCAAGCAGTGAAATTTCTGCTCTCGCTCGGGGACCAGTTTAAATATTACAAAGAAGATTCCAAATTTTACGCCTCTTGGTACGTGGTCGGCTTCGATATTCATCGCCTCACCGACGTCATCGACAATTTTATCAAAATTCTCCAGGATGCCGGCAAAGTTATCACCCAAGAGGTGCTCAACCAGAGCTTCAAGGAGTCGGATCTTTACCGCGAGCATAGCTTTGAACTTACCGACAAAGTTTTGAGAAGTTACCTCAACATTTCCCGCGCTATACAATCCAATCCATTTGGCGAAATCGGACTTTCGGATTGGAACGAGATCCGGCCGCGTGATGTGGGCGACAAAGCTTATCTTGTCCTCAAGCATCATGGCAAGCCAGAGCATTATTCTCAGATTACCAAACTCATAAACGAGCATAAATTCGATGAACGTGCCGCATACCAGGAGACAGTGCATAACGAACTCATTAAAGACGAAAGATTCGTGCTCATCGGCCGCGGGATTTATGCGCTTTCTGAGTGGGGATTCAAAAAAGGTGTAGTCGCCGACGTTATACGGGAAGTCTTGGCCAGTTTCGGCAAACCTATGTCACGCGATGAAATTATTTCCGAAGTCATGAAGAAACGTCACGTCAAACGAAACACAATTCTAGTCGGGTTGTCCAACAAAAAGATTTTCCAGAAAGTCGGCAAAGACCGGTACTCGTTGGCAGTCCCGGCCGAAAATGTCGGAGTTTAGAAATTAGAATTTAGAAATTAGGAATTTATTCATGGGTATCGATCTGGGGCAAATCTTTCACTATGCGCGGGTGATTCTAATCGATTTTTACGGTTGGATTTTTTTTGCTGGCCTGCTTATCTGGCTTACCTACCAGATCAAAAAATTATCCAATATCGAAAAATTCGCTACCGGATTAAAATGGATCGTGCTCGAGGTAAAAATCGACGAACTCAACGAGCGCTCGCCGTTTGCCATGGAGCAAGTCTTTGCAGCATTGCATGCTATACATAGTGGCGCCAGCTGGGGCGAACAATTCGCCGGGAAAATAGTTCTCTGGTTATCATGCGAAATAGTATCTTTGGGCGGGCGAGTATCGTTTATGTTCCGACTCCCCGATAAATATCGGACCTTGCTTGAGAGCGCAATCTTTGCGCAGTACCCGAAGGCCGAAATATATGAAGTTGAAGACTATCTTAAAAATATTCCGAAGCATTATAATCCGGAGACTGCTGATTTTGATTTTTGGGGCACCCAATGGAATAAACGGAAACAGCGTGCAGAAAGTGTTTATCCTATCCGCACTTACGGCGGATTTGAGCACACCGAACAAGATACTATAATCGACCCATTAGCTAATGTTTTGGAAGTTATGAGTAATATCGAGCCTTACGAACTTTTGGCCACCCAGCTGGTCATCAAGCCGGTACAAGACGAATGGAAGGGAGCAGCTCAGGGAATTATTAACAAGCTCAAAGGCACTCCTGAGAAACCCAAGCCGCCGGGCTGGATTGAAGTTCTGTTTTTTGGGCCGCTGAGCGCGCTCTTTGAGGGACTGGCCGGGTTATTTGTACCGCCCTCAGAAAAACCTGAGAAAAAAGAAAAAGAAGCGCCGCCTTCGCTAATGCAGTATTTGTCGGAGGGTGAGAAGCAGACGATTTCGGCTCTCGAGCACACAATTGGCAAATTGAGTTATGAAGTCCATATGCGCGTGCTATATCTTACGCCGGCGGGACGGCTCAATAAAGGATTACGCATCCCCGAGATCATTGGAGCTTATCGAAACTTCGATGACCCATCGCTCAATGGCATTAAGCCCGACTTGGCTCACACTTGGACTGATACTTCTTTTAAAATTTTTCAAAATTTGGAACAACCGATTATCCGCAAGCGGATTCTTACCCGCAAAAGACATTTCCTGGCGAACTTCAAAAATCGCGACGCTTGGAAGGGGTCCGGCCTGTATTATATGAACACCGAAGAACTTGCTTCGCTTTATCACTTCCCGCAAGTGCCGAATGCTCGCGTGACTTCGCTTGAGCGGGTCCAGACCGTCAAGAGCGCCCCGCCTTCTAATTTACCAATAGGATAACCTATGGCCGATAATGATGTAACAATTTTTGCCAAGACCAACTTCCGCAACAAGGAAGTGCCTTTTGGCATACGCCGCGAAGATCGCCGCCGGCATATGTATGTCATGGGCAAGTCCGGCATGGGCAAAACGACCCTTATCGAAAATATGGTCATCCAGGATATTATTAACGGACATGGTGTCGCGTTTGTGGATCCGCACGGAGACTCGGTGGAGAAAATTCTCGACTATATCCCATCCAATCGCGTTAATGACGTAATTTATTTCAATCCGGCCGACATGGATTTTCCAATTGCGTTTAATCCGCTTGAGTCCGTGGACGAAAAATACAAGCACTTGGTAGCCTCCGGCCTCATGGGCGTGTTTACCAAAATCTGGGCCGGCGTCTGGAGCGCGCGCATGGAATACATCCTGGCCAATACCATATTGGCTCTGCTTGATTCTCCTGGCAACACCATGCTTGGTATCGCTCGCATGTATGTCGACAAAAATTACCGCAAGCGGATCGTGGACAATATCAAAGACCCTGTTGTGAAATCGTTCTGGCGCGATGAGTTTGCCAATTACCAGGACAAATTCCGCTCAGAAGCGGTGGCGCCGATCCAAAACAAAGTCGGGCAGTTCTTATCATCAGCGATTATCCGCAACATCGTCGGCCAAACGCGGTCGTCTATAGATCTCCGCGACATTATGGATAATAAGAAAATTTTGCTCGTGAACCTCTCCAAGGGCCGTATCGGCGAAGACGCTTCGGCTCTGCTTGGAGCCATGATTATTACCAAGCTCCAGCTGGCCGCCATGAGCCGGGTGGACATCCCGGAAGAAGAGCGTGCGGATTTTTATCTCTACGTCGACGAATTCCAGAACTTTGCCACTGAATCGTTTGCCAATATTTTATCTGAGGCGCGTAAATTCCGGCTCAATCTGATTGTTGCCCACCAATACATCGGCCAGCTCGTGCATGATCGCAATACCATTGTCCGCGACGCGATTTTTGGCAACGTCGGGACCATGATTATTTTCCGCGTCGGCGCCGATGACGCTGAATTTTTGGAAAAAGAATTCGAGCCGACCTACACCATGAATGATTTGGTAAATCTAGCGCAGTATTCGATATACCTGAAACTGCTTATAAATGGCGTCACCTCCAATCCTTTTTCCGCCAAAACCCTGCCGCCGATCTCCACTAAAACCGGAAACGGAGACAAGGTAATTTCGGTCTCGCGTGAACGATACGGCACCGAGCGCTCTGTCGTCGAGGAAAAGATAAACAAATGGATGGGTGCCGAATTCCATACGGAGGCGGCCAAAATAGAATCCGAATCAGCTGAAGCCGAAGACATGCAAGAGCATCTTCGCTTCGAGCATCGCGTAACTACCGGTCCTGCCGCTCAGATCCGAGCCAATGCACCGCTGGCCCCGAGAACCACCAGCCGACCAGTAGTGGAACGCCGGCCAGAAGTTCGCCGGGAAGAACCCCGATCGGCCACCAATGAAGTGGTGAAGACCTACGACCCCAAAGAGCACCGCGAAAATCACGACAAACGGGTGGATCTCGAGCGCCGCAATAAACATCTCCCAAATAATCCAGCCAGACGGGTTTCCGACAAGCCTCAGACTGCGAATAAACCCAAACCGCCCGTCAGCAGAAAAGAGAATCCGATTTGGGAGACTGTCAATCAGCTCTCAACCGAGAAGCTCAAAGATAAAGTCGAAGCCACAACCCAGGCTTTGGAGTCTTTGAGCCGTGAAATTGAAACTCGCTTGCATGATAAGCCAGCGCCCAAAGTTATTTCGAATTCGGAACCGATTCCCTCTGCTCCGGAAGAAGTGGAATTGGCAACCGAACAATTGCCAAAAGAAATTCCAGCTCAGATCAAACGATTGCATAAAGAAGATTCACCTGTACAATCTGGGACCCTCAAACCAGGCGAAACTGTAAAGTTTTAGCTATAAGTCTGGGACCATCTCGAACGAGAGTGAGAGATCCCTTTATATAAGCGATTTCTCGCTATGCTCGAAATGGTTATATCCCCGGAAGAAATTAAGATTTTTAAAAAATTAAACAGTCCTGCCAAAGTGCAGGATTTTTTGAATTCGCTTCCAGCCAACAAAGAACTCAAAGGTGAGACCTGTATGTCACCGCGAATGGTCTTGCAGAAGAAAACTGCCCATTGCGCCGAAGGAGCACTGCTTGCGGCGGCAATTTTCATGTACCACGGCCGCAAACCATATCTTTTGGATTTACGCTCTACCAAACACGACCAAGACCATGTGGTAGCACTGTTTAAAGAAAACGGACACTGGGGTGCGGTGAGTAAAACTAACCATGCGGTATTGCGTTTTCGCGAGCCGGTTTACCGGACAGTGCGCGAGCTTGCCATGTCTTATTTCCACGAATACTTTCTAGATAATGGGCATAAGACATTAAGAGAATTTTCCAGGCCTTTCAACCTGGCCGCTTACGATGAGTCCTGGATTACAGCGGACTTTGATCTCTGGAGCATCATGGACGATCTGGACGCATCGCCACACTTTCCTATTGTTTCCCTACCGATGCTTAAAAAATTGAGAAGAGCAGATAAAATCGAGATCCAGGCTGGGTTGATAAAAGAGTGGTAAACGGCTATAATAAGAGCCATGAAAAATTTTGATCCAAAAAAGAAAACCGTCGTAATCGGGATGTCCGGCGGAGTGGACTCCTCCGTGACCGCGGCTTTGCTCAAGGAGCAAGGTCTTGATTGCATTGGCGTGTATATGAAGAACTGGAGCGAGGACTTCGGCGACTATGGTTGTACCTGGGCCGAGGATGCCGAGGATGCGCGCAAAGTCGCTCAGCAATTGGATATACCTTTCTACGTCTGGAATTTCGAAAAAGAATACTACGATAAAGTCGTGGAGTATTTTTTGCGAGAATATGCGGCCGGACGCACGCCGAATCCCGATGTCATGTGCAACTCGGAAATAAAATTCAAAGTATTTTTGAATAAAGCGCTGGCACTTGGCGCCGATTTCGTGGCCACGGGTCACTATGCAAGAATCGTGGAGCGTGAATCGTGGAGCGTGAATATGGAAAACCCCGACGTATCACGTATCACGTATCACCTCATGAAGGGCGTGGATCCGGCGAAAGACCAGAGCTATTTCTTATATACTCTCAAGCAAGGTCAGTTGGCGAAAATATTGTTCCCGATAGGTGGATATAAGAAACAAGAAATTAGAAATATGGCCAGGGATCTTAATTTGCCAAACGCCGAGAAAAAAGATTCACAGGGGATTTGCTTTATAGGCAAAATCAATGTCACGGAATTTTTGCGTGAGCATGTGAAGGCTCGCGCCGGTGAAATAGTCACGACCACTGGTCAGTCTTTGGGCAATCATACAGGGTTGCCTTTTTACACTTTGGGCCAGCGGGAAGGGATTGGTATTGGCGGACAGGGGCCTTACTATGTCGCGGGTAAGGATTTTGATTCCAACAGGCTTATTGTGACCAATAATCAGCAAGATCCTATGCTTTGGAAAAAAGAATTTACGATGACCGATGTGTCTTGGGTATCGGATGAACCTCAATTGCCGTTCAGAGCCGGCGTGAGTATCCGATATCATCACCCAGATTACGAAGCAAAAGTTGAGGAAGCAGAAAACAGTAAACAGAAATCAGAGCTTAAGATAACTTTTGATGACCCGCAAAGGGCAATCACCCCCGGGCAAGCGGCAGTCATTTACGATGGTGATGAATGCTTGGGCGGTGGAGTTATAGAGAGGATTCTTTAATTGTCTAATTGGGACTTGAAAAAGCCCTGGGTAGATGCTAATATATATCGGAAAGATTCACCGGGTAGCAACTGGTCCGGAATTCTACTAGACCAGAGGAAACCAGGGTGAGTAGAAAATTCCCAGGAGGGAATATGGAGACGCCACAGTGGATGTCAGACGATGTGACTGGTCACAAGTCGGTTCGTCCGGGTATCGAAGCTGATCGCGCGCTCTATTCCCAGGTCAAACATTGGGAAGGCGAGAATTTCCCCGCCGACCCGCACGATCCGGGATTTCAGGTCCCGCCCGAGCATGGTCGTCCGGGTCTGCTCCCGGTGCGCGAACACTTCCTCGAGAAGTTCCAGGAAGACATGATCACGTAAGCCCACGCTCGATGTAAATAAAAAGGCCGCCCTAGGCAGGACGGTCTTTTTTCTTTTGTAGGATTATTTAATCAACAGCCCGATCAACAGAAGTGCCACGATGTTTATGATTTTGATCATGGGGTTGATCGCTGGACCAGCGGTGTCTTTGTATGGATCGCCGACAGTGTCGCCGGTAACAGCCGCCTGGTGGGCAAACGATTTCTTGCCGCCGTAGTTGCCGTCTTCAATGTACTTTTTGGCATTGTCCCAAGCCGCACCGCCTGAGGTCATGGAGATGGCGACAAACAAGCCAGTCACGATAGATCCGACAAGCACTCCGCCCAAGGCCTGAAGCCCCAAGAAGGGGATTACGGCCACAAGGATTGGCACCACTACTGGCAATAACGCCGGCAAAATCATTTCGCGGATAGCGGCGCGGGTAACAATATCAACCGCACGGGCATAGAGAGGCTTGGCTGTACCTTCCATAATGCCTGGCATCTCGCGGAACTGTTTACGGACTTCTTCGACAATGGCATGGCCGGTCTTACCAACGGCTTGCATGGCGATCGAGGCAAAAAGATAAGGCAATAAGCCGCCGATTATGAGGCCGGCTAAAACTTTGACATTAGAAAGGTCAAACGACAAGTTTTGTCCGCGGCTGGTAAGTTCTTGAGTGTATGAGGCAAACAATACGACAGCGGCCAGGCCAGCTGAGGCGATAGCGTAGCCTTTGGTAACAGCCTTAGTGGTATTACCTACGGCATCCAGAGCGTCGGTTGATTTGCGTACATCCTCGGGCAAGCCTGCCATTTCGGCAATGCCCCCCGCATTGTCTGTGATTGGGCCAAACGAATCAATGGCGACGATGATCCCGGTCATAGACAACATAGAGACCACCGCAATTGCCGAGCCATAGATCCCGGCGTAGTGATAGGAAACCATAATACCGCCAAGAATTGTGAGTACTGGAAGTGCTGTTGCTTGCATAGAGACAGCCAGGCCTGTGATGATATTGGTCCCATGTCCTGTGGTCGAAGCTTGCGCTATGGATTTCACGGGATGATATTTCTTGGAAGTGTAATAATCAGTGATGACCACCATAAGGCCAGTAACAAGCAAGCCGACGATAGAAGAATAGAAGAGATTTGAGCTGATAGTGTGGTCTGTGAAAAGGTTACGAGTAATCCAGGCAAATCCGATTGCGGCCAAAATTGCTGAGGCGGCCAGCCCCTTGTACAGTGCGGCCATGATGCCGTTGCCTGAGAGCCGCACGAAGAACGATCCAATAATAGAACCAAAGATCGAGACAGCCCCGAGCGCCAAAGGATAGAGGAGGTAAACCTCGTCGCCTTTGTGCAAGATGCTTCCGAGCAGCATTGCGGCGACAGTGGTAACTGCATAGGTTTCGAACAAATCAGCCGCCATGCCGGCGCAGTCGCCGACATTATCGCCGACAAGATCGGCGATAACCGCAGGGTTACGCGGGTCATCTTCAGGAATCCCGGCTTCAATCTTGCCAACTAAATCCGCACCGACATCTGCACCTTTGGTAAATATTCCGCCGCCGAGGCGAGCAAAAACCGAAATTAAGCTCGCGCCAAATCCAAGGCCGACCAGAGCGCCGATGTCATGCGTGAGACGATAAAAAATAGCAACAGAAAGTATGCCGAGGCCCACTACAAACAAACCGGTAACCGCGCCGCCTTTGAATCCGACATCGAAAGCCGAGGCCAAGCCCTTCTTGGCGGCTTCTGCAGTACGGATATTGGACCGGACTGCTACACTCATACCGGCGTAACCGGCTAGTCCCGAAGCAACGGCACCAAGCAAGAAGCCTAGAGCTGTGTTGAGATTTAGGAAAAAATAAATAGCGACAGCCAAGACTACAGCCACCACGGCTACAGTTTTGTTCTGGCGGGCCAGGTAAGCCTTGGCGCCTTCTTGGATTGCCGCGGCAATTTCTTTCATTTTTTCGTCTCCGGTAGGTTTGGCCAAAACCCAGCGGATAATGTATGCGCCATAAGCCAGTGCGGAAACACCTGCCACGACGCTCAGAACAAACAAATTATCTGCATTCAGCATAAGGTTAAATTAATGAATATATAAAAGCTCCATCAACAGGAGCATAAAGATTATATAGGAAAATAGGGGAATTTTCAAGCCGAAAGTATAAGAAAACGGCACCTTGTTTTTTGACTTGGTGCCGTTTCGTATGTTTAGTTCGTCACGAGGCTGTAGAGCTTCTCGAGCTCGCTTACCTCTTTTTGCTTTCTTTGGTTTACAACATTGTCCAGGTGGATTGCCAATCCCAGGCCGGCGAGGCAAACCAAGAATAA
>JAIFWV010000002.1 GCA_019659055.1 Candidatus Doudnabacteria bacterium
ATTCTTTCCCTATCATTATTGCTTGCTCGACGAAGCGGTTACTATAACCGAATTCATTGTCATACCAGGCGACGACTTTGACCATGTCGCCATCCACGACTTGGGTCAGAGACAGATCCACGATCGAGGAATGCGGATTCCCCACAATATCTTTGGAAACAATCGGATCCGTGGTGACTTCGATGACATTTTCCCATAGCGCAAGCTTTGAAGCATCCACGAAAGCTTTGTTCACTTCTTCGACTGTGACTTTTTTGTTGAGAATAAGTACAAATTCTGCCAATGATCCTACAGGCGTGGGCACGCGGTAAGCGGCACCATTCATAAGGCCTTTGAGTTCGGGTATCGCCTCAGTTGTGGCCACAGTCGCACCGGTCGAGGTCGGAATTATATTTACAGCCGCCGCCCGGGCACGCCTAAGGTCGTTGCTCTTGCCTCCCGGTGGCGGACCATCCACGAGATTTTGTTCTGCGGTATATGAATGAATCGTAGACATCATCATTTTTTTGATACCAAATTTGCCGTGCAAAACGGCAATCACCGGAGTGATGCAGTTGGTAGTACACGAGGCGTTCGATATAATCTGCTCGCCATTGTATTTGTCGTGATTGACTCCGATCACAAACGTCGGGGTTATCCCCTCATCTTTGGCTGGCGCTGAGATAATAACTTTTTTTGCACCGGCCTTCAGATGCGCCGAGGCCGCTTCGGTCGTGATAAACCGGCCGGTGGATTCGAGCACGACATCCACATCCAGATCGCGCCACGGCAGTAACCCAGGATCTTTTTCGGCAAAAATCGGATATTTGTGCTTGTCGACAATTATATTGCCCGCGGAGAAAGTCGTAGGATTGGCCTTGCCTTTGACGTCATCGCTTGAGACCTGCTTGTCGTACACCCCGTAGTTGGAATCATAGCGCAGCAAATGCGCCAAAACTTTGGGTTCGGTGAGGTCGTTTACAGCCACGACTTCGAGCTCGTGCTTGGTGAGTGCAATTTTAAATGCTTGCCTGCCAATCCGGCCAAAGCCGTTGATCGCGATGCGTATTTTGGACATAAATACTCCTTAATTTAACTTATCAATATAGATAAAAATATGGCAATGCCGCCGAGTCCTATAATTACGATAAAGTACTCTTGCTCATTTTTCATGAGCGGCGCCAACATTTTGTGCATCCAATTTTCTAATCCCATATGTTGCTCTACGTTAATTTTCTTTACGCTTTTCCTTTTGTACCCAAAATTTCTAACTTCTCTTCCGCGACTTTCTGCAAAGCTTCTGTGGCCGGGGCAAATAATTTACGCGGGTCATAAATTTCCGGATGGTTTTTGATATTTTTCCGCAGAGCCGCGTTGAATGCTACTCGCAAATCCGTATCGATATTAAAGACTACAACATTCTCTTTGATAGCTTCCCTAAGCTGAACATCGGGCACACCCGATGCGCCGTGCACCACAAGCGGGATTTTGACCTTGGTCGCGATCGCACGAAGCCTGGGCAGATCTATATGTTCTTTGAGCGTGTGCATGATTTTTTTGGTATGCGGATTCACAGGTATCCCATGCCACGTACCCACAGCCACAGCCAGCGTATCGATGCCGGTCTCAGCCACAAACTTGGCCGCTTCGTCCGGGTCGGTCATAAGGTCTTCCCCGCTTTTGACGTTTTGCCAATCTTCGTTGCCGAGAAGCCTGCCAATCTCTGCCTGGACCCAGACTCCGGCTTTGTGCGCGTACTTTACCACTTCACGCGTGATTTTGACGTTGTCTTCGTATGGCAGACCCGAGACATCGATCATAACCGAGGAATACCCGAGGCCAATAAGCTTTTTGAGCAATTCCACATCTTTGCAATGGTCCTGGTGAAGAGCAATGGGGACACTGGCGTTGCGTGCGGCGATTTTGTTGAGGCCCACGAGTTCTTCGATCCCTGCGTATTCGAGTGCGCCCACCGAAGTCTGCAGAATTATCGGCGCCTTCTGCGCTTCTGCGGCACGAATTACGCCTTCGGTGATTTCGAGGTTGCTGGTATTGAAAGCCGGTATGGCATACCGCCCAATCATTTTCTTATGAATAATTTTACCGATGTGGACGAGCATTAAAACTTGGTACCCTGTTTAAATATTTCCATAAAGTTTGGCATTGGAGGATTTTTGGTTGGTGATTTGCAAAAGGCGTAGAACACATGCCAATCGCAGTCCATGCCGGCTTTGGCCAAAATCGCCTTGGTTCCGCGCCAATAAATTCCGATGAAGATTGCGATGATTGCTAAAATAATGATTTTTTTCATGTGTTTTTAGTTCTGTACTATAAAGTCCACTTCATGAGTTTGGCCGGCAACAATAGTAACCCGTTCCGGTGAATGTGGATATAAATCAGGGCTGGCTTTGTAGTCTATCTCATAATTTCCAGGATACAAACTCATAGTTAGGTTACCCTCAGAATCCAAAGCCGCTTCAGTTGATTCACCGTTTCTGAAAAGAACAATTTTTGTAATATGCAGTTTAGCCACATCTGCATGGACAACTAACGTCCCTTCTGTTGCTGCCGGAACAGGTGCCGGGCTCGGGGTAGGAGTCGGAGCTGGTGTTTGGTCTGCAACCTCTTCATCTGTCGGAGCTTTGGCAATTTTCAAAAAGTAAACCGCCGCCGCCAGAAGGATTATCAGGACAATTACTGTGATTGCTATTTTTCTGTTTCGGGACATTTAGATAAAACTATACTACCCGCTTCTTACTTCTCGCATCGGTAATTTTGACCCCGCGGGGCACGCGCTTAACTTCTACCCTCTGCTTCTCGCGCCACTTAAGGCCTTTAATTATTCCAACCGGAATTACAACGGATATGGATTTAGATCCACCAACTTTTGTAAGCTTTCGAATGTTATTTTTTGGTCTTACCATAACTCATGACTTAACTCAGTAGTTTGGTGCTGAGTTAAAATTAATACTGCTTTTTTCTAAAAATCAAAGTGAGTAAACCGACCAGGCCAATAATCTCCAAAGTAATCATAAAGTACGTAAAGGGCAGGCCGCTACCTTGGAAACTATAAAACTTAGGTACGAGCGGTATCCAGGTGTAAGGATGGAGCCAACTTGCCGGCAAAATCAATCCCAAAAAACGAGCCCAAAGCAATTCCGGAACCAAGATCATTGCTATGTATATCCACGCCCATTTTCTTAAATCCATAAATCTTAGAAATTAGTTTAATTAGAAATTAGGAATTGTAACTATTTATTCTCCATGGAAATAAAGCTCATGTTGATAAATTTACTTTTTCTTAAAGTTGGTTAGGACCATGAACAAGCCGAGAACCAAAACAGCTACCCAGATCAATACATGACTTACCGTTAGCAGCCGTTCATTAGCAGGGATATTACCCTGATACCAAAAGGAAGAAAGGATTTCGAGAACCAAAACAAATAAGGCTCCAATACCTGCCAATATAATCAATATATATCCAATTGCTTTTATCATTTATTTTCCATGGAAATAAAGTAGCCCATGGTGATAAGCACTGCCGACACGACCAAAATACTGAGAGTCCCGACATTCATAGTGTAATAATCCGCAAGGTCCATCTTGCCTGTGCGATTGAAAAAATAAAATAACACCGCAATCACAAAGACAATTACACCGAGAACTTTAAAAAACATGCCTAAGACATGCTGGAAGGTTCGAATTGAAGGCGCGCGGCTTTTCCGGGAAATATTACTGCCGGCAAGATAGAGCAAGACGCTCCCTACTCCAAACACTCCTATAACAAACCACCCGTTTTGATTCTCAGAAAAATTTACTCCGAAGATCGTGGGGAACAATAACACCACAGCGACAATCACCATGACCATCGACACGGCTTTAAGAATCATACCTGTGTTCATTTGAACTCCTTTGCTTTAAATTTTGGATGAGCTTTCATCCATGTTTCTATTTGTTTGACTGTCTGCAGGCCAACGTGAGGGCCTACATGCAGGGCAACGTTGCCGCCATTGACCGTGCCCCAGACCATGGCTTCGGGAATAGTTTTGCCATGGAAGAGCGCGCCTATAAACGCCGTGCTGTATGCATCCCCGGCGCCGGTGGCCTCCACGCGCGGGGCCGGAAAATGATCCACAAACCAAATATTCCCGCCGTCCGAGGCGTAGCTTCCATCACGGCCATCGGTAATGACTGCGATTTTGGCGCCGAGTTTGTGCATGCCGTGCGCCAGCTTGTGGATGTCGCGTGATTTTTCTCCTGTGACTGCTTGCGCCTCTTCCCGATTCAAAAATAAAACTTCCGTCCGCTTGTATATGCCGGCCAGTTTTTTGGTGCCCATGCGCATCTGAAACGTGCCCGGATTGAATCCGACTTTCACGTTTTTGTGCTTTTGCAAAAATTTATCGACTTCGGTGTGAAATTTGTCAGTCCCCTCGGCCATGGATGAAAAATAAATCCATTTGGTATCGAGTTCGGCTGGCAATTTATAAACATATTTCTGATGTTTGATGAGAATCGTGCGTTCGCCGCGGTAAACCAAGACAAAATGGAAGTTCGTAGGAACTCCCGGATTTATGTTTACAAATTGGCTGTCGACTTTTTCGTTCTCGAGCTCTTTGATGATTTGCTGACCCTGCTGATCGTCGCCAATAGAGCCGATAAAGGCATCTTTCATGCCTAGTCGCGACGAACCAATGGCATTGTTGGCCGAATTGCCGCACGCCGGGAGGATTGTCAGGTTTTCAAACGGGATTTTATTGGCAAAAGACATACACAACTGGCAATCAACGTGATTGACACTGCAATGCACAGAGGCCTCATGAAGTTCAATAAAGGCATCGAGCGTGGTATCGCCAATGGAAACAATATCGTATTTAGGCATTTTTTGGGTGTTTGTTTCTTAGAATGTTATTTTTTGCCCCTATATTATAATGAAAAGTTATTATTTTGGCAAACTAATCCCCTCGCACAAACCAATTCTTATTGAGTAGCGAAAAATCAATGCCGTTGACGATACCATCGGTATTGAGGTCGGATGCGGAATTGTTGGTAAACCATTTAGAATTGAGAGTTGAAAAATCAACGGAATTGATTATATTGTCCTGGTTAATATCTCCGGTCGTTAGGGCAGGGAATGAATATGTTACATTGGAATTTAAATCAACACTTATATTTTTGGCAAGGAATGGAGCGGCCTTGATTTGTAAATATCCAGTCTGGGCGGGAATATCGAAGGTAACAATAGACGATCCAGATGAATTGGTTGTAATTGGATATGATTTTACCAAATTTTTGGATGCATCGAGAACAGTAATTACTCCGGTCAGGGTTTTGTTCGCCAGACCCTCGAGTGATGATACGCTGACCGTCCTTTCGTAAGACGTCGGCGACGTAGTCGCTGTCCACACAAAACTAATCGGACTCGGTGTCAATAAAGAATATTGATTTGTAAAACTGGTATCAATGCCGTAAACATAAAGTTTGTGAGCATTCCCATCTTTGTATTGCGGAGGCAGATTAAAACTAAAGCCATGATTGCCGGTTATCCCGTAGGTTTGATTGACATCCGACCTCGGAAGGTTGATGGTGCCGTAACCTGCAAATACCCCGCCAGTTTCGGCTGGAGCTTCCATGAAAAAAGTCGTGGTCAGCGATAACGTCGGCGAATCAGGATCGTAATTCCAACCAGTGACCACACCGTTGGTTACTGAATCTACGTTTCCTCGAGGAAGAGTGTTTGGAGTTTTTACCACAAACGAATTGGAGGCAGATGAATAACCCACCCATTGACCGTTTTCCAGCTGCACTTCCAAAAGGCCATCAAAATCCAAATCCTGTGTCGTGAGTTCGGCAAAATAACTGCCCGCCCCCATGCCCCTATTTTTTTCCGGAATTGTAACCTGAATTTTGGGTCTGGCGCTTACAGGAAAAGTGCCGGTATACCCATAGAATCCATTTGCGTCGATCGTTCTGGCTTCTAGTTTAGGCAGAGGTCTATCGCTTAAATCGAAAGTCACTGAAGTGGGTAAAATCTCCGTCAGATAGATCATCTGCCCGCTTGGAATGAGTTTGTCGGACATGCCCCAGATATAGTTATTGCCGCTTGCCGTAAGACCAACTCCGTCGCTTTGCCGGTAAGCAGCCATAGCCCAATTGCCTTTTGACTTAAGATTTTGCGCGATGCAATTATTCCAAGCTGTATCTTTGGCTGTAGTCCAGACCGGGGCTACGGTAAGCTGGTATTGCTCATAAACGCAATTACTTACTGGCTGCTCCTGTATAAAATAATTAAAAATGATGGCGTCATTGGTCCCGATTTTGGTACGGCCATCAGAAAAAAGCATTATACATCGGTTCATCATATCCGCCGGACGCGAAATGGGAGGATTCGAGACCAAAGCCGGATCACCAGTTGTTGAAAAAATTGTTGAATGAAAACCTAAATATTTTGACCATTTGAGGGTTCGGGATTGAGCCTGGCCGGGGTTTGATTCCAAGACTCCGACAAACCTTGAAACATTACAAAACGGATCGGTAAACGATCCGACCGGGATGCCGCCGATCATGAGATCTCGAAGCTTGCCATCTGCCCCGGTCACTGCAATATGTTCACCGTATTGTCTGCCGGAATGGAATCCCAGAGGCGAGCCGGGCTCGGTGGCTGCGGCGATATCGAAATCAATTTGATTTATGATTGATTGCGTGTTTGCCGAAACTGTAACTGTAATAAACTCATACATCAAATTTATATCTTCCCATCCGTCACCATCGAGATCTTGGGTAAATCCTCCAAAATTCCGAAAAATCCCCCTGCTCGTGTTTTGAGGTACAGTATTTATACGGACGAATCCCGAACCGCATTCTGCGGAAGAAGCCACGCTTGGCTTATAGACGCAGAGATAACCCCAGCTTCCGTCATCAGCATAACCGTTTGCCAAAAAAGGATGGTTCTTGCCGGAGGAATCCCGGACCATGTCCCAGTAAAAATTAGTTTTATTTTGCGGAGAGGTTGTAGTGGCGGCCACTGTTCCGGCATTTATATCGACAATACTTACAAACGGCACTTGGTTTTGGCAATAATAAACGACCGCCTCACTTACCGCTGTCCCCACGTAATTACCGACAAGGGTCGGCTTTGGAACGAGCTGGGGACAGCTTATCGTCTGAGAGGCAACTTGGATCTGTCTGCTTGCGACAACGTTCGAGGATACGTCCAGACAAAGACCGCCACCGGCGCAAGTTTTGAGAGAGAGACTCGTATCCGGAATATTGTCGGAATTTACATCCAAATCAAAAGCCGCATAAGTAAGTGTTGGATACAGCATCACAAACGACAACGAGAGCAGGACAGTTGTAATAATTGCCATCCGTCGTTTCATTTTCTCTTCACAACTTTCTTCACCGCGGCAATTATTGCCTTACTATCCATGCCCCATTTGGATATGAGTTCTGATTGTTCGCCGCTCTCGCCAAAGTGATCGGGCATACCTACGAATTCCTGGGGCACTGGGAAGCTACGGCTCAAGCTTTCAGCCACGGCCGAACCAACGCCGCCGGTGATCTGATGTTCCTCAGCAGTTACTATACATCCGGTTTTCTTCACTGATTTGGTGAGCGTGTCAGTATCGAGCGGCTTAACCGAGACGAGATTGACAACTTCACAGGAAATTTTTTCTTTACTTAGAGCTTCTGCCGCTTCGAGGGCATAATAGACTTGTGGACCCGCCGCGGCGATGGTAACATCTTTACCTTCGCGGAAAACATACGCTTTGCCGATCTCAAATGGGGTCTCGTCTGTGGTAAACTGAGGAGTTTTTTCCCGAGCCAGACGGATGTACACAGGGCCGTCTAGTTTGGCCGCGGCGATAGTCGCTTTCCTAGCTTCTATCGCGTCGCATGGTACGAGCACGGTCATGTGCGGCAATACGCGGGTGATGGCGATATCTTCCATGGCCTGATGCGTGGCGCCATCGGGCCCAACGGAAATGCCGGCATGCGAGCCGATGATTTTGACATTGTTTTCTGAATAGCAGATAGAAACGCGGATCTGGTCCCAATTGCGGCCAGGAGAAAATGTCGCGTAAGATGTGATGTACGGGATGAATCCTTCGTGGGCGAATCCGGCACCCAGACCGGCGAGGTTTTGTTCGGCGACCCCGACTTCGACAAATCTATCCGGGTAGGTCTTGGCGAATTCTCCCAATTTTACTGAATCTGTAAGATCACAGCACAAAGCAATGACTTTAGGGTTTTCTTTTCCCAAAATCATCATGCCGTCACCGAATCCTTTGCGGATCGGCTGTTGATCTATGTCTTTATTATATAATTTGTCGGAAAGTTTTATCATTTGCTTCGTCTCTACCCCTCCTAACCTCCCCTACCCTAGGGGAGGAATAGACCGCAACCAGGCTGCAGCTTGGTTTAGGTTTATTCCCCTCCTAATGTAGGAGAAGCTCCCTACCTCATCGCCTGCCGAGAGCTGGTTAGGGGAGGTATATTTTTTATGCTAGTTTAACAATGATTTCTTATTTAGTTCGTCGGCTTCTGCCAATAATTCTGATTCTTTTTCCAGATTGATTTTTTCTCTCAAGATCTTCTCGGCTTCTTTATCATTGCCTTTTTCCGAGGCTTTGATCAATTTCATATCTACTTCCTGAAATCTCTTTTCTAATTCAATTGGATTTATTTGTTCTGATAAATTTTCTCTATTCATGAAATTTATTCTTTAAATTCTTTAGCGAGGCAACAGTGCCGAGCGGCTTACTCATGTTCACTCCTTATCTTCCCTCCCAGGGTTCTTAATTCGTCTAAAGCTTTTTTGGCTTCCTCTGGGCTTGGAGGTTTGCCATGCCACTCATAACTGTATTCCATAAAGTCCACGCCTTTGCCCGGGATGGTGTGGCAGATAATCACTGTCGGTTTTTCGTATATGGCGCGAGCTTCGTTGCAGGCGTCAATAATTGCTTGGATGTTATGGCCATCGACTTCCAGGACATGCCAGCCGTATGCGCGCCATTTGTCGGCAAACGGTTCCAGAGGCATTATATCTTCGGTGTAGCCGTCGATTTGGATATTGTTGCGATCGATAATCCCAACTAAATTTCGCAATTTGTATTTGGCAGCAAACATCGCCGCTTCCCAGATTTGGCCTTCTTCCTGCTCACCATCAGACATGACGCAAAACACGCGCCAAGGTTCTTTCTTCATCTTAAGGCCTGCGTATGCCATGGCCGCGGCCTGCGAAAGCCCTTGCCCAAGCGGACCCGAGGTATTCTCGGCTCCGGGTAATTCTGTATGATGGGGATGACCCTGAAGTCTGGTTCCAAGTTTTCTGAGCGAAGATAATTCCTTGGTTGGGAAAAATCCGGCATGCGCGAGTGCGGCGTACCACACTGGGCAAATATGCCCGCAGGAAAGTACAAATCTATCGCGAGCTTCCCAATCGGGATTCTTGGGATCTATATTCATAGCGCCACCGAGGTAAAGCGCAGTAAAAACATCGGCCATACCCAAAGGCCCAGCCGAGTGGCCAGACTTTGCTTGGACAAGCATGGTGATAATGTCTTGTCGTATCTCGTTTGCTTTTTTTTCTAGTTCGCGAATATTCATATTAATTCCAATTCTCTTTTAAACGCTTCCAGGGCTTCTTTGGGGTGGGAGGCATGCAATATCGCGGATCCGATGATGATGAGATCGGCTCCCGCGTCTGCGCATTTGCCTGCCAGTCCCAATTTCATGCCGCCATCTACTGCTATTATGACATTCCTAGTGAGTGACTTCAATTCTTTTATCTTCTCCAGGGTGTTTGGTTCGAATGCGCGACCTTGGGCGCCCGGATGTACGCCCATAAGCTGTACGACACCCACTTTGGTGATAAGTTTGGCAGCATGATGCAACGGCGTTTCTGGATTTATTGCCAAACCCATACTCAGGCCTTTGTCGCTTCCCTCGCGTATAACCTCAAGCGCATGGTCAGGCGAATCAAATGCCTCCATGTGCACCAGCGCCCAGGAAAATCCAATCCGCAAAATAGTATCGAAGTATTTCTCCGGACGATACGCCATAAAATGGGCCATGAGCTTGAACGGTGATTGAAAGAATCCCAAATCCGCTGGCATCACAGTTTTGTTGGGTAAAAATTCACCATCGATAAAATCTATATGCAGTTTGGAAAAATATTGCCCCAGCGCCAAAAGGTCCGCATGCTTTTTGCGGAAATCAGAAACGTCGTTGGTAAGTATTGCTGGGACGAGCTCAGGCATTTAGAATCCCATTTTATTTAAAATTATAGCGGCAACCATGAGTATGACCATCCCTATAAGACCTGAATCAATGACAAAATCTCGAGTTCCTTTTTTCTTGAGGTATTTGGCAACGAGATAGAAGTCGGCGACTACAAAAACCAGGAAAATCCAATTCCGAAGCAAGGCGTTTGGCACGAACGTTATAAATATCAATAACGCAAAGGCTGTGCAAGCAAGTTTAATCTCTTTGGGATATTTGTTCATAGATTTACATCGATCTTCCGGACCTTGTCCACGCGCCTATGGAAGCGCTCTTCCGAGCCAAATTTCGTGGTCAGAAATCCGTGGACAATGGCTTTGGCTTGATCAAGGGTTACGTAGTTGGCTGGCAGGCAGAGAATATTGGCGTCGTCGTCGTTGCGGGCGGCGTGGGCCGAGTGTTCGTTCCAGGCGATCGCGGCGCGTACACCTTTGGCCTTATTGGCTACGATCGATTCACCCTGTCCCGAGCGGCAGACCAAAATCCCGAGAGCCGCGGGCTCGGATCCGACTTTCATTGCCGTAGGCCAGGCAAAATCTGGATAATCATCTTCTTCATCATATTTGTGATTGCCCATATCTTCGAATTCAAAGTGCCACTCTTTGAGCCAAACTTTGATTTCTTCTTTCAACTTGAATCCGCCGTGGTCGGCGCCTAAATATACTTTCATGATTTGTGTATGCTTTCTCGGGCAAACTCGTTAATGATTTCCCAAAAATTATCGCGATCAAGCGAGGAGGCGCCGACGAGGACCCCATCGATTCTAGGGAATCTGGCAAAATCATGGACATTGTCCCGATTGACCGTACCCCCGTACAAAATTTGCATGTCCGCCGCGCGGTCTTTGGCAATTTTTTTGGCTACCAGCGAACGAATATATTCGATGAACTCTTCGGCATGCTCGCCCGTGGCTGGTGTGGATCCTTTCATTGTCGAGATCGCCCAGATCGGCTCATAGACGAAAATTATTTTTTCGATATGTTTTTTATCCAAACCCTTAATGACTTGGAGGAACTGCTTGGAAACCAAAGATTTCATGTCGGCTTTGAGTGCGCCCTCTTCACCGCCCAGGCAGACCACTGGCGTAAGTTTGGCATTGAGGCAGGCAATAATTTTGGCATTGACCATGGAATCGGTTTCGCCAAGGTAAAGCCTCCGCTCAGAATGTCCGAGGATGACGAATTGCGTTTTCCAATTCTTGAGCATATTGGCGGAGATCTCTCCTGTGAATGCCCCCGAGGCCGCCCAGCTCACGTTTTGCGCACCAATTTTGGTGAGGTGAGAATAATGCGAAAGTGGTGCCAAAAAAGTAAACGGCGGACAAATGACAACATCGGTTTTTTCCAAGACCTGATGCATGCGGTGCTCCAAACCAGTAACCAGCAAGCGCGCTTGTTCGATGGTCTCGGGATTCATTTTCCAATTGGCAATGATAAGTTTCTTCATTTGGTTACGATATCTAATTTTGTCTTAAATAATCAGATGCTTGCTCAGGTAAAACAATGTTGACGTAAACATCCGAGCCGAGTTCAAACCCGCCCCAGACATTTAGTCTAGGCAAAATTTCCAGATGCCAGTGGTACGAGCGCTCATCATAACGTGTGAGAGCTGAATGGGAAACCGGCATGCTGTGAATGTAATAATTATATGCGGGATTGTTCAATTTATTATAAAGCTTCTGCAAAACAATCTTGAGGACTTCGGCCAGGGACCGCCGTTCCGAATCGCTCATATCCATAAAGCTTGCCTGGTGCCGTTTGGGAATAATCCGCAATGCATACGGCACGCGTGCCGCAAACGGTGAGAATACGAGGAAGTCCTTGTGATCCAAAACCAGCCGAACCTGATCTTGGAGTTCTTTATAAATCATTTCGCAATAGACACAGCCGCCGTAAGTATGAAAATAAATATTTGATCCCACGACTTCGTCGTGCAGGTGTTCGGGCACAAATGGTGTGGCAAAAATTTGCGAATGGGGATGGACAAGTGACGCGCCGCCCGCTTGGCCGTGATTTTGGATGATATGCACGTATTCAACTTCCGGATGATTGGACAGCTCGCGCATGCGATCCTGGTAAACCTTGAGGTTCAAATCCATGAGCTCGATGGGCAAGAAAGCCGTGAGGACATTGTGCGGCCTGGTGATGAGCACCTCGTGGTCGCCGATCCCTTCCCGTACGACATAAAAATCCGACCGGGCCCGGCCGCCCATATGCCCCAGGGCTTCATACTTATTGGGAATCACCCGGACTTGCCAATTGTGGCCTTCGGGGTATTCGGCAAGCGTCTGATTACTGGATTCCTTCCCGGGGCAAAAGGGACACTCGTGATCAACCACGGGCAAGGTCGCGGGGTCGGGACTTGCCGGAGCATGCTTAAAGTCGTCAGGCCGGCTCCCCCGGTTTGGCGCAAACAGTATCCAATGCTTGGAAACAATATCTTGCCGAAATTCACTCATTCAATATCTATCTTTATTTTTTGAGAAACCGGACGGAGTTTAAGACTGCGTCGAATTGATTAGTCGTCCCGCGGAATTCATAAAGCCGTTTGGAGGTCTTTACGAAAGCTATTTTTTGACTGGTATTGGGATCAGTGGGGACGCGGATTCCGACCAAACCATCAACCATAATCGCTCTGGTAGCCGCAAGCTTTGAGTAGCTGTCGTATGCCGGATCGTTTGGAGGTGAGTATGAGTACACCAAAAACGCATCGTCGTTCTTCGGCCCAAACCCGATGTAGCCGGTGCCGACATCGACCAGCCAATCAGCCGGATACCGCAGGCTCAGATTGGCGTCTTTGTAGGAATGCCAGTAAGCCATATTGGTCTCCTGCCTCAGTGAGAGATCAGTGGTGATATTGGTTACGTAAATATAAGACACCAGCGCCGCCGCAGTGATAACCATAACTGCCACGGCCCAAAGTAGATACCGATTCGGATGGATTACAATTTTATGAAACTTTTTTCTCTTTTTTGCCATTTTGATCTCCTTTTGTTTTAATTTGTTTTTAATTAATTATTTTTTGTATCGAGATACGTCTGTAACATTGTTTGGGCGGCGAGGTTATCGACCTCTCCCCGCTGTTGCTTTTGATTCAAGCCTTGCGCGCTTAGCATATTTGCAGCAGTTTTGGAACTGAACCGCTCATCAAAATATTCAATCGGAATTTGGAATGCCCTCGCCAGTGCTTCTCCAAAATGTTTGGCGGCTTTGGTGCTTGAGGTCTCTTGACCTGCCAAGCTCATGGGAATACCGAGTAGGATTTTTTCGATCTGCCTGTCTTCAATTATGGTTTTAATTTCAGAAATAAAATCCTTGCCGTCAATAAATTTTTCAAACGGGAAGGCTATTTTGCCGCCTTCATCGGAAATGGCGGCACCGATACGGACCGTCCCCCAGTCGAGTGCCAGTATCCTCATTTGCTCTGGCCCAAGGTTACGGTAATTTCTTTGGCCTGATCGCCAGAAAGTACTTTCATTTTTACAACATCGTTCGGGCTATAATCCTTGAGCAATTGCGCCAGGCTGTGTTGTTCGTCAATTCGACTGCCGTTTACCTCAAGGATGACGTCGCCGTTTTTGAGGCCGGCCTTGGCCGCGGCCGATCCTGCGACAACGGCAGGACTATTAGTATCGCCGGTGATGAGCGCCCCATAGTTAACACTGAGATTATTGTCCTTCTTCACGGTATCGTTGACCAAAACGTATCGCACACCCAAGAAAGGTTTTACGATCTGTCCGTTTTTGTTGAAAGAATCCAAATCGTGTTTGATATCGTTGACTGGGATTGCAAATCCAACCAGCTGTCCCTGCTGGTCAATGGCGGTATTGATACCTATGACTGATCCGCCTATGTCGAGCAGTGGTCCGCCGGAATTACCGGGGTTGATGGCGGCATCGGTTTGAATGACTCCTTCGAGTTGTTCGGACCCGGAAGTTCCGCCGGCGGTAATAGTCCGGCCGATACCGGAAACGATTCCCCTGGTGACTGTGTTTCTATATTCACCCAGCGAGTTACCGATAGCGACTACTGTCTGGCCGATCTGGATTCTTCCAGAATCCCCAAGCGGTACAGTCGGCAGGTTCTGAGCATTGATTTTGACTAAAGCTATATCGTTGGTGGGATCGCGGGACAAAACCTGGGCATCATATTCCTTGCCGTCATTAGTCAAAACAGTGTAAGTCGCCGAAGTATCATCGACAACGTGTTTGTTGGTCACTATGAGTCCGTCGGCACGGATAATAAACCCGGAACCGCCGCCGACCTGCTGGATATTTGGAGTACTATCGCCGGAACTGCTCCGATTCTGGTAAAACGGATCCAGGCTAAATGGAAAATCGAAA
Organism: Candidatus Doudnabacteria bacterium; assembly: GCA_019659055.1. Classification (GTDB taxonomy): domain Bacteria; phylum Patescibacteriota; class Doudnabacteria; order UBA920; family O2-02-FULL-48-8; genus JAIFWV01. The sequence continues at coordinate 14,606 of JAIFWV010000002.1, forward strand.
AAAGAACTGGAATTATTCTGAAGCTTGCTTAAATCTTTGGAGATAATAATCGAAACCACAGCTGGGCTTGCGCCTTTGACCACATCTACAACTCCTGATTGCTCATTGATCTGGACGTTGCGGACGTCCCCGGAGGCAATCGAACTAAAAGCGGCGCTGTTTTTTACTAGCGGTAAGATATACATATTGCCTAAAACCGCGCCAATACTGCCAAATATCAGACTCAAGACAACCACCATGCTCAATATCCGGCTTGGGAGTCGAGGTTCTTGGCTTGGCATATCTGATGTAAGAGGTTTTTCTGGGTCCATATGCGTTACTTTTAATTTTATTATATTTGTTACTTGAGGAACTAAAAAAGCCTAAATATTATAACATATTCGGCTTCAGAAAACAATTAAACTTGCGTGATTATCTCGCAACCGTCTTTAGTAACAAGTAAAGTCTGCTCAAAATGTGCAGATCTCCCGGCGTCCATGGTAAGCACGGTCCATTTATCGTCCGCAAAAACTACTTCCCATCCAAATTCGTTGATCATGGGCTCAACGGCAATAACCATACCCTCTTGGAGTTTACTACCGCTGCCAGGTTTCCCAAAGCATGGAATTTCCGGGTCTTCGTGCACTGAAAGCCCAACCCCATGACCGACAAGCTCCCGCACAACCTGGAAGCCCGAAAGTTTGGCGGTGGTTTCCATTGCATGCCCGAGGTCGCCCGTGGTAGCTCCGGGCTTAATTGCCGAGAGAGCGTTCTCCAAAGCTTTCTGCGTGGTCTCAAGCAGGCTTTCCAATTTTTTTTCAATTTTTCCAACTGGCACTGTGATTGCCGCATCCGTAAACAAACCTTGATAGTTTACACCAAGGTCGAGGCCGACAATGTCGCCCTCGCTTAAAATTTTATCTCGGCTTGGGATCCCATGGACGACTTCGTCGTTGATCGAAACACAAAGCGACGCTGGGAAACTTGGGTCCCCTTTGCGACTTCGGTAATTTTTAAAAGCCGGAATACCTCCAGATTTGCGGATATTTTCTTCTGCGATTTGGTCCAAGGCTTGTGCCGAAACTCCTGGGGCAACTTTCTCTGAGACCAATGCCAAAGTCTCAGCCAAAATCTTGCCTGACTTCCGCAACTTATCGAGTTGTTCGGGATTTTCTATAATCATTGATAGTTTTTAGGATGTCCTGGTTTACTTTTTTTACGGGCTGATCGCCATTTATAACCTGAAGCTTATTTAACTTTTGAAAGTATTTCACAGTAAGTCCAACTTGTTTTTTATGCCAAGCAATCCGCCTGCTGATGTATTTAGAATCCTCAACTCCGCGCATGCGTTTGGCTGACCTTTCCCAAATTTCGGCAGCAGGCAATGTGATATAGAGCACCAAGAAATCCCGGTCATTAGCCAGGAATAGCTTTCGTAAAAATTCGGCTTCGGGTTTGAGCCTCGGATTTCCCACAAAAATCAGGTCCCGGTCCTTGGGCGCCAGACGAATGTTAGCTGTTAAGAATTCTTTAATAAGATCCACTGGTGCCGGCAATCCAAGAGCCGCTGTCTCACGAACCAAGGCTCCGATTTTGGTTTTGTTGCGCTGTAAACCCCGCAAGTACTTGCCTGACTCGACGGGTTTGAGTGCAAATTTTCGCTGTAAAAGAGCTGCCTGCGTGTCCTTGCCTGCGGCTGGCGCGCCGAGGAGTACCAGATCAAACCGAAGCCTCGTCTTTTTCATAAGCCGAGCTTCCTCAGAATTTCCTGATGCGTACCCTCGATCGGCTGATTGCCGTTGACGGTAATCAGCACGCCTCGGTCTTCGAAATATTTTTTGAGAGGATAAGTCTTATTTTTATATTCCTCAAACCTGGTACTAATAATTTCCGGATTGTCATCGGCCCGCATCTCTCCTCCCTGTGATTCTCTTTGAGTTATCCGTTTAATAAGATCCTCTTTCTCGACTTCCAGAAATAGGACTTTAAAGTTTTCGGTCTGATGCTCACGGAGGAAAGTTTCCAAAATTGGAGTTTGTCCCAAATCGCGCGGGAATCCATCAAGAATAATTCCATCCGCGTCGGGCAAACCAGCAATAGCCGTGGGGAAAATCTGAGTCATCCATTCATCTCGAATAATGCGGCCCGAATCAATAGTCTGCTTGACCTGTTGTGAGAGCTCGCTCTCGCCCTCGCTGAACTGCCGGAGATACTGTCCCATGCTCAAATAATTGTACTTCAAAATAGGCGCAAGCATTTTGCCTTGCGTCCCCTTGCCGCTTCCGGGTGGTCCTAGTACTACCAAAACGTTTTTTATCATGCTCCAATCATAGCATATTTCCGGGGCAAAAAGAAAAGCCATCGGAACCGGAAAGTTCCGATGGCTCAAGGCTACGAAGTGATCATGCGTCCGGAGATTGTCCAGGCTTCAGGCATCAGTTCATATTGGTAAAGAAAACTCACCAACAGATCAGCTTGCTCGAGCGGCATATGGAACAACTCCATGAAGCCGGAAAAACTGCCGCTACTGTGTTCGAAGCCCCGCCTGACGATTTCACGAACATCCGCCCGAGTCAGGTCTCTGTTGAGAAACCCTTGCCGAACGTCAGTCAAAAACGAAGATCCGTTGTGAATGTTTTCCCAGCGTTCCTTCACACGTACTGGGTCAAATTCACGGAACGACGCTGATTGCAGTGCAGACTGCCCGACTCTTGTATTCCGAGCCGAACTATGCATCTTTTGGGTCCTCCGTGCGATTGTTACCTATAAGGCTACTTTGATTTCAGGCCCATGTCAACCAATCAATTAAAAACCCCGCTTTTCAGCGGGGATGATTTCAGGTGAAAATTTTGACTGCTTCTTAGAAATTCTCATAATCGCGCATGACCATCTGCGACTGGATTTGCTTCATCATTTCAATAACCACGGCAACCACAATGAGGATACCAGTACCGCCGAGACTGAGAGTCTTGGTTGAGGTAAAACTTTGGATGATGTACGGCAGGACAGCGATTAAGCCTAAGAAAATAGCGCCAGCCAGAGTGATCCGGTTGAGGACTTTGTACAAGAAATCAGCAGTTTGGCGACCAGGCCTGAGACCCGGAATAAACCCGCCTTGCTTCTGAATATTTTCGGAAATCTCTTCAGGGTTAAAAACTATAGCAGTATAGAAATAAGTAAACGCCACGACTAAGATGAAATACATAATTCCATAATAAGTCTGGTTTTGGAAAAAATTATTGACGTTGGTCGAAGCGTGGGCCAGCCAAGCGGTTTTGGCATTAGAGAAGAAATTGGCCAAAAGCCCAGGGAAGAGCAAGATCGAAATGGCAAAAATAATCGGAATGACTCCGGCTTGGTTGATGCGCAAAGGAAGATGGGTGTTGACCCCGCCGTAGAGCTTGTTGCCACGGACGCGCTTGGCGTACGATACCGGGATATTGCGCTGGGCTTCGGTGACCAGAACAATGGCCGCCAAAACCAACACGGCAATCGCCGCATAGGCGACGGCGGTAATCAATCCTTGCGAGGTCAATTGCCCCGAAGAATTGGTGAGGTTCACCCACATCTGCTGTACCGCTGTAGGCAATTGAGCCACAATACCAGCAAAGATAATCAGAGAAATTCCATTGCCGATTTTGTATTCAGAAATAATTTCACCGATCCACAAGAGCAGCATGGTTCCAGCAACTATTGAAAGCAGGGTCACAAACCATTGGAACGGAGTAAAGGTCGCGATTACATTGGATCCGGTGGTCCGGGCCAGCAAAACAATTGTGCCGTAGGCTTGGAGAGCGGTCAGAGGCACAGTCAGCAGACGCATGTAGTTATTCATCTTGGTGCGGCCGGCTTCCCCACCTTCTTTTTGCAGTTCACCGAGCTTAGGGATGATGATAGTCAGCAGTTGGATGATAATCGAGGCTGTAACATACGGACCGACACCGAGCATGGCTACCGAGAAATTCTTAAGTCCGCCGCCGGCAAAGATATTAAACAAACCGAAAAGCTGGTTGTTGCCCAAGACCGAAGACAACCCCGAGAGGTTAATAAACGGAATCGGAATATGGGCCAGGATTCTCGTGATCAAAAGCAGACCCAAGACAATCAAAATCTTATTGCGCAGGTCCGAAACTTTCCAGATTTGTGAAATTCGTGACATATTTTATTGGGCAGTTATTTTACCGCCGGCTTTTTCAATTTTCTCGACGGCTGATTTAGAGAGCCGAACTTTTTCAAACGTCAGGGCTTTGGTTAATTTGCCATCACCGAGAATTTTGATGACATCCAAATGCGACTTAACCAAACCTTTGTTGAAGAGCTCTTTGGGATTTACAGTCTGACCGGTGTTGAATTTAGATTCAACTCGGTCGAGGCGAACCACCACCGCTTTCGGGGTGCGGCTCTTGAACCCTCGGAGTTTGGGCATTTGTCGCTGAAGCGGCATGCGGCCGCCTTCAAAACCCACCGGGATAGAAGAACCAGAACGGGCTTTTTGCCCTTTGGCACCGCGGCCCGAATAAGTACCGTGACCAGAACCAACACCGCGGCCGACAACTTTGCGGCGCTTGGTGGATTTCCTATACGGTTTGAGTTCGTGAAGTTTAAGCATAATTTTAAAATTATTTCTTGGTATTCTGGATCTGCTCACGTGTGCGCATACTCGTCAGCGCCAGATAAGTTGCCATAACGTTATTGACTTTGTTCGAGGAGCCGATCATCTTGGACAGGACGTTTTTTACCCCGACCAAATCCAAGACCGAACGGATAGCGCCGCCGGCAATAGTGCCGGTTCCCGGACGGGCCGGTTTCAAAAATACGACCGAGGACTTGTATTTCATCTTGACCTCGTGTGGAATTGTGTCGTTGACGATGTGAACAGAAACCATAGTCTTCTTGGCGGCATTGACCGCTTTCTGTACGGCTTCCGTGACGTCGGTTCCCTTGCGGATGCCGATGCCAACCTTGCCTTTCTTGTCGCCAATCACAACCAAGGCGCGGAAACGCATGCGCTTACCGCCAGCAACGACGCGGGTGACGCGCTTAACTTCCACGACTTTCTGTTCAAATTCCCTTTTGGCTTGTTCGTGGCCTCGTCCTCTTCGATTGTCTCGTCTCTGTTGTGCCATAATAGTTGATAGTGTCAGTTGTTAGATTAAAGTTACTCTGATTAAATCTTGAGTCCGGCTTCGCGTGCGGCTTCGGCTAAACTCTTAATGCGGCCGTGGTACTGGTATCCGCCGCGGTCAAAAACCGCTTCCTTAATGCCGGCTTGTATGGCTTTTTCTGCCGCAAGCTTGCCGACTTTCGCGGCTAGTTCGGTTTTTGCGCCTTTGCCTTTGATCTCGGCGCTTGAGGCGGCCGCGAGTGTTTTGCCGCTTTCGTCGTCTATAAATTGGACATAGATATGGGCATTGGATCGAAACACGTTCAAACGAGGTTTGGCGCTTGTGCCGGAAACTTTGGCTCGAACCCGATTGTGTCTGAGCTTGCGCTGGTCTTTGCTGGTTTTCATATTATTTACCTCCCCCGACGGCCTTCACAACTTTACCGGCTTTGCGGCGGATGACTTCGTCTGAATATTTAATACCCTTGCCTTTGTATGGCTCAGGCGGGCGCTGACTGCGGATTACCGCAGCAAACTGGCCTACCGCTTGCTTGTCTATCCCGGTGATAGTCAGTGTATTCTTTTCGACTTTAATGTCGATACCTTCCGGCGCTTCCATTTCGATAGGGTGCGAATATCCCAAATTCAGAGTGAGTTTCTTACCGGCAACTGCGGCCTTATAGCCGACACCGTTGATTTCCAAGACTTTGCTGAATCCATCAACAACCCCGGAAACAGTATTGGCAATAAGCGCCCGATACAAGCCCCAGAGCGCGCGTTCTTGCTTGTTGTCTTCACGCTTTACAGAAACTATGAGCTCCGAGTCTTTCTGCTCGACATTGACTTTCGGATGAATCGGCAAAGACAACTCGCCTTTCGGGCCTTTGGCTTTCAAAAGGTTTGGGGCAAGATCAATCGTAACTCCTGCTGGTATGACTACTGGTTTTTTACCTACTCGTGACATATATTTTAAATTACCAAATCTGGCAGATGACTTCACCGCCGACACCTGTTTTGCGGGCAATCTTGTCTGTCATTAATCCTTTGGAAGTGGAAATAATCGTGGTGCCGACTCCGCCCAACGCTCTCGGTATTTCGGTATTTTTGGAATAAATCCGCTGGCCTGGTTTGCTCACGCGGCTGATACCGCTGATCACAGGGGTGCCGTTGCCGGTATACTTGAGCTCCAAAACGAGGTTTTTGAATTTTCCTTCGTCTTTGGTCCCGACGGATTTTATCCATCCTTCGGCGGCCAAAACTTTGGCCAAACTGTGCTTAAATTTGGAGTATGGCAAAACGACTTCAGTCTTTTTGACTGCGTGGGCGTTTCTTATTCTTGTGAGCATGTCTGAAATTGTATCCATAGGTGTTCTTTTACCAGCTTGATTTAACTATTCCCGGGATCTCACCATTGCTGGCAAGTTCGCGGAAGCAGATTCTGCAAATATTAAATTCCCGCATATAGCCGTGTTTACGGCCGCAACGCCAGCAGCGCCGGACTATTCTGGTTGAATACTTCGGTTTGGTCAGCGATCTCATCGATTTTACATACTGAGCTTTTGTAGCCATATTATTTCTTTGCGAACGGGAACCCTAATGATTTTAGCAAAGCGCGGGCGCTGTCGTCATCTTTGGCCGAAGTCTGAATATTTACCTCAAGTCCGAATGTGTGTTCGATATGCTCACGGGTGGTTTCTGGGAAAACTATTTGTTCGCGGATCCCGATAGAGTAATTCCCCCGCCCATCGAAGCTTTTTGGGTTGAGGCCTTTAAAATCGCGAACGCGGGGCAGGGCGACGTTTACCAATTTCTCTAAGAAGTCATACATTCGCTGGCCGCGCAAGGTGACCACAAGTCCTACTACCTGATTCTCCCGGATTTTAAATCCGGCAATCGATTTTTTGGCGACGGTCTTTACTGGCATCTGGCCGGTAATGCGCTTGAAATCTTCGATGATATTATCCAGCATCTTGGCATCTTTGAGGGTCTTGCCGACGCCGGCGTTGATAACGACTTTCTCGACATGAGGAACAGCCATGACACTAGTAAGACCGAGCTCTTCTTTGAGCTTGGGTACGATCTTTTCTTTGTATGCAACTTGAAGCTTGTTCATATAAGTTAGTTTATCAACTGGCCGCACTGCTTGCATTTGCGGAATTTACCATTATCGCCGATTTCGTAGCCGACCCGGGTTGGTTTGCCGCAATGCGGACAAACCAGCATGACCTTGCCCATGGGCATACCCGAAGGCAATTCCATGCGCTGGCCTTTTTCGCCTTGGCGCTTGGGCCGTGAAAAACGGACAGAGATGTTTAGGCCCTCAACGACAACTTTTCCAAGTTTCGGTGAGACTTCCAAAACCTTACCGGTTTTTCCCCGATCTTTGCCGGCCAAAACTTTGACCTGGTCGCCTTTTTTAATGCTCAGTGTATTCATAGTGGTAATTTAGATGACTTCTTCTGCAAGAGAAATAATTTTAGTAAAGCCCATGTCACGAAGTTCGCGCGGGATGGGACCGAAAATACGAGTACCACGGGGATCTTTCGACTCTTTGCCGACCAAAACGGCGGCGTTGTCGTCGAATCGGATGTATGAACCATCGGCCCGGCGGACTTCCTTATGGGTGCGGACGATCACAGCATAGACCTTCTCGCCTTTTTTGACTTGGCCTTTGGGGCTTGCGATTTTCACAGAAGCGGCAATAACATCTCCCAGACGCGCCCAGCGGCGATGGTTTTTGCCGGACACTCCGAAGACCGCGATCTCTTTCGCGCCGGTGTTATCTGCAACTTTTAATCTCGATCTAAGCTGAATCATATTTAAACCTTCTTGGTCACAACCCAATTAACTGTCTTGGAAAACGGCTTGGATTCCTGAATTTCTACCTTATCGCCTATTTGAATACCCTCTAACTCATTGTGAGCTGGGTATCGCTTGGCGACTTCGTATCGCTTGTGGTATTTCGGATGGACTTTCACAGAACTAACCTTAACCACGATGGTCTTGGTCATCTTGTTTGAATCCACGATTCCGATTAATGTTCTCTTGCTCATATAGTTATTCTGACTTCTCGTTAAGTATAGTGAGGATTCGCGCGATGTCCTGGCGGACATTTTTTAGCTGGTGCGAATTTTTAACTTCTTTGGAATGAATCTTAAATTTCAAATCGCGGACTTGCTCTCTAAGAGTCGCAAGCTGGCGGACCAATTCATTCTCGTTTTGTGCTCGTAATTCTTTAGTATTCATAAAATTATTGCTGTTCCTTGGAGATAAACCGCGTCTTGATCGGCAATTTGTGAGAAGCTAAACGCATGGCTTCAGCCGCTTGTTCGCGGGTAACGCCAGCCATCTCAAACAAAATTCTGCCTTTCTGGACAACGGCGACGAAATGATCTACAGCACCTTTACCGGCACCCATAGGAGATTCGTTTCCGTGTGAGGTAATCGATTTGTCAGGAAAGATGCGGATCCAAACTTTTCCGCCCCGCTGGATATATCGGGTCATGGCGCGGCGGGCGGCTTCGATCTGACGGCTGGTCACCCATGAGTTTTCCAAAGCCTTCAAGCCGAAACTGCCAAACGCGACAAAATTGCCGGACATGGCTTTGCCCTTGGATTTTCCTCGATGATGCTTTCGATGCTTGACTTTCTTAGGAATTAACATGGATATATAATTAAAAGTTTAAAATAAAAAATTCAAAACAGAAATTATTTTACATTTTGCATTTTTGATTTTAAATTATCAAAAACTTCGCCCTTGTTGATCCAGACCTTGATTCCGATCGTGCCATAAGTAGTAAAGGCAGTGATACGGGCAAAATCAATATTGGCGCGTAAGGTATGCAGTGGGAGTTTGCCCTTGAACAAACGTTCGGACCGGGCAATTTCTGCTCCGCCGAGACGGCCTGAACATTCAATCTTCACGCCCAATGCTCCGGCTTCCATAACTTGCTCAATGGATTGCTTCATGGCGCGGCGGAAAGCAATGCGTCTTTCTATCTGGTCAGCAATATTCTGCGCGATGACATTGGACTGCAAGTTTATATCTTTGACTTCTTCGATATTGATCTTAAGATCGGCTTTGTAGCCCAAGTGCTTATTGATCTTCTTCTTGAGAGTCTCTATACCTTCGCCGCCCTTGCCGATAATCATGCCGGGCTTAGTAGTCTTCACAGTCACAGCAGTAGTATTGGCAAAGCGTTCGATATCAATGCGGACTAATCCGGCTTTCTTGAGCTCATGAGCCAAAAATGCCCGGACTCTCGTGTCTTCTGCGAGGAATTTCGAAAAATTGGTCTTGGAAAGCCAGCGTGACTTCCAAGTGTCCGTGATATTCATTCTTAAGCTGTTGGCGTTTACTTTCTGTCCCATATTATTCCCCGCTCTTTCTATTAAATAATCTGCGCTTCAAAGAGATCTTGTTCCCTTTGCGCTTTTCTTCGGGTTTGGGCGCTGGTCCGCGATTGACTTTCTTCTCGGCTTCTACGGTACCTTTGGCTTCTTCTGCTTCGTGGTCATGCTTATGCTCTTGGGTCCGGGCAGATTTGCCTGGGCGAATACCGGCAAAAATCGAGCGGGAAGTTTTCTTAGGGGCACCTTTGCGCTCTTCCAAAATTATATTGATGTGACTAGTGCGCTTGTGGATAGCAGACGGACTGCCGTAAGCTCGGGGTCGGAATCGATCCAGCACCGGGCCGCCGTCTACTGTCAGGGTCTTTATGTATAATCGGTTCTTATCTAAATTGAAATTATGCTGAGCATTGGCCACAGCGGAATTTATAAGCTTAGCCAAAGGCAAGGCGGCCTTCTTGGAAGAAAAGCGCAATTGTTCCAAAGCCGAATCCACGGCCGCGTTTCGGACCATGTCAGCAACCAGCCTCATTTTCTGAGGTGAGACTTGGATGAAGCGGGCGGATGCCTTTACGAGCTTCTTTTCAGTTGTGATAGTCTTTTCTGCCATAAAAATTAGGGATCAGTGTTTACTTCTTAGCGGCCGGAGCTGGGGCTTCCTTGGCTGCTGCGGCTTGGGCTTCTTCTTTTGCCATCTTACCGCCGTGTCTGATAAATTTACGAGTAGGTGAAAATTCTCCGAGCTTATGTCCAACCATGTTTTCCGAGCAATTGACGGCGATAAATGTTTTGCCGTTGTGGACCAAGAAACTCATACCCACCATTTCCGGAAAAATCGTGGAGTCCCGAGACCAAGTTTTGATCTGGGTGTTCATCCCAGGCTTGGCATTCTTTACTTTTTCCCAAAGCTTGGGGTCTATAAATGGTCCTTTTTTGAGTGATCGTGACATAAGTTATTTTTTCTTAATCTCTAATGATTGCGCAATACCGGTCATTTCTGCGAGCATCTTGTTTAACTCTTCACTGCCCTTCACCGGAAAGTTATTTATGGTCTTGGAATTATAAGACATTGTGACAACCAAAGCAGGCGGCTGATCCTGGGTGTAGTAATTGAAGAAGCTCTGGTTTGAGTTAGTAATATAGGAGAAGAACCAAACGGTTTGGCCATTGGTCGGAACTGCGCAGTATGCTTTCTTATCGTTTGCGGATACGTACAAATCTACGCGGGCATGAGTTGAGTCACCATCGATAATAGTTTTGCCAGATTGAGAAGTTCCGCATGGCGGGCTCGGCTGAACTGTAACCACGGCGTCAACGCTTGGAGCACCTTGGGCAATTTCTGCAAATCGTCCACCTTGGACACCGCTTGCCTGAGAAGCTTGTGTATTAATGTAAAGGATATAGTTACCCTTGATGATATTTACAGCTGCCTGGTTTGATCCGGCTTGTTTTGCTATCCAGCCGTCTTCCAAAGTAATCTTCATGTTTGAATTCTCATAAACACTCTTCTGCGGAGTTTCCGCAGGAGTTGGCGTAGGCGTAGGCGAAACTGCGGCTTGCTTGTTGCAAGCGGCGGCGATGAGTAAAACTGAAATTGTGAGTATTAAAATCTTCTTCATATTATTTAGCTCGTCGCTTAAGAATAAACTTGCCCGAGGATTTCTTCGGATTGCGGGTGCGGACTCCCAAGGCGTGTTTGCCCCAAGGAGTTTTCGGGTACTTCAAACCAATTGGGTTGTGGCCTTCGCCTCCGCCGTGCGGATGATCCACCGGGTTCATGGCTTTGCCTCGCACTTGCGGCCGGCGGCCCATGTGGCGTACGCGTCCGGCTTTACCGATCCGCACATACATCCAATCTGTATTCGAGACTTGTCCGATCGTAGCATAAGCATTGGAAGCAACTCTGCGGATTTCACCTGAAGGCATCTTCAATGAGACAAATCCGCCTTCGGAAGATTGGATTATAGCATAGGTTCCGGCGGCGCGAGCCAAAATCCCGCCGCGGCCGGCAATAAGTTCTACGTTGTGGATGTTGGATCCAACTGGAATATTTTTGAGCATCATGCGGTTACCCGGCTTGATGTCGGCGCGTTCGGAGGTCATGAGGATTTCGCCCACTTTGATCCCGTCGGGTGCCAAAATATATCGCTTCTCCCCGTCTTTGTAGGCCAAAAGCGAGATGAAGGCTGATCGTCCTGGATCGTATTCCATAGTTTGGACCTTGGCTGGGATGTTCATCTTGTCGCGCTTGAAATCTACAGAACGAGATTTGAGTCTGTGTCCGCCGCCGCGATGCCGGACTGTGATTTTGCCTTGATTGTTGCGGCCGGCAGTGGTCTTATAAGACTTCAACAAACCGCGAGGGGTAGCCACGCGCTTGGAAAGAACCGAGTAATCGGTGACGGAGTGGATTCTTCGTCCAGGTGAGGTTGGTTTGTAAATCTTGATAGCCATAATTAGATTCCTTCGGCCAGGCCGCTGATCTTCTCGCCGGCCTTAAGGGTAACATAAGCCTTCTTCCAGTTGCTGGTCTTGCCTGCGATTTTACCTGATCTGCGGGTCTTGCCTTTGATATTCATAATATTTACATCGGCAACATGCACGTCGTAGACTTTTTCGATCGCCTTCTTGACTTCCAACTTATTGGTTGATTTCGAAACGCGGAAGACATAGCGTCCTGAGGCGGACAGTAAATTAGATTTTTCTGACAAATGATAGTTACGCAAAATGTCGTGGGCGCGGCCGGTGTCCTCTTTCAAAACAACCTGTTTCTTCTCAGAGGCTTCGACTGCAGGCTCTTGGACCATATCTAAGACATTCTCATCTTTCTGAGTCTTCTTTGAGGCCTTAGGCTTCTTGGCCTCGTCCTCTTTTTTGCCTTTGATGCGGTCTAAAATACTCATAAATTCGTGTATCTTGAATCGTGTAGCGTGAGGCGTTTCATGCTTCACGCTTCATGTTTTAAGTCTTTAAGTAAGTCTTTTCAATTATATCTAAAGCGTCTTTCATGATTATCGAATCGTATTTGAGCAAGTCCAAAATGTTGAGCTGGTTGGCCAAGATCACCTTGGCGTTGGACAGATTGCGTCCGGCGCGTTCGACTTCCCTGTTTGCAGTCGGGATAACCAATAAAAATTTCTTGCCCAATCCGGCGCGGTCGGCAACTCTGGTGAGCATACCGGACAATTCCTTGGATTTAGCGACGTTTTCCAATTTATCAACTATGACCAATTTCTTGTCTCGGATTTTATCGGACAAAACGGTAAACAATGCTTTGCGAAAAGCCGAGCGGTTCATCTTGAGCGACCAATCAACTTCGTTGCGCGGACCAAATGTGATGCCGCCATGGCGCCACAATGGTGAGCGGAAGGAGCCGGCGCGAGCGCGGCCCGTGCCTTTTTGCTTCCATGGCTTCTTACCAGTACCTGCGACTTCGCCGCGGGTCTTGGTATGAGCAATAGAACGACGGGCATTGTTTCTCTGGGTGCGCACAGCGGCCCAAACCAGATTTGCATCCAATTCTTCCAAACCAAAAATCTTTGGATTCAAATCCAGATCGGAAACTTTTTCGCCAGATTGATTATAAACTGCGGCTTTGTTCATAATTTCTCAAACTGCTTCATTAATTCCGGGTAGTCGGTAAAGATTCCATCGACTCCCAGTTTCCTCATTCGTTCGTACTCGTGCCTATCGTTGACTGTCCAAACCAAAACTTTTTTTGCCAAAAGTCTCAGGATGAGCATCGTGGCGTAAGAGACATATGTGCTCTGCGGATTTACAGAATAGAGTTTGTCTTTACGAGTCAGAAAACTAATTATAGTTCGGAGGCTCCATTCGCCTTTGGCGAATATGAGACCCAATTGGACGTTTCCGTCCAAAGTTCTGAACTTCTTCAATACTCCCGGATAAAACGAGGAGATCAGAACCTTGTGCGGAAAACTTTTTAATTTGGCAAAGACTTGTTCTTCGATGCCATGAACCTTGATCTCGATATTGAGATCGGTATGGATCACTGCCAAAACTTCGTCGAGAGTCGGGATTTCGCGGCCGTGTTCGGCGCTGACCCGTTTGATTTCGGACAATACCGTGTCGCGAATCAATCGCGGATCACCGAACAATCTCAGCATATCGTGATCGTGGACAACCACGAGTTCGCCGTCTGCCGACTTGCGAACATCGAGTTCCAACATATCGGCACCCATGCTCTCTGCTTTTTGAAAAGAACGGATTGTGTTCTCCGGTTCGGTACCCGAAGCGCCCCTGTGCGCTATAATCTGCATTTACTTGATGACTAACTGGACCTTAACTATGCCGCCGGGAGCTCCCGGGACTGCCCCTTTGACCGCAATCAGATTCCGCTTGGCGTCGATTTCGATGACTTCCAAGTTTTTCACAGTGCGGACGCCGGCCATGTGCCCGGCCATGCGCAAACCCTTGCGCACGTGCTGAGGAAACCGGCCGCCGATAGCCCCCACTGCTCGCGGGTGGTCATGGCCATGGGTTGCTGGTGCGCCGTGGAAACCATGCCGCTTGATAGGTCCGGCAAATCCCCGGCCCTTCATCTCGCCCGTGACTTTGACCATGTCGCCGACTGCAAACATATCGACTTTGATCTCTTGGCCGCGGCTAAATTTGGAAGCGTCTTCAACTCGGAATTCTATAAGTTTGGCGAAATTGCCCAATTCTTTGGTATGGCCGGCCAGAGATTTGGTGGCTTTCTTCCGGCGCCCAAAACCGACTTGCACTGCCTGATATTTATCTTTATCCGTAGTCCGGACTTGAGTAATCTTGTTCGGAGCAGCCTTGAGAATTGTAACAGGAATAACCTTACCATCCTTGGTAAAGATTTGGGACATATGCAATTTTTCAGCGATGATAAACTTGGACATAAGGGTAACCATCGCGAGCGACGTGTTACTAAGAATTTATCTTAGCCGTCGCGTGGCGATCTTTTTTAATAGTTTGCTTCGTCGGTCACAATGCTAACGCTGTGTTTGACCTCCTCGCAATGGGCATATTTAAGCTTTAAAAAAACCGTTCATGATCCCGAATTATTCAGAAGCCTGAACGGTTCTTCTAGATTGGCGATTTCCGGGAGGATCTATCCAACCTGTATTAAATTGTGGTTACATCTTAATTTCAATATCAACCCCAGCAGGGAGATTGAGATTGCTCAGCGCGTCTATGGTTTTGGGTGTTGGGGAGGCAATGTCGATTAATCGCTTATGGATGCGCATCTCGAATTGTTCTCGGGCATTTTTGTGCACGAAAGTCGAACGATTGACGGTATATTTGGACTTTTCGGTAGGCAAAGGGACTGGGCCGATAACCTCAGCACCAGTTCGTTTGGCCGTCTCCACAATCGAGCGGGCAGATTGATCAATAAGCTTATGGTCATAAGCTCTGATTTTGATGCGGATTCTAGCTGAATCTATCTTTTCGGCAGGCATTGAGATTTTAAAGGATAAGTTATAACGGATGTTTCCCGACTTGGGGCAACTGGTTTAAAATACACTATTTTTGGCAGTTTGTCAACTCCGGGGTTTGGGCGGCAAAGACCCAAAGGACTACCCCGAGACCGGGGTAGTCCTAAGTGGCTTATTTGGTGATTTTGAGTACTACACCGGCACCGACTGTGTGTCCGCCTTCGCGGATAGCAAAGCGCTGTTTTTCTTCCAATGCAACCGGGGAAATCAGCTTAACTTTGATAGAAACTGTATCGCCTGGCATGACCATTTCCTGGCCGGCTGGCAATTCAACTTCGCCTGTAACGTCTGTGGTTCGGATGTAGAATTGAGGCTTGTAGCCCTTGAAGAACGGAGTGTGTCGTCCGCCTTCTTCCTTGTTGAGGACATAGACTTCAGCGTCAAATTCGGTATGAGGAGTAACTGAGCCTGGCTTGCAGAGTACTTGTCCGCGCTCGACTTCGTCCTTCTTGGTTCCTCGCAAAAGCACACCCGCATTGTCGCCTGCTCGGCCTTCGTCGAGTTGCTTGTTGAACATTTCGATACCAGTGACTACGGTCTTGGCGGTTGGGCGCAAACCCATGATTTCGACTTCATCGGAAACTTTGACAATACCGCGCTCGATACGGCCAGTAACAACTGTGCCGCGGCCTTCTATGGAGAAGATGTCTTCGATAGCCATAAGGAATGGCTTGTCGATGTCGCGCACTGGTTCTGGGATTTGAGCATCCAAAGTTTCGAGAAGTTTAACAATGGAATCAACACCGGCCTGGTCGCCCTGAATCGCTTTGAGAGCGCTTCCGCGGACGATGGCAGTAGTTTTGCCGTCGAAACCGTATTTGGTGAGCAGGTCGCGGACTTCTTCTTCGACGAGGTCGAGAAGTTCCTGGTCTTCCACCATATCTACCTTGTTGAGGAAGACGACGATTGCTGGCACGCCAACTTGCTTAGCCAAGAGGATGTGTTCGCGGGTCTGAGGCATTGGGCCGTCGACTGCGTTCACAACCAAAATTGCACCGTCCATCTGGGCGGCACCGGTGATCATGTTTTTGACATAATCAGCGTGGCCCGGACAGTCGACGTGTGCGTAGTGTCTGTTTGGGGTTTCGTATTCGACGTGTGAGGTCGAGATGGTCAAGATCTTAGTTGGATCTCGGCGACCTTGTGATTCTGACGCCTTGGCGACTTCATCGTAAGGGACGAACTTTTTGGTCCAGCCCTTATCGAAGGAGACTTTGGTCAAAGCGGCAGTGAGAGTGGTTTTGCCGTGGTCGACGTGGCCGATTGTACCCACGTTGACGTGCGGCTTGGAACGTTCAAATTTGTCTGCCATTTGTATAGCCTTTCGCAATTTTTAAGTGGTATCCAGTCAGTCCCGAGCCTTAACCGAAAGCCCTATCGACCAGGCTTTTAGCCAAGTTCAGGATGACGCCAATCTTAAAAAACGCTTAAAATTAATTTTAATGCCATAAGATTATAAAGGATTTGTGAGGCTTTGTAAAGGGTCAGAAGCCTTGTGGATAAGTGGCCAAAAACCAGCCATTTCAACGGCTCACACCCCGTGTGAGCCGTTGAACCAAACTGCACCTATCATTGACTTAGCAAAGAAATTCTGCTAAAATGTCTTCGATTCCTGATCCGCTCTCACGGACCGAGGAAGGGGGCTTTCTAACTACCGGGTGAAGCTACGAGACAGGGGGTATCGTAGCCGGATCTGGTTTTGGCACCAATGGTTGGTGTAGTTGGAAGTCTATAACCCCCTTCATTCTTTTCATGAGAATAAGGGTGTGAATCAGCCGTCTACTTCGATTAGTGACGGTCTTTTTTATGCCAATTTTGGTCCTCCCGACACTCGGACTACAGGTGCTTAAATGCAATTTTTTTGCTATAAATACCTTACGGCAAAAACAAAACATTTGGTCTTTGGATTCGTGGGAGACTCCGGGTCTGGCAAATCCACTCTCATGATCGAACTTCTCAATTTCTTCCCGCATCTTGAGATAATCAAATCCACTTCCACCAGAGCGCGGCGCGACGACACTGACGATTTGTTCTACAAGCTGGTCGGTATGGATTATATGGACAATCCCGAAAACCAGAAGAATTTCCTCAATCACGAAATCTATGCGGGCAATCATTACGTCTACGAGCGCTCTATCCTCGACCAGGTTCTGCGCTCACATTGCGGCATGTTTGCCATCATCGAATCCGCTGTGCCAAAAATCCAGAAAGCAGGATACGATGTACGACTCATCAAAGTCGTCCCAATTGTGACTGGGATTTGGATCGGACTCGAGAGCGCCAGAGCGAAGACCAGCTTCGCGCCACGCAAGGCGGATTGGTTTTTGATCTCGTTATCGAAAACTCATTTCGGCCCGGCGGATTGGAACAATCAGTCGAGACTGCCGCAAAATTCATTCAGGACCAAATCCACGGGCACCACCCCGGGAATTGACAGAACCCCCCAGAACAGGTATAAATAGGAATCATTAACGGAGGATTCATGAGTATCTTGGATCGACTCTTTGATTTTTTCCATCGTACCGAGGACACCCGGGCCACTCCTGTCTTGGAATACGTGGCTCCTCCCCGCGAAGTCACCAAGTACCATCTGCACGACCACGAGTTCGAGGGTCTGGTCGATCACTACTTGGCAGACGAGTACTACATCGACGTGGAGCGGGCGAAGCTCCACCTCAAAGACTGCAAGGAATGCACCGACGTTTTCTGCGGTTTCTGGAATCGCATGAGACGGCAGAAGGTCGCCTAATGTCTCGCTACAGAGGACTAGGACGAGCTCGAACCCGGGCCAACCGGGGCGCGCGCGAGAGCGCAGACATACGGTTACTAGAGGAAGAATACCTGAGACTCCATCCCGAGATCCGGGGGTTCGAGGACAGAATCTGCTTAATAGCCCCGAACTGCCCTGATTTTGATCGCAGACTCCCGTTCAGAATTCCGTACTGCGATCCCCATGTGCGTGAGTGCGAAAAATGCCAGGAAAAAATGGCAGCATCCGGATTCCCATATCCAAAGGAGCGTTAATGCCAGTCACAAAACTTGCTTCGGCGGTAAACGCGATCACCATCCCAGCCGATGACCTGGTTCAGACGGTCAGTGAGCACGAGAGACTGGGCGAGCGCATAATCGCTACAGTCCCAGGAGGACTTCAACTCAAAAGGACCGGAAGCGGGCGCAATAGCGTGATCGAAGTCATCCCGACTTCTTTCACCCTCATTCTCGGGCAAGAGAGACACCGCGACTACCGAAACGGTGAATCCTAATCGCTATCGCGGCGTGGACGTACATACGTCCCGCCGCTTTTTTTATTAATTGCTTGCGCTCGCTAGCATTATTTTTATTTGTTAAAATATTTTCAAACCCTACGGAGGCCCTAATGGATTTTCAGGAGAAATCCGTCAGCTTTCATCAGTTCACTGCAGACGTGGACAAGCTGAGAATTTTGATGATGTGCTATCGGACTTGCGAACAACCCAAAAACACCAACCCTGACACTGACGAGGTCGTAAACGCTTACAATCATATGTTTGGGCATGGCGGACGATGCCAAGAATGCTTCCCCTATGCCGTCAAGCTACTCAGTCTCCTGGAAAATTAAAAACGGCGCGCCTCCTTTTTTGAAGGCCGCCGTTTTCGTTTTCCAATTATTTATTTAGCGAGGCATTTGTAAAAGCAACCCGCGGAGGACGACGGTCCGAGCGCGTAGGCCGAAATTTTAGCAAAAATTTACGGCCGGTGCTTTTACAAATATGCCGAGCGCCTTATTGTCCGACTTGTCCCACGCGGACTTTGCCAGATTCGCCGATAATTTTCTCGGCCACATTTCTTGGCACTTCCTCGTATTTGAGAAACTCCATAGTGTAGGAAGCCTGTCCCTGGGACATGGATCGGATTTGGGTGGCGTAGCCAAACATTTCCGCCAGCGGGACTTCTGCGTCAATTATTTTGAGGTTGCCGCGATCGGTCATTTCAAGGATTTTGCCGCGCTTGGCGTTGAGGTCGCCGATGACATCGCCCATGGCTGATTCCGGGGTCGTGACCTCGACTTTCATAATCGGTTCGAGAATGATTGGGTTGGCTTTTTTCACGGCGGACTGGAAAGCCATGGATCCGGCAATTTTGAAAGCGATTTCAGAAGAGTCAACCTCGTGGTAACTGCCATCGTAGAGCGTGGTTTTGACGTTGAGCACTGGGAATCCGGCAATAACGCCGCGATCCTCTGCTTCCGCAATACCTTTTTCTATCGGTTTGATATATTCCTTGGGTACGGTGCCGCCAACGATTTCATTTATAAATTCATTGCCTTTCTCTGGATCATCCTGCGGTTCGATTCGTATCCAGACGTGACCATACTGACCCTTACCGCCGGTCTGGCGGATGTATTTGCCTTCGGCATCAGCTTTACCGCGAATAGTTTCTTTGTAAGCAACTTGGGGTTTACCAACATTGGCCTCGACTTTGAATTCGCGCTTCATGCGGTCAACCAAAATTTCCAAGTGCAGTTCGCCCATACCCGCAATCAAAGTTTGCTGGACTTCTTCGTCAGTGCTGACTCGGAAAGTCGGATCCTCTTCTGCGAGTTTTTGCAAAGCCAAACCCATCTTTTCTTGATCGGCTTTGGTCTTTGGTTCGATAGCAACCGAAATAACCGGTTCTGGGAATTTGATCTTCTCAAGCATTACAGGGAAATCGACATCACAAAGCGTATCGCCAGTGAAGGTATCTTTCGGCCCGACCAGGGCCGCGATATCGCCGGAATGAACTTCCTTAACCTCTTCGCGGGAATCGGCATGCAATCGGACCAAGCGGCCAACACGTTCTTTGTTTCCGGAACGGGCGTTTAGAATATATGAACCGGCTTGAAGGACTCCTGTGTAAACTCGGAAGAACGCCAATTTGCCGACAAAGGGGTCAGTTGCGATTTTGAATGCCAAGGCTACAAACTTGTCGCTATCGTTTGGAGTCAGTAAAATTTCTTCTTGAGTCTTGGTATTGATAGCCTTAATCGGGGGCTTATCTAACGGTGAGGGCAGGTAGTTCACTACCGCATCCAAGAGCGAAGTCACGATAAGTCCGCGTCCATCTCCGCCGAGGACTGGGAAAAACTTTCCCGACAAGGTCGAGGTTCGGATAGCTTTTATCAACTCCTGGTCGCTGATTTCCTCGCCGGCCAAATATTTTTCCATGAGAGCATCATCTGATTCGACAACTTTTTCTATGAGCTTCAACCGGTACTCGCGCGCTTTCTCAAGCATGTCGGCTGGGACTTCGCCTTCGGTAAAGGTCTTGTCCTTGTGCTCCTTGTATGTATAGGATTTCATCTTCACCAAATCGACAATGCCGTTGATGTCTTTTTCAAACCCAATCGGTAGTTGGATCGGGAAGGCGTTGGGCGACAAGCGCTTGTGAATCGCATCCAAAGATTTATAAAAATCGCCGCCAGTCTGGTTGATCTTGTTTATAAAGCACATGCGGGGTACTGCGTATTTGTCGGCTTGGCGCCAGACGGTCTCGGACTGAGGTTCTACACCCATCTTACCGTCGAAGACCACGACTGCGCCGTCGAGCACGCGTAAAGATCGCTCGACTTCGACTGTGAAGTCCACGTGTCCGGGGGTGTCGATGATGTTGATGCGGTGAGTGTCGGGAGATTTACCGCCAGATTGCAGTGTCCGCGACCAAAAGCTGGTGGTGGCCGCCGCGGTAATCGTGATGCCGCGTTCGCGTTCCTGCTCCATCCAGTCCATGGCAGTGTTGCCTTCGTGGACTTCGCCAATCTTGTGGATCTTGCCGGTATAAAACAAAATCGACTCGGTAGTGGTGGTCTTACCGGCATCGATGTGGGCAATAATCCCGATGTTTCTGGTTTGTTCTAGGCTGTATTCTCTAGGCATTTAAAAAATTTTCAGTTGTAAATTATCTTCGCTGGAATCGGGCAAAGTGGGCAAAAGCTTTATTGGCTTCGGCCATGCGGTGCACGTCTTCGCGCTTCTTGATAGCCGCACCCTGCTTGTTGAAGGCTTCCATAAGTTCGGTGGCCAGTTTTTGGGCCATGGGTTTGCCTTTTTTGCCGCGGGCGGCGTCGATAATCCATTTCATGCCGAGCGCGGTCTTCCGCGGCTCTTGCACTTCCATAGGCACTTGGTAGTTGGCACCGCCAATACGGCGGCCTTTGACTTCCAGAATCGGACAGACATTGCGTACTGCCTGCTCAAAAATCATTTTGCCATCGGTTTTGACCCCGTCCTTGGCTGGCATTTCTTTTTCGATAATATCCAAAGCGCCATAGACGACTTTATTGGCAATAGTTTTCTTGCCGCGTTCCATGACGTAGTTTATAAACTTCGACAGCTTGACGCTGTTATACTTGTGGTCCGGATCCACCGGATGCTTCTTGTATGATCGTGCTTTTCGTGGCATATATTTGGTCGTGATTCTTGAAACGTGGATCGTGAATCGCTTCACGTCTCACGCTTCACGTTTTATGGTCTCTTGGCTCCGTATTTAGATCGGGACCGCTTGCGGCCTTCGACGCCGCCGGCATCGAGCTTGCCGCGGACTATGTGATAGCGCATACCGGCCAAATCTTTGACGCGGCCGCCGCGAATCATGACCACCGAGTGCTCCTGTAAGTTGTGGCCGATGCCCGGGATATAGGCGTTGACTTCCATACCATTGCTCAGGCGGACCCGGGCAAATTTGCGGATAGCTGAGTTTGGTTTTCTCGGAGTCATGGTCGAGACTTTGATGCAGACCCCGCGCTTAAATGGGGATCCTTTGCGGATGGTATAGGTTTCTCCCTTAAGCGAATTGTAAACGCGCTCAAGTGCCGGAGACTTGGATTTATAAAATGACTTGGTTCGTCCTTTGCGGACTAATTGGTTGATTGTAGGCATGTGCGAAATTAAAACGGCAGATCTTGCCGTTGCAACTCAAACGGACTTAAATCTATTAAATATTTGTACCTGCAGATAATAACAGGTTTTTTGCCTCCCGTCAACCCTGTTTCCAATCCTCACTTCTATTGACAAAATCACCAAAATGTTATATATTTGTGAGTCGCAACGGAATTCTTTACAGTGGGAGGCTTAAGATGCCAAAGAAGCAAAAGACCCTTCAGCACAGTTTTCAAGTAAGATTCAGCGAAAAAACCATGGCGCAAATCATGGAACTCCAGGAGCATTACGGGGCGATTACAATCGCTGAAACAATCCGCCGTGCAGTCGAAGAACGTCACAAAGTAATGGAAAAGCAAACAAAAGGATTCTCAGTGTTCGGAAAGAGGGACTCCGAAACAATTGAATTCCTTCTCTAACGGAGGGTTTATGGGTGCCAAGAAAGGTTTGCTAAGTGGCAATAAATTTAATGGCAGGCATACTACAGTAATAGACGCTGCCATTCCGATGGTAATAGCGGCAAGCAAGCGGCCGGAAGTTACAAAGATCGTACTGAGCATCATCCGGCAAATTGGCCCAGGGCCGCAGAACCTAAAATTCAAACCAATACCAGCGGGACTTCAGATGACCATCCGGAGTACCAACGCCAAGCAGGAATTTTATCTCTACACCTCAAGCCCCGACCTTACCAAGAAGGAATTGGAAAAAGCGTGGGCAAAGGAGGCCTAACGGCAGATTCGCAGCAAATTGCGAAACTGCCTTTTTTATTTGCTAAAAATCACCCAAATGGCCTAAGTCTTGACAAAATTGCCAAAAAGGAGTATAATTACTAGTTACGATCAAAACGGTTGTAACGCTTTAGAGTACAGCAAAGCCCACATATTTTGGGGCAAGGAGGACAGCATGTCGTACATTGCAAACGTGTTCGGTGACCTGGACGATCAGAACAAGTACACCGACGACCTGTTGGCACAACTGCTTGCGCAACTCTTCGAGAAGCCGGCGGCGTGTGTCGATCAGGACGACCGCTGCTCTTCCAAGCCCTTGAGCGACTCCGACACGAGCATCACGCTCGATTGCGGCAAGATCGTCAAGCGCTGCAGCTACCACACGAAGGTGTTGTCGGTGCTCGAGACGGAAGTCCGCACCGTCTTCGCGGGTGTCGCTGTCAAAGCCATCCGCGAAGTCCAGAACGCGCGGGCGGCTGAGAAGGCCCGGATCGCGGCCGAGAAGAAGCTCTTCCGCGACGAGATCCGCAAGCACCTGGCGCGCAGCGTCGGTGTCACGGTGGAAATCGTAACCGAGGAGGACGTGACCGCGAAGATCGCGGCGATGACCGAGGACCAGAAGTACAAGCTCCTCGACATCGTGCTCAAGCGCGACCAGCCGGCGAAACCCGTCGTCAATGCGACGACGAAGCCCGGCCAGAAAAACCAGAAGCCCGCGAGCCCGCGGCCGACCCTGGTTCACACCAATCGACCCATGGGTGACGTCGCGCACCCCGGCGATCTCCGCCTCACTCAGGCCGCGAATCGCTAACCGCAACCCACCGTCAGGGCAAATGACGAGGTGGCGAAGGTACCAGTTACCTTCGCCATTTTTTTATTCCAAAAAGAAAAGGGCGGGTAGTTTTAGAACTACCTCGCCCTATTTTTAATGCCGATTGAGTCGGTCGCGGCGGTCTGCTCGAAACTGTTCGAGCTTGTCGTGCAGTTCGCGCCGGCTTTCGGGGTCCGGAACACTTCCAGCCAAGAGCAGATCAATAGTCTGGAGCAAACCGTCAATCTGACTCCGGCGTACGACGTCTTTGAGGGCTGTCGAACTCCCCTCTTTGAGGCCAATCAGCAAATCGCGAAAGTCTTCGAACAACTCCTTCACCGAATCAATGGCTTCGCCGCGCTCCAAAACTTTGGCACAGCGATAAGCCGCTCGCTTTTGGAGGTAAAGCTGGCGCTTAAGCTCCACAATCTGTTCATTGACCATCTCACCTCCTTGAGTTTGGTTTCGTTTTAGAGCTGAAAATCTGTTCCCAACAAAAATTTAACACATGCAGAGACGAGTGGCAAGAGGATAGACGAAAAAAGTCCGGTGAACAGGAATAAAAAAATCAAAATAAACCCAAAGCGCTCAAGTTCCAGGATCCAGTACATAAGACCGCGGTCCACAAACCCGAGCGCACTGGCCAAAACTTTGGATCCGTCCAAAGGCGGGATCGGTATGAGGTTAAAAATTCCCAAAATGAGGTTGAGGAGGATGATTTGAAATACCAGTGCTTGCCCTTGTTCGGAGATTCCGGGGAAAAACCGAAACACCAGGCTTGCCGCTCCGGCCAAAAGGAAATTAGTAGCCGGTCCGGCCAACGCCACGAGTATCATGTCGCGCCGGAAATTCCTAAGGTTCTGGTAATTTACAGGCACGGGCTTGGCCGCGCCAAATATAAACGGCGAACCGACCAGATACAAGATTGCAGGCAGGAGAATCGACCCAAACGGATCGATATGCGGGATCGGGTTGAGAGTGAGACGGCCCGAATACCTTGCCGTAGGATCACCGAGCCAATCGGCAACTAACCCGTGCGCCACTTCGTGGAAAATCACGGAAAACAGCAGGATGAAGATAAAAAATATGACGCTAAATGGATCCATGGGATAGAATTATGAATTTCGAATTATGAATTATGCTTATATTACATAGCCATAATTCCTGATTCCAGATTCCTAATTCGGACCCAAGGCATTGACCAAAGCCTGTCCGTATGCTAAACTCTTTGGGTACCTTAATTGTAACACATATGAGAAAATGTACGATCTGCGGCAAAGGCTATATGAATGCCATGAGACGATCACACTCGATGCGGGCGACGAAAGTCAAACTTTATCCCAATTTGCAATGGCTTAAGACCGAGCATGGCCGGATAAAAGCCTGTACCAAGTGCATCAAGACTCAAGCCAAACGGTTAGCCGCTGTTACCGCATAAAAAACCTCTTCAGGAATGAAGAGGTTTTTAAATTTCCGATTTACAATTTATTTTGTTACTGCAAATGTGTCTTGCCAGGCTTTTTGGCCTTCTTGATCGGCAAAGAGCGCATACTGGCCGATGCTAAAGAAGAAATATTTGTCGGGGTGACTCTTGTCCATCCAGAAATAGCTGGCGCCGTTGCTGGCTGAATAAACCGGCGGGCATTTATCGGCGTTTTGCCAGAAAGGCGCGTTGGGATCGGTACTTTTGGGATATGCGATCACAGCGACTTCCTGATTCTCGGGGATGACCGGCGCGTCGGCGTCATAGCTTTTGTAATAATCAGCCAAAGTCAAAGGATAGCAATCCTTGACTGAATAATTGGCCAGGAATTTCTTTTGGATTGATGCAATGAGAGTATCTTTCGGATCTTTGGTAAAACCCTGTACCCATTGCCCTTGTTCCATAGGGTTTGCGGTATAGTAAACATAAATCTTGTCCCCGGCCTCTTTGGCGTCGGTGTCAGTTTTCCCGTCGCCATCCTGATCGGCGCTGTATGTAAACTTCACTCCCAAGCTGTCTGAAGTAAAGGTTTTGACCGTGTCTTGATTATTATTGGAGTTGCCAGTGTTGGTTTGGGTGGTCCCCTGATCTTTAGGTTTAATCTTCACATACGGCAAGAGAAAATAACCTATTGCCAGCAGTACGACTACAAAAATGATCGTTTTGAGGGTTGTCATTCGAGGAAAAATTAATAGTTAACCTGATCTTATCAGAATAACGCCGGCTTGCCTAGACTTGCCACCACCGAGACATAACGGTCCTCGTTGAGGATCTCAGACAGGGAATGCGCGGGCATTGCTCCATTGAACAGATACCCTTGCGCGCGATTGCACATATTTTCCCGCAAAAACGCCAGCTGATTTTTGGATTCCACTCCTTCGGCTGTTATTTCCATGTTGAGACTGCGCCCGAGCGTGATAATTGATTTCGCAATTGCCGAATTTTGCATATCCATGGGGATACCCTTCATGAAAGTTCTCTCGATTTTGAGCATATCCACCGGAAAATGTTTGATGTAGCGCAAAGACGAATACCCGGTCGAAAAATCATCGAGGCAGAATCTGACTCCCCGTTCGCGCAAGGCATTCATGATGCTTGTAATATTGTCTTCATTTTCGGCCAGGATTGATTCTGTAAGTTCGAGTTCCAGAAAACGAGCGTCAAATTTGGATTCTTCGATAGCGCCGATGAGGACATTCTCAAAATTCTTCTGCTTGAATTGCCGGGCCGAAAGATTGATAGCCATAATCATTTTGTAGCCGGCATCGTGCCACATCTTCCCCTGCTTCAAGGCTTCTTTGAGTATCCATTCGCCAATGGGTTCTATGAGTCCGTTGGCTTCTGCCAATGGGATAAACCGGTCAGGCAAAATCAGCGTCATATCCGGCCTCTGCCAACGGATAAGCTCTTCTGTCCCAACTATTTTACCTGTGGCGACATCTACTTGCGGCTGGTAAAACAGCACGAACTCCTGGTTTTCCAGAGCGTGTCGAAGCTTGGAATCCAGAGTTAGCCGTTCGTAGGCCGCCGAATTCATTGTGGTCGTATAGAACTGATAGGTATTGCGGCCGTATTCCTTGGCGCGATAAAGTGCGGCCTCGGCATTTCTGAGCAGACTCGAGGCCTCTCTGCCGTCGTATGGATAAAGGCTGATACCAATACTCGGGCTGATAAACAGCTCGTGCTGGTCAAGGTAAAACGCGGGCCGGAAATCCTCCAAAATTTTATTGGCAAGCTTAGCCGCTTCTTCTTCGGTCTGGATATCGGCCATAAGGATTGCAAATTCATCACCGCCAAGCCGAGCTAAGACATAATCTTCTTTGACACAGCTGCGTACGCGCAAAGCGACTTCCTGAATCAGGCGATCGCCCAAAGCATGACCCAGAGATTCGTTTATTTGCTTAAATCGATCGAGATCGAGGAGCATAATTCCCAAATTCTGACCGTTGGCTTCGGCATCCGAAATAGCTTGCGCGAACCGTTCATTGAGGTAAGTCCGATTGGGCAGATCCGTGAGAGTGTCGTGATGGTACTGATACTGCAGGTTTTCTTCCGCGAGCCGGCGTTCGGTGATATCGCGAAAGTTTACAACCATGGCCCGAATACTCGGGTGGTGCAAAAGATTTGTACCTACTCCCTCAATCCAGCGATAGTTGCCATTGGCATGGCGGCAGCGGTATTGTGCGGTAATCGTCTGGTCCGGCTTGCGCAAGCTCGTGGCCAGAAGCTCGGCCACCAGCGGGGCGTCGTCGGGGTGCACTATATTTCTAATATTTACTCCGTGCATTTCTTCCGATGTGTATCCAAGCATACGCTGGACCGGCATGGTCGCAAATGTCAGGACACCGTTGGCATCGAGGAGTGCCACGCCGTCTGAGGTGTTATCGATAATAGCGCGGTACCGCTCTTCGCTGACCTGAAGTTTCTGTTCCATGAATTTACGCTCACGGATCTCTATCTGAGCTTCCCGATAGAGTAAGGCGTTGTCGATGGCCATGCCGGCGCGTCGGCCGAGCTCTTCGAAGAATTTAAGATCCTTCTCCTCATAGCGCTTGTTGGACTCTGCCCAGATCAAGGACATGACCCCGAAGACTTTATCGCGTGCGACCAAAGGCACCATAAGTGCGGACTTAATACCGAGCTTGGACGTGAGTTCATAATGCTCCGGATCGCGCGAACTGGCGCGGAGCATGTCGTCGGTAATCTCCTTATAGATTTCAGCTTTTCCGGTGGTGATGATTTTCCAGGTCCCACGCTCCGGATCTTTGTGATTCGGATACTTTCTTGCCAATTCCACAGCAAATTTTATTTTTTCCGGGTCCACGTGTTCTACTGCGACTTGCTTTGTGTTTTCGCCGTCAGGAGTGAGAATTTCGATTCCGCACCAATCGGCAAATTTGGGGACGGCTAATTTCGCCACTCGCGCCAGTGTTGTCTCAAAATCCAAAGACGATGATAATAATTTCGTAGCTTCGGATAAAAACACGACCCCTTCGTCGGCTTGTTTGGATTTCGTAATGTCGCGAGCCACGGCCGAGGCACCCACGACTTTGCCGGAATTATTTTTTATTGGCGAGACCGCCACGGATATGTCCAAAATCCGTCCGTCTTTGGTTTTCCTTTTGGTCTCATAGTGATTAACACCCCTGCCGAGTCGGATCTGCGCCAAAAGCATTCTGGTGTCATCCGGAAAGCCTTCCGGAACCAAGACTGAAACATTCTTGCCGAGAATTTCTTGTTCGGTATAGCCATATATCCTTACCGCTCCTTTATTCCAGCTCGTGATGTTGCCTTCTAGATCTTTGCCCATGATCGCGTCCTCAGACGATTCAACTATAGCTACAAGTTTGAGATTGGCCTCGAGGGCGGTTTTTTGAGGAGTGATGTCGCGCAGATACACAGCAAGGCCGTCTTTGGCGGGGTACACTGAGGATTCTATCCACTTCGGCATATTTCCCGGTTCAGAAAATTTTTCTTCGTAACGCAGGGATTTATTTTCCAACAAGGCTTCCTGCAGTTTGGAATAGGTCGCGGTCTGCATTGCGTTTGGAAATTCCTGAAAAATATTTTTTCCCAGAAGCTCGCTCCGGTTCCGCTGTAACAACTGTTCGGCTTGGCGGTTGACGTATGTAAAGTTCCAATCTTTATCCAACGCAAAAAAGCCGTCAGTAATACTTTCGAGAATATGCTGGTTCCGGCGATTGATTTTTTCGTATTCAGACTGTATATTTCTCTGCGCTGTGATATCTCGAAAAATACTCACAGCAAATCGGACCTTGCCCTCGCTGTCCCTGATGGGGCGAGCTTTGATTTCTGACCAAAACTCTGATCCCGTTTGCCGATTTCTGGAAAGTACAATCTTACTCGGTACCTCGAGCCCGTCCAGAGCAGATCTGGCTGGCAGGTCATTGAAGCTCACCGGGTTCCCGTTCTCATCAAAAATCTCAAACTTGTTTATGGCGTCGGAAACTAAATGATTTATAATCTCGGATTTATTATTGAAATCCATAAGGGCGACCGCTGCGGCATTGGCAAAAACCACCCGGCGGCTTTCATCCTGAACGATTACGCCGTCGGCAATAGCCTGAAAAATTTCTTCTAAGTTTTGTTTCGCGTCGAGTTGCCCGAAAAGCCGCCCTAAAGTTACATCCGAATTTTGCTGATTAGTGTCTGAAATCATACGATAAACCTTCATTGTGGCCACAAAAAAATACGCCCAGCGTATTTACACTACTTTTAAGTATTTAGCAGTCGATTTATCTTGTGTTTCCTCATATCTTAGTTATTCTACCCCAATAGAGAATTTTTTATCGAGCTCTACATGCACAAAAAATACTGGTATAACAACCACTTTATCGTATAAAGATCCAAATATTATTGCTTACGCTGAATTGTCTGTATAAAACTATTTAGTTTAACTGCGATGTGCAATGCGGACAGCGGGAAGCTTTGATAGGGATAAGAGTATGGCAAAATGCGCACTCTTTCTCACTTATGTCCGCCTCGGGCTTGCGGCGGAATCGGTTCATTTGTTTGACTACCAAAAAAATTGCGAAGGCGATAATCAAAAAGTTGATTATGCTATTGATAAACGCGCCGTAAGCCAACACTGCTCCGGAGGGAAAAGTCCACTTCAGGTTTGAGAAATCGATATTGCCCAAGATAAGTCCAAATGGCGGCAGGATAATGTCATGGACAAGCGAATTAACTACTGCACCAAAAGCGGCGCCAATAATGACGCCGATTGCTAAGTCTATGGCATTGCCTTTGATGGCAAATTCTTTGAACTCCTTAAACATCACTAAAGCATTATAGAGTAAACTTGAATGTCGCCAGGATATCGGCGGAGGCGCCGGTCTTGTGAGTGATTTTGTAAGTCCCCCCGTTTTTGGAAATAAGTAAGATCGATGTCCCTGACTTCAAAATAATTTCGCGCGCATCGTATCCGTTGAATTTAACATCTTGGGCGGAGGTGATATTGCCGTCTTCGGCGGATCCGATTTGTCCCCGGACCGAAGTTATGGCTTTGCTTACAAATTCAATAGTAACCGTTTCACCGGAATTATCTGCACCCGTAGATGCATCGTGAATAACTACGATCTTGCTCTTGTCGAAATCCCCAGTGGCTTCGTAACTCGGCGGGTACATAACGCTGAAGCTGGTACTGGTATAAGTTTTCCAAGTGTTGGCGTCCTGGCTCGGGCTTTGCTCTTGGGCTTTATGAATCACTGCCGGTGACCAACGAGCGTCATCGAAAACCATAAAGTCGCGCAGGCCATACACTGGCCAGTAGTAAACCGCAGCCCCGGCAATGGCCACTGCCAAAAGCAGGAGCAGAAATCCCGAAACATGAAACCGGCTGGGACGTTCGGTCTTGAGATTCATTTGTGGCATTATTCTTTCCGGTTTTCTAATTTCGGGTTCTGGCGCAAGCATTGGTTCTTCAACCGGTTCTAACGCTTGAGGTTGGATGTTGTTTATTTTCTTTCTTGGCATGGTTTTGTTTTAAATGTGTAGGTTAATCATAGCGCTATTAATTAATTTTGGCAATTCCGGCAGAAAAAAACCCGGTACAGCGCTCAAGAGCACTGCCGGGTTTGAGATTTCGAGACTACGAGGAAAGGAGACGATATCTGAGGAACACCACATGTTGAGATCCTCGCTGCATTTCAGATCGGCTAAACCTTTCGCCGTCCTGCAGTCTGCGCCTCCTTGGAAGTTTGGAGAACTGAGCCACGATCATGCCTCCGATTTCCTCATCGCTCGGAGGATTGTCGGGATCATAGAGGGGTATCATGAGCGAGTATTCGCTCCTGAGAATCCTCTGGACTTCGTGCTGGTCATTACGAATAACACTGAGAAGCCGATCGCCAGACGATAGAATTTGCACCTCCTGGACTGGGATTTCGGATGGAGTACCCAAGTTGAACTTTTTTTGGAGCTCACCTGCATCCGAAGTGTTGCATCCGACGAGCATCAGCTGTTTAGGGCCGAGTCCGGTCCTCTGTCTTTTCGTTGTCAGCACTTTTCCCCTCCTCGGGCAATATCGTCCGGTAAGACTTCGCCTCTCCTTGCAAAAAAAGTTGGATGTTGTCTCCTGGATAGAGTGCCATCAACTCTTGGATCTTCTCGGACGGGATGGATCCCGCGAAAGGATGACAATATTTTACAAGTCCCATATTCCTCCTCTTACGACTCCTAAGCTTATACTATATAAGAGCGTTTGTAAACCCTTGATGAATTAACAGTAAGCAACTATAATAATTCGGTCGGCGGGGTGTAGTATACCGGTAGTACGCGCCCATGGGGTGGGTGTAGACAGGGTTCAATTCCCTGCACCCCGACCAAATAACGCTCGCATTGATTGTAAATCTACCGGCCGTAAATTTCTGGTGAAATTTCGGCCTACTCGCTCGGACCAGTCGTCCTGCGCGGGTTAGATTTACAACAAAGCTCGCTAATTTAATATTATTGTAATAAATAATTTAGAAAAAATCATCACTATTTTGTGGTGATTTTTTCTTTGCAAAAAAAAGAGGCTCAAGACCTGCACGTATACCGTGCTAGATCGTGAGCCCCGCTTCTGGCCGAGGTGACCAGAGATTGCTAACTTCCAAGAGGTGGCGCATCCATCCAGTAGTCTCCGACGTATTTCTTGCGCGGCGGCTTTTCCTGGATCGATCCGGGAGAGTTGATTTCCTCGGTCCGATACGCGAGCTGGTTTCCATCGCGAACCTTGCTACACTGCCGAATCGGAGGATCGTCGCTCTTCTTGTCAGTCTCGTCCATACACACTCCTTTGGTGGAAACGTTGTCAGTCGTCGTCGAATGATTCTCCGCGACGGGGGTCGTCCTCACGCAACAGATTGGGATGAATGCGGCATGGCTTGCTGAAAGCGGAGATATCGGTCCTCGCAGACCGGCGGGTCGGTTTCGCCTCAGCCGATCGATGATCCGGAGGTGGTGAGTCTTTTTCTCTCATACTGCTCCTTAATCGTCATGAGGATGACGAAATCCTTCCGGGGGGCTTCGGCGCTGTCTCTTCGGTTTGGGTTCGCCGTCGCGCCGCCGTTTGAGATGTTCGATCCGCAAGCTATAGACCCGGACGACATCGTCCTGGCCGAGCTTGCCGGCTCGCAAGATTTTCCTCGCCAGCCGTTCGATCTGCGGCTGAATACCGCGGACGGTGTTCAATGACGGCCTGCGGCGGCCATCTGATTCGAGCGTATGCGCTGACCAGCAGCTCATCCTTAGATCTCCTTTTGCGGGATTATCCGAACCAGATCAAACTTGCAGTCCTCGTCGTCTACCAGCAGCGGTTCGTACCGGAAGAATTCTCCTTGCAGGTACAGTTGCGTATGACCTCCTGGGTCTGAGGCCAGGATGAGGATTTCACCCGGCCGGCAAAAACGGTTCAGTTCAGTGTGGCAGGTGTAGTTGAGCCCTCTGTTTGATTTGCGTATGCCGTCTGCGGCAATCGCAAGCTGTCGCGAGCGCGTTTCGTTCTCGTTTGCCGTCTGGCGCGCTAGTCGATCTTGTCGGACAACCATTGCAGAATCCTCCTTGGACTCGTTTCGAATTTGTAGGTTCAAATTTTGTAAGACAAAAATTTATCTCACAGAGTTTGGACCACAAGCGATAAAAAATCCGACCAGGTGGTCGGTTCATCATAGTTTTCGCTTTAAGCTTGGCAATTAGCGTTTTCTATATGAACCGACATGCACGGGGACGTAATCAAACTTAACCATGCCCAAAATAATTTGGGTGAGTCGAGTCAATGCGTTGTGCAGAAGGTTTTTCATATAGTTATCAACAAACCTAGTATAAGTTTAACAATAATAATGCTCTGCGTCAAATGAAAAGACCAAGAACTTGAGTGTTCCTGGTCTTTTTAGCTCTCAGAGCCAAAGCGATTCCGATTTGGGTAGTTGC
Organism: Candidatus Doudnabacteria bacterium; assembly: GCA_019659055.1. Lineage (GTDB taxonomy): Bacteria > Patescibacteriota > Doudnabacteria > UBA920 > O2-02-FULL-48-8 > JAIFWV01. The sequence continues at coordinate 47,375 of JAIFWV010000002.1, forward strand.
GCCAACCCGGTCTTGTTTGCAGAAACCGTACCGGCGCTGGGACACCTGGTTTCGTTCATCTGCTCGGCGCTCTCGTGAACGTCGCCGCAAGCCAGACATTTACGCTTGCCGCTGTCTCCAACCTTGATACTTCCCTTGAGCGTACCACAACTTTGAGCAACCATGACTCCTCCTTAATTCTGACACTTCGTTTCGACTTCCAAGACATGGCAGAAATTTTGTCTCTGACAAGTCATGCAAAGCCAGTAGCGGCCGATCTTTACGCAATTTTTATGTGGGCCGATTTCGATGATCCGAATCTCATCTCGTGTCTTCAATCTCCTCCTCCTCTTAATTATTCTTTGTAAGCTTGAACCGCAAGATTGGCTGACCTTTGAGCATTCTTATCGGACAACCCGACTGATCGCTCGTGGTTGTAGAGCAGCAACCACAAGTCTTTCTTTTTCCCGGACAAGTAATTAGGCGGCCAAGTTCGGCTCTCACTGACCGAGTTGTTCATTACTCGGAGCGTTGCTAAATCCCACATCCATGTCCTCCTTACCAGCCGTTTCCGAGATAAATGTTCACCGGCAGACGATCCGGGTTAAATCGAATTAGATTGTAATCGCCGTACTGACCCTTGCCGAGTTTGTGTATGAGTTTCATCAGATCTCTGGCTAAATTACGGGCGCCAAAGATCCTCCTGGGCCACGAAATCCAAAAACTCTTCGCAATCGGCGTATTGGGGCGGGCCACACCTTGAACTTGCCATAATCCTAAAAAACGTTAGACGGTAATGCATAGTTCCTCCTTGTAAACAAAAACACCGGCCGCAATGGTCGGTGTGAAGTTTCAATTTCAAATGAAAACTTACCCGGCCAGTGCGTCGGTATAAAAGTAAAACCAGAATGAATTAGCCGAATGAATTTTCATAGTATAGTAATTATACACCCAAGTGCTGTCGCTTGTCAAAAATTATTCCAATTTATGGACCTTGTCCATGAATGCATCCAATTCTTCTTTGCTGAAAAATTCAATCATGATTTTGCCGGACTCACCCGTTTTCTGGACTTTGACCTTGGTTCCCAATTTCCCGCGGAGTTCGTTCTCTATAGCCATTGTTTCCGGATCACTGGAAGTCTTCGGGGCTTTGATCATTTTGGGCCTCTGCATGATTTCGCGGGCTTTTTCTTCTACTTGCCGGACTGTAAGCATATCGGAAACCACCAACTCAAACAGTGCCAGCTGTTTTTCCATTCCGACCACTCCCAGGATTGCCCGGCCGTGCCCTTCGGAGATAATTCCTTCGGCTATCGCCCTCTGGATTTTGAGCGGCAGGTTGAGCAAACGCAAAGTGTTGGCGACTGTCGTACGGTTTTTCCCCATTTTCTGCGCCACTTGCTCTTGCGTCATACTATATGCCTCCATGAGCTGTTTGTATGCCGTCGCCTCTTCGATCGGGTCGAGATTGTGTCTCTGAATGTTCTCAATCAGCGCTAGCTCCAGCTGGAGCTGTTCGGTCATGGCATCGCGCACGATTGCGGGGACTTTCGCAAGGCCTGCAATCTTAGACGCCCGCAAGCGGCGCTCCCCGACTATCAATTGATAATTACCATCTCCCGTCGGGATGACCACGAGGGGCTGGAGGATACCGTGTTGCTTGATCGAAGTCGCCAGTTCATCAAGATTTTCCTCGCGGAAAATCTTACGCGGTTGCCACGGATTAGGTTTGATGAGGTTTATGTCGATTTCGGTAAAATGCTCGGGCAAAAGCGCCACCGGCGTCCCCGGCGGGTCAGTAACCGGCAAGCTTGCCGAAAGTTCATTTGAAAGTATTGATTGTGGGGTGTTTTCTTCCATCAGGATTCCTTATAACGATTATATCACGTCGGCTTCAAAAGCGAATAAATCTTATCCTCAAGTTTGTAGAATTCAGGAGACCTTAGGTTTCTGGGTCGAGGCAGAGTGTTATTTATAATCTTAAGCACGTGCCCCGGCCGTCCGGATAAAACTGCAATCCGATCGGACAGCTCCAATGCTTCCTGAATGATATGTGAGACCATAATGATGGTAAGCTTGCGTTTATGCCATATCTCAAGTAATTCCCGGCGGAGGGTTTCCGCGCTGAAGTAATCGAGCTCCGAGAACGGTTCGTCCAAAAACAAAATTTTGGGATCTGTGGCCATGGCCCGGGCAATTCCCACGCGCTGGCGCATACCTCCCGAAAGTTCGTGCGGAAAAGATTCCGAAAATTTCTGCAAACCAAACTGCTCGAGTTCCCGCCGAACTACTTCCTTGCGTTCGGCTTCGGGAATATTGCGGCCAATCAATCCGAGCTCGATATTCTCATAAACTGTCAGCCAAGGCAGAAGCGCAAACTGTTGGAAGACAAAGCCAAGATCAGACGGATTAATACTCGGCAAGGTGTAGACTTGCCCTTCGAAATCCGTATCCAATCCCGAGAGGGCACGCAAAATCGTCGACTTGCCTGAACCAGAAGGGCCGACAATTACAAAAAACTCGCCTTCAGTAATGGACAGGTCGATGTTCTCGAGCGCCAAAAGATGCTTCCCTGGAGCCTCTTGGTAAAATTTAGTCAGATTGGTTGTTTTGATTATGGGTTTCATTTATTCCTCGAGCATGACATGACTCTTCTCAAGCAAAGGCGTCCAAATAATTTTATTTATAGAAAACACGATCAAGAGCAGGCCGAGAATACCAAAAAAAGTGATCGTTGGATGTGTGCTGAATCTTTGAAAAAAAGTTCCCAACCCCGGTTTGACGTTCACGATAATTTCTGTGGCGATCAGGGCCTCCCAGCCTTCGCCGAGGCTTATAATCGATCCGGTGATCAAACCCGGTACGGTTACTGGCCAGAGAAAATATCGAAAATAATTCCATCCGGATAATCTCGACATCTCAGCCGCTTCCACCCAATCTTTGCGTACGAGCTTCAAGGATGAGATGACATTGAAACAAATCGGCCAGACGATAGTGATCGTGAGAAAAAAAATGACGGTAAAATTCGTAGCCCCCCAATAATAAGCAGCAAACGGGACTGCGGCAAAAATCGGAAAGCTCTGCAGGACATCAAAAAGCGGCAAGGCCACATGAGAACGGGAACCCCGATAAAACAACGCCGCTAAACACCAGCCCAACGCGGCGGCAAGAATGTATGCGGCCAAAAGCCGGAAAATCGAGATGAAAACATCATAGAATAGCTCCCCTGTGGCAATCTTTACGACTTTAGAGAAAAATAGCAAAAATAAAAAAGGCAGAGCGACAATTAAGATCGTAGCCACCAAATGTGCCCGGCTCCGGTAAATTTTCATTCGATTTCGGTTTCTATGATTTTGCATTTTTTGTCCCGTACAAATGGTGCCGCTGGTCGGAATCGAACCGACATGGCCGTAAGGCCACACGATTTTGAGTCGTGCGTGCCCCGCACCAGCAATCTATACAAATGGTGCCGCTGGTCGGAATCGAACCGACATGGCCGTAAGGCCACACGATTTTGAGTCGTGCGTGTCTGCCAGTTCCACCACAGCGGCCCCATTTGAATACATTGTATTTGCGGTGCGGGGTAAATCTGCCAGCCTGCCCCGTAGTGAAGCTTTGCTTCTACTACCAGGGTTCCACTTACCGCGGCCCCATCTGTAAACGACAACCTATTCTAACTCGAAATGGGTTTTTTGAAAAGGCCGCGCAAAGCGGCGGCAATGACCGCGGCGATGATAACACTGGCCGCAATATCAATAGGAAAATGTACGCCGACATATACCCGCGCCAGCGAGCCCAATGACGCCAGGATTATAAACGGCCAAAAATATTTTGTGCCGTAGAATGCAAACGCAAAACTAAAATAAATTACTGTATGACCGGAGGGAAAAGACATGCCATGCTCATTGTCTGCTAAGAGCTGATGAATATTGGCCACGATTTCATAGGGTCTGGGATGATTTACGATCCTTTTGATGACCTCCACGATAAAAAGACGGGAAACCGCAGCGGCCAATACCGCCAAATAAACATGGGTTCTAAGTCGCTTATCCAGCCACAAGGCCACAATGATAATGGCAAAAACATATAAAAATTTCTCAGCAAAAAAGACTCCCAATGTATCGAAGAATTGGGATCGGCCGGCTAATCCATTGATTGCAAGAAAAATTTGTTGGTTCATATACGGAACCACTTCGAGCGATTAGCGAGAAGTCTAGGTGTTAAATACCGAGATCTCTCACGTTCGTTCGAGATGGGCTTAATGCTATAGACCAGGTGCTGGGAAATTCTTAGCAAATCTCTTGACCTCGTCTTTCACTTGCAATGCTATTGAGTGATCAGTAATCACAGCGGCAATCCACGAGGCGATCTTGCTCATTTCTTTTTCTTTCATGCCGCGGCTCGTGACTGCGGCTGTCCCTAACCGCAGACCAGAAGGATCCATGGGCGACCGCTTATCAAAAGGAATCATATTGCGATTAAGTACGATCCCGGCCGATTCCAAAAGATTCTGAGCATCTTTGCCGCCAATATTTTTGTTGGTCAGATCCATCAGGATCAGATGGTTATCGGTCCCGTCGGAAACGAGTCGGAACCCAAAATCCTGCAGGCTTCTGGCTAAGGCGCGGCTGTTTTTGACGATTTGTTCTGCATATTTGCGGAAACCGGCACTGCGCGCCTCCTTCATGGCGACTGCAATTCCAGCAATAGCATTTTCATGAGGACCGCCCTGCATGCCAGGGAACACGGCCTTATCAATAGAGGTTGCAAATTTATCTTTGCACATGATTATGCCGGCGCGCGGACCGCGGAGCGTTTTATGGGTAGTCGTAGTTACGACATCGAAAAACGGAATTGGCGACTGATGGACGCCAGCCGCAACCAATCCCGCGATATGGGAAATATCCGCCATCGAAATGGCATTGACCTTCTCGGCTATCTCGTGAAATTTTTTGAAATCAATTTCACGCGGGTAGGCTGTGAACCCGGATAGAATTAAACGCGGACGAGTCCGGTCTGCAAGCTTTAGGATCTCAACGTAGTCCAAGCGTTCAGTTTTGGGATTGACGCCATAATGAACAAAGTTATATTGCTTTCCCGAAAAATTAACTTTGGAACCATGCGTAAGGTGCCCACCATGAGCCAAATCCAAAGCTAGAATCGTATCTCCAGGATTGAGCAGGCCCGCATAAACTTCCAAGTTCATAGGACTGCCCGAGTACGGCTGGACATTTACATGCCAATCGATAGGTAATTCAAAGCCTTCTTTTACACGTTCAATTGCCAGACGCTCGACATCGTCGATAACTTCGTTGCCGGCATAATATCTTTTGCCCGGGTAGCCTTCGGCGTATTTGTTATTGAGCACCGACCCGAGGGCTTCCAGGACTTCATCCGAAACATAATTTTCCGAAGCGATCAATTCCAAAACTTCGGATTGCCTTTTCCGTTCTCTTTGGATGAGATCATAAACTTGTGGATCAGACTTTTTTAAACCCATTGGCTTTTATCTTAGTGGTTAGTAAAGCGTAAAAAAGCGTGAGGACTCCTGCAAACACGAACACTAAATAAATATTATGCGTCAATTTGAGAATGATAATAGAGGCTAAAGCCGTAACGATTTTACCCATCGATAAACTAAATTCGACAAAAGTCGAATAGACCAAGGTGAACGCTTTATCTCTTTGCCTGGCCGTCTCGAAAGTTAGGCTCACCAGAGGTATATTGATCAGGCCCTTGCCGATCTTGGTCATAGTGTCAAAAATCAGAACAGACACTGCGTTGATTGCCGTAAACCGGAAAAACCAGGTCAGGGCATAAAAAAATGAAACTTCGCCGGTGAGCTTGCTCTTATCCGTATGATCGGCGAGCCTGCCTATGTACAACATTAGCACGCAGGCAACCAGACTGGCAAATGTCGTAATCAACCCGACTCCGAAGAGTTGGCCTAAGATAATATACATCAGAACCGGCCATAAACTCATGAGCATCAGATCTTCGGCATACCCAAAGTAACCAAAAAAATTCCGGGGATTTTGGGTAACAAAATACAAGAGCTGGCGTACGCGAAAGCTTCCGCTAAATTTGACTTCGCTGGTAAAAAATAGTGGGATCGAAGAGAGAATCATCATCGTCCCCGCGGCAAGGAACAAATAATAAAATCCGAAACTCTGGGAAATAATTCCACCCAAGAACGGTCCGACTATATAAGCCAAATCAACTAAAACCATAATCATCCCCACTTGCCGGCCACGTTCACTGCGATTACTGGCAAGCGAAGTCAAAGTATTGAACGCGGGCCAGAGAAAAGATTTTTGGATCGCAAATAAGATTGGGGTTGCGATAAACAACCATGGGTGATTACCAATCAGGAATAATCCAATCCAGTACAAAAGGTAAAAACAATTTCCCAAAAGGATTGAATGCTTGAGTCCGAAGCGATGAGCAAATTTTGCCCCAAGCATCATGAGCACGCAGTACCAGCAATAGACCTGAACATAAAACCACATGAGTGAGACAAGATTGAACCCTAGATGGTAAAGATAAATTGGTTCAAAGATGTACGCCAGCGATAACCCAAAACCATTGAGCATGGTAAACCAGTAGATCTGTTTGACCTCGCGGTTGGGTTTATATGAAAAATAGTGCGGGTGCGGAATTGAAAAAAACATTTATTAGAGCGCTTTTTTTATTTCTTTTTCGCTAATGGGTCCTTCTCTTAATATTTTAACACGATTATTGACAATAGCCACTATTGTCGAAGGCGCAACCCTTTTGAGTTTGCCCCCGTCCAAATAAAAATCTGGTTTGAGTTTATATTTAGCAAACTGTTTTTTGACTTCTGAAACTGAATATGTGGTGGATTGGCCGCTGACATTTGCCGAAGTCGTGGTAATGGGCTTGCCTAAGGCCTCGCATAGTATTTGTGCCGGTGGATGATTGGGGTATCGGATCCCAATCGTTTTCGTACCTGCCGAAAGCATTTTCCAAGATGCTCCGCGGGCTTTGAGCGGGACTATGATTGTCAGCGGCCCTGGCCAAAATTTGTTGATCAGTTTCAGCACGGCACGATTCAGACTGTAATACGGTACAGTAAGTAAGTCTGTACTCGGGACTATTACATGAGTAGGCTTTTTGAAATCGCGTCCTTTAAGCGTATAGAGTTTTTTTACCGCGGCTAGATTGGTCGCGTCCACGGCCAAACCATAAGCGGTGTCGGTGGGATAAACCACGACACCGCCTGCTTTGAGAACTTTGATTGCTTGTTCTATTGAAGAGATCCTCATTCTTTGACTACAAAATTTACAAGCCTATCGGGTACGAACACAACTTTCATTATTTTCTTATTTGCCAAATCAAGCTTGGCAAACAGCTCTGAGGAATCAATCAAGTTCTTGGTTTGCTTTTCGGATAATCCGGCATCAGCTTCAATCATCCCTCTTTTCTTGCCGTTGATCGAGATTACTATCTCAACTTTATCATCACGGGCAAGACTTTCGTCGAACTCCGGCCATTTCTCCAAGTGGATAGATTCTTTGTGCCCAAGCTTTTGCCAGAGCTCTTCGGTAAGATGCGGAGCAAACGGGGCCAAGAGTTTCAAAAAACTTTCCCAGTCAGACTGACTCAAATTCTTATTCTCGTTTAAGAATTCCATGAATGCCGCTACTGCCGTATTGAATTTAAAATTCTCAATGTCGGAGGTGATTCTTTTTATAAGTTTGTGGATATTTTTATTACTTGAGGCAAACTCACCCGCTTCAGAGAACCTGATTACTTTTTCGAGGAATCTGGATAACCCGACCATCCCTTGGGTACTCCAGGGTTTCGCATCTTCAAGCGGACCCATGAACATTTCGTACATGCGGAATACATCCGCTCCATATTGTTCGATGATTTCATCAGGGTTTACGACATTGCCGCGCGATTTACTCATTTTTTCTCCATCTGGTCCTAAAATAAGTCCTTGATTACGGAGCTGCTTAAATGGTTCATTAAAGCTGATATACTCCAACTTATTTAAAACCTTAGTAAAAAACCGCGCGTAGAGTAAATGCAAAACCGCGTGCTCAGCGCCGCCAACATAAGTATCAACCGGTAACCATTTCTGCATTTGTTCTTTGGATGCGAATTCTTCCAAATTATTTGGATCGGTAAACCTAAAGAAGTACCAAGACGAATCCACAAAGGTATCCATCGTATCCGAATCCCTGCGGGCGGGTTCGTTGCACTTGGGACACTTTACATCGTGAAATGATTTGGACCTTGTTAATGGCGACTCACCTGTTGGCAGAAAATCAACATCGGTGGGTAGCTTTACAGGCAAATCTTGTTCTGGTACTGATTGCATACCACATTTGTCACAATAAATTATAGGGATGGGTGACCCCCAATACCTTTGTCGCGAGACAAGCCAATCTCTGAGTTTATATTGAATTTTTTCCGTCCCGAATCTCTCGGCCATCTCCGACCGAGCTGTGGAAGAACTCTCACCAGTAAAGTCACCAGAATTAATAAGCATCCCTTCGCCTTCATAACAATCATCGATTTCGTGATCAGGTTTTATAACTTTAACAATTCCTAAATCGTATTTTTTGGCAAAAACATAATCGCGCTCATCATGAGCAGGCACAGCCATAATTGCGCCGGTGCCGTAACTACCCAAAACATAGTCAGCAATCCAAACTGCTATTTTTTCTTTTGTTGCCGGATTGATAGCATGTATTTTGGTATCAACACCGGTTTTATCTTTGGTCTCTGCAATCCGGACGAGTTCCGTCTTCTTAGACGCCTGACTAATGTATGCCACAACCTCCTGTGGCGCGCGCCAACCGACATCTATCCATTTCTGAGCCAATTCAGGAGAGATCACCAAAAAAGTGGCTCCGAATATCGTATCAGGCCTGGTAGTAAATACTTCTACAAAATGTTTGGCATCTTCTTGACCTGGAATATCTGTCAGAGAAAATTCTATTAGAGCCCCTTCGGACCGGCCAATCCAATTTCGTTGCATTTGCTTGATTGGTTCCGGCCAATCGAGTGTATCGAGACTCGTAAGTAAATCTTCAGTAAAATCAGTGATCTTAAAAAACCATTGCGATAAAAGTTTTTGCTCAACCACGGTCCCACATCTCTCGCAAGCACCGTTTACCACTTGTTCATTTGCCAGAACAGTTTGATCTTTGGGACACCAGTTCACTGAAGCTTCTTTCTTATATGCGAGGCCGTTCTTATATAGCAATAAGAATAACCACTGAGTCCATTTATAATAATCTGGGCTCGAAGTATTTACTTCTCGTTCCCAGTCATATGAAAAACCAAAAGATTTAATTTGGTTCCGGAAACGCTCAATATATTTAGGAGTAGTCTCCCAAGGAGGATTCCCAGTTTTGATAGCAAAATTCTCAGTCGGCAAACCAAAAGCATCCCAACCTAGAGGATGGAGTACGTCGTAACCTCTCATTCTGTTCATCCGAGATAAGATATCTGTTGCTGTGTATCCTTCCGGGTGGCCAACATGAAGACCGGATCCAGAAATATATGGGAACATATCCAAAATATATCTCTTCTTTGCAGGGTCAGGATTCTTGGGAGTCTTGTATATTTTTTCCTGCTCCCATTTCTCCTGCCACTTTTTTTCTATCTCTTTATGATCGTACATTTTGCTTATATGCGTATTTAAGATTATTATGTAATCAACTGCCAAGGAGGGTCAAATGCCTGTTCTGCCCATTCCCGAGAAACTCGACAACTTTCGCGACCTTCTCAGCACTGCCATTTTTCACAGCTATCAGGCTGCCGCTTCCGGGAAACTTGCGGCTCCCGCATTTTCGCGAATTGTACCGATTGTCACATCAGATCCAGTTGCGTACGAGATCCATTCTTACGAAGATGCTCCCTATGCGGAGTTCATCTGGAGTCTCTGGTTTCTCATAGCCTCAGACCATGAAGTCTTCGGACAGCTTCAGGCGATGCGTTCGGATCTACAGCAACAGAATTTCCGTGTCTGGGTCGGCATAGGCGTTTCGCCAAATATTTTCTCTGAAGCCGATTTCGGTCTTCTCCAAGGATCCGGGATAATGCAGATCTAAGTCCTCAAGCCAGTGCTTGGGGACTTTTCTAATTGGTAGATCCGGCAAGCATTGGTAAAGGTCAGGTCTGAAACTTCTTCAAGGCTTACTTCTCTGATTTCGGCAATCCGCTCGGCGACCCGCTTCACATTTGCAGGCTCGTTGCGCTTGCCGCGGTTGGGCGAGAGAAACGGCGCATCCGTTTCTATGAGTATTCTATCAGACGGCAGATTCTTTGCCACTTCGGCCAGTCTACCAGTTTTATCGAAAATCAGGATGGCATTCAGGGCAATATAGTATCCCAGGTCCAAAAACTTTTTCGCGGTGTCCCCAGAATCAGTAAACGAATGGATGATCGCCTGTCCCGTATATTCGGCTTGCAAAATTTCTATCAAATCATGGTAAGCGTCTCGGCAATGAATCACAAGCGGTAACCCTAGCTTTTGCGCAAAATGAATTTGCTTGATAAATTCGGCTTTTTGCTTATTGATCCCTGCTTCCTCTTTTTGGTGATAATAGTCCAATCCGCACTCCCCAATTGCTACGACTTTATCTGTGATCAGAGCAGAGTAAATCTCTTCATCGAAATGTTCTTTGCTGTCTGTGGGATGCTGACCGACAGTGGCATACACTCCATCTTTAAATTTCGAAGCCAGTTCAACTGCGGATTTGGATGATTTATAGTCGCAACCGACGTTGGTCATCCAAAGCCCTTGGTCTTGTGCGTCTTTGAGGATTTGCTCCCGGTCAGGATCAAATTCGGGAAAGTTTACGTGTGTGTGAGTATCAAATAGCATTATAGTGACCACTTCGAGCGATTAGCGAGAAGTCTGGGTGTTATTACCGAGATCTCTCACGTCCGTTCGAGATGGGGTTATTCAATTTTCTGAAACAATGGTTCGGGTTTCTTGATGTCGCCGGATTCAATAATCTTTCGGATTTTGTTGGCAGTATCCGGCATCACGGGTGCAAGCTTCCCCGCAATATCATAAAGCAACCCAGTAAGGTTTAAGAGCAGCTCCTTCACTTTTTCAGGTTCAGTCTTTACCAATTCCCATGGTTTGGCCTTATCAATCAACTGATTGGCCCAGGCAATTTCTTCCCAGATTTTCACCAGGCCTTCAGAAAAATTGAGAGTACTAAATGCATCCCAGGCTGCCGATAGATCTTTGGGTGAAACCGCAAAGTCGGCAACATCACCATCAAGATATTTTTCGATCATATTAGTTGTGCGCGAGAAAAGATTGCCGAGACCATTGGCCAAATCGCCGTTGTAGCGGATCTTGAGTTTTTCTTCCGAGACATCGCCGTCTTGGCCAAACGGCACTTCCCGCAATAGAAAATACCGGACCGCGTCGGCGCCGTATTTGGCCACCCAATCGTTGGGATCGATAACGTTACCGATAGTCTTGCTGATTTTTTGGCCGCCAATGGTAAAAAATCCATGCGCAAAAATCGCGTGCGGTAATGGTAAATCCACGGCCAGCAACAACGCCGGCCAAATTATGCAATGAAATTTGATAATGTCTTTGGCCATGACCTGAATATCGGCCGGCCAGTAGTTGCGGAACTTTTCTTCGTCTTCTCCAAAACCAATTATCGAACAGTAATTAAACAATGCTTCGACCCAGACGTAAACGGTTTGTTCCGGATCCCACGGCAAAGGGATTCCCCATTTGACGTTTGGCCTGGAAATAGCAATATCTTCCAAACCTTGTTTGATAAACGACAACACTTCGTTTTGTCTCGTGTACGGCCGAATCCGGAATTCATCCGTCTCAATCCGTTCTTTGAGTATGTCGCCGTATTCCGAGAGTTTAAAGAACCAATTTTTTTCCTTGATTAATTCAGGCTTGGTCTTATGATCCGGGCACACGCCGTCCACTAAATCTGATTCTTTGATAAATGCCTCGTGACCTACGCAATAGAGTCCTTCGTATTCGCCTTCGTAAATCTTCCCCGAATCTTTGAGCATGGTGAGAAATTTCGCCACGGCTTGCTTGTGCCGCGGCTCTGTGGTGCGGATAAAGTCATCTGAGCTGATATCGAGCTGGTCCCAAGCAAAAGAGAATTTAGCGGAGATTTCATCAACAAATTCTTGCGGGGTCTGTTTGGCTTTCTCCGCGGCTTGGGCGATTTTTGCCCCATGCTCGTCGGTCCCTGTTTGGAAAAACACATCCTCGCCCAAAAGCCGATGCAGGCGGGCCACCACATCTGCGGCAATGGTCGTATAAGCATGACCAATATGCGGTTTATCGTTTACATAATAAATCGGGGTGGTGATATAAAATTTTTGACGAACTGTGTCCATAGCTTTATAGATTCGTCTTCTACAAAATTACGAAATTTTACGAACATACGAACGAGTAGCCTTTTCGTATTTTCGTACTTTTTTCGTAGTTCGTAGTTATTAAAAAAGCCCTTTCGGCTTGGGTATTATACCACAAGCGGGAACTTTTGGCTTTATTCATTAATTTGCTATACTGGGTATGCAGAAGCCCGTTAGGAGGACCGTATGCACTCAGTTTGGATCGAGCACAAGGGCAATCAAATTTATCTCAAGAGCTCAGACGACTTCGAGCTCAGCCAGGTAGGGGCTATAACCGAAGCCGAATCCTCGATCGACGGTGATGTCGCAGTGGTGTCATTCCCCCACGGCCACGAAACCCAGGCTGCCACTTTCTTCCGGCGGCTTGTAGAAAGATTCCGAAGGCAGGGATTTGAGGTCAATCGCGGCGTCTATATCTCGCCTTACATCATCACCGACGACGGTCTCTACATGACTGTCCAGTAGATCAGAGCTTCGCAAACAAAACCGGACTCATTCCGCAAGGAAAGAGTCCGGTATTTTATTTTTATAAATTTAAGTGTACTGCTCTAAGACGTCATTTACAAATACAGAAACTCCAGACGCGATTGGGACCGCAATCAGGGCGCCGACAATTCCTCCCAGCGTGCCTCCGACAAGAATCGCCAGGATAATCATGACGGGATTTAGTCCGACACTCTTGCTCATGATGATCGGTACCAAAACGTGGCCTTCCAATTCCTGCACGACTATAAAAAATATAACCGCGGCTAGAGCCAACCCTGGGCTTTGCAAAAATGCAAAAAATGCAGTGATGCCGCCGGCGATAAACGGACCAATATACGGGATGATCTCAAGCACACCGGCAATAAGCGCCAGGACCAGAGCGTAATCAACTTTGAGTATAGTCAAGCCTACATAGACGACGCCAAAGACTACAACTGACAAAATCAGCTGACCCAAAAGCCAGTAGCCCATCTTGCGCTGAATTTTGGTGACGAGGTTCATGACGTAAGCCTGGTGTTTGTAGGGCGAGAGATGCCGGATGAAATTTTTCATACCGTTCTCTTCCGCGGTCAGGTAGAACGAAATGACTAATACTGTAATAAACGAGACTACGCCGGTGGCGACACCTTTGGTGGTTTGGAAAATATTCCCCGCAAGGCCCGATCGGAAGTGCTCAACTGTATTCGTAACACTCTTATCGATCCCGAAACGCGCCAGAGCATCTTTGTAGGGGCCAATTTTTTCTTGGAAATGAGACACGAAATTGTTTGACTGCAAGGATTGGAATTGATCAATCATAGTCGGGACCAGGAGGAATCCGACCAAAGCGATGAGACCCAGGAAAAGCACATAAACCAAAAGTACGCTTATCCCCCGCGGAATGCGGTATTTGCGGAAAAAATCTGCGACCGGGTCCATGGCAGCCGAAACTATGATGGCAATGACGAACAGCAGGACGATTTCCCGGATGGCAAATAAAAACCACACCAAAAGCGCGATAAACAGGATTTTGAGTATGGTAATCGAAGAGATATTTATAGTGTTGTGATCCATAGCTAAATTCTAAAGAATTGCTAGCGAATAAGCAATAGCTTAGAAGCTGGGAAGCTGGAATCTAGAATCTAGGAATAAACCAGGCTGCGGCCTGGTTTTGGTTTTCCCGACACTCGGAAAAATTTTGTCGGAATTTCAATCGAGCATATGTCCCATTGCGAGGAGTCCCGCCTACCACAAAAAAATTAATAGCCGGGGTGGGACGACGCGGCAATCTTTTTTAAGAGAGCTCGCCACGCGGCCTACTAGATTTAAGCTTAAGCAAACGGCCGCTCGCGATGGACAGATATATTCAGGATGACGGCGCATGGAACACCCGACACCCCGTCCCGGGTGTTCAAGGATAGCCTTATCCCCGAAGCTTCTTTAGAATAGCAATATTTTTGGGATCGTCTTGGGGGTCATCCTTGGGTGTTTCGAGGATCCAGTCCATCTTGCCCAAAACTTTGTGGGCGGCCATGGCCTTAAATCCCTCTAACCCAATCTTCCCCTGCCCGATATTTTCGTGGCGATCGAGATGTTTGCCGTATTCGGCTTTGGAATCATTGGCGTGCATCACCACGAGCCGGTCCAATCCTATAACCTTGTCGAATTTCTTCATCATTGCATCCACACCTTTTTTGGTCCGGAGATCGTAACAAGATTGGAACGCGTGGCAAGAGTCCATGCAGACGCCAATGTCATATTTTTTCAGTCGCTTGTCGTCCAAAATCCATGCCAGCTCTTCGAAAGTATCACCCACGACGCGTCCAGCGCCTGCGGAAATCTCAAGCAGGAGCTGAGTGCTGCCTTTGTATCCATCCATAACTTTGGCGATAGCCTTAACCTCGCGTTCAATACCCTCCTCGTCTGTGAGTTCACCAAAACTTCCGAGGTGGGTCATGAGCGCCTTACATCCGAGCAACGAACCGCGTTCAAGCTCTTCGCGGATCACGGAAATCGAGCCGTAATAAATATTGCCCTTCACCGAAGCAAAGTTTATAAAATAAGGAGCATGGATATAGAAGGTATCAAACCCGTGTTTGTCCATCTCTTCGCGGAATTTCTTCTGGGTTTCCGGTGTAATTGGCTGGACCGGTCCGCCATGAGGCGACCGCGAAAAAATCTGGAAGACCTCGGCGCCGACCTTGGCGGCATTGCCCGGTGCATTCCAGATTCCCTTGGCTATTGAAACATGTGTACCTATTCGCATATACTTAGTCTATCAAATTGGAGGACAAATGAGTATCAAGTACCGATACCCGATCTATTTCTGGTCAGTCATCCTCGGAGCCGTGATGTTCTTTGTATGCCTGGCATACCCGAGGAGATTCGTTGTAACCCTCATGGTTATCGATTGGATAGTCATCGTGCTTGCTGCAATTTTCGAGCGGGACCATACTCCTCAGTTCGTGAAGGGTCACCCGGAAATCTTTCAACACGATGCGGCGTACTACATGGCCAATCCGCCAAAATTTCCCAAACTCGAAAAACCAGATGCAAAGTAGTTCAAAAACCGCGGCTGTGTAAACAGCTCGCGGTTTTTTCTATATTTCAAATTCGATTAGTTTGGCGTTGGTGGTGGGAATATAGCCTTCCTTGTTTTGGGGCTTGAGCGCATGCATAACTTTCATAGTGCCGCCGTGGGTAACCACCAGAAGCTTTTTGTCCTTGTAATTTTTCTCAACGTCGTCAAAAAATTTGTTTACTCGCTGGCGGACCTGTTCTATACTCTCGCCACCGTAGGGTGAAAAATCAAAATCCAAATTTTTCTCAAAAGTGCTCAAGGACAAATTATACTTGGCCACAGTATCCTTCCAAAGCATGCCCGATAATTCGCCTCCATCGCGCTCGATGAGCTCCCTTTTTATTTCTACCGGGATGTTGAGCTTTTTGGAAATGATTTGTGCAGTCTCAAAAGCGCGTTTGAGCGGCGAACATAAAATCAGGTTGAAATCGGGCGACAAATGCAACGCCAATTTCTCTACCTGCTGGACTCCGGTCTCATTTAAACTCTCATCGATTTTTTGACCCATATAGCGGTGCTCGATATTTGAGTCTGTCTCACCATGTCTGACTATGGTTATTTTCATATCTTCAGTTTCTTTTCGAAAACTTTTTTATCTGTGAATGGTCCGACGAGCGCCAGGTTCAGGCATTCGGTGCGGATGATTTGGCTGGCTACGCGGGAGACATCTTCGAGCGTGACTTTTTCGAATTCCTCAAATGTCTGCTTGATCGTCCGCACCCGGCCCATAAACGCTTCCTGCCCCAAGTACCATTCGAGTTTGTCGTGCGGGTCTTCCATGGCCAAAGCAATTTTGCCTTTGATGTATTCCTTGGCTTTGGATAATTCGGCTTTGCTGATACCCTGAGTTTTAACTTTGCGCAATTCTTCCAAAATTATATCCAGTGCCTGATTAACATTCTGGATTTTGAGTCCGGCCGAAACGGCAAAATTGCCGGCATCAAGATAATTATTAAATGACGTGCTGACATAATAAGCCAACCCTAGGCGTTCGCGGATACGCAAAAACAGCCGCGAGCTCATACCGCCGCCGAGCACTGCAGACATAAGCCTCAAGGCTTGATTGTTTTTGTTGCGGTAGGCATAGCCCTGGAAGCCGAGCATCATGTAGGCCTGCTCAGTCTGTTTGGTCTGAATGCTCACCCGCGACGATTTCTGATTGATATTTATAGCTGCATACGTTCCGTGTTTTCGATTGGCAAGCTTGCCCCAGTTTTTCTCAACCAAACTCTCGAGTTTGCCTTGGTCAAAGTGCCCCGCCACAGCGATGATAGTATTGCTCGGGGTATAATATTTTTCGCGATAAGCGAGAATGTCTTTACGCGAAATTCTCTGGATGACTTCCGCGGTACCCGGGATATCGCGTCCGAGCGGCTGGTTGGGCCAGAGTGTTTCCTCAAACAAGGCATCCACTGAAAACTGCGGATTGTCCTTGTACATATTTATCTCTTCGATAATCACGCCCCGCTCGCGGTTGATTTCTTTTTCGGCAAACAGCGGATTCTGGACCATGTCTGTAAGCACGCCAAAAACCAGATCCAAATGCTCATACGCGGCCCGGATGTAATATTGCGTATGCTCTTTGCCTGTATTGGCATTGAATTCACCGCCGATAGAGTCTACGACCTCTGACAATTTTTTGGCTGTCGGAAATTTTTTGGAACCCTTGAAATGCAGGTGTTCCAAAAAATGCGACACGCCCGCCAGACGTTCTTCTTCGTAGCGCGATCCAGCTTTCACAAAAATTGACATGGTCACAGACGCCGCGGTATCAATCGGCACCAGAAGCAGAGTCAGACCGTTTGGTAGAACTTTTTTAGTATATAACGATTGCATACTTTAGCAGTTCAGATTTTCTTTAAAATAATTCACTAATTCAGAAATTTTAACCCGATCTTGTTTCATAGTGTCGCGGTCGCGCACGGTCACGGATTTATCATTGGCGGTCTCAAAATCGACAGTGATGCAATACGGCGTACCGATTTCGTCCTGGCGCCGGTAGCGCTTGCCGATTGAACCACTTGTATGATACTCAAGCATCCAGTGTTTGGAAAGCATTGACCGAATTTCTATTGCCGGCCCTGTGAGTTCTTCCTTTTTGGACAAAGGCAGAATCGCGATTTTGATTGGAGCTATTTCTTTGGGCAGACGCAATGTAACCTCGGTCTCGTGAACCGCATCGTCCTTGCCGGAACGCGCTTCGGTCTCGGTATAGCAAGAAAGCAATACTGCCAAAACTGTCCGATCAACTCCCCAGGTCGGTTCGATAACATGGGGTAAATATTCTTCGTTCGTTATTGGATCCCGGTACTTCATATTCTTGCCTGACATCTTTTCATGATTACTCAGATCAAAGTCAGTCCGATAAGCAAGACCGTACAATTCTTTCTGTCCAAATGGATAATCAAATTCGATATCGATTGTTCTTTTTGAATAAAAGGCTCTATCCTCCTCACTGATTTCAACCTCATGGATTTTCTTTCTATCGATTCCCACTCGATCCAACCAAATGCGCATTTGATCAAGCCATATATCAAAATGCTTTTCCCAGCCGTCGGACGGATTTATGAAGTACTCAATCTCCATCTGTTCGAATTCTCGCAGGCGGAAAATAAAATTTCCCGGAGTAATTTCGTTGCGGAAAGCCTTCCCTATCTGGGCAACACCAAATGGCACTCTCATGCTAGAGCTTTCGACAATTTGCTTAAAATCAACGAACATTGCCTGCGCCGTTTCTGGACGTAGATATGCGATATTTGCTTTTTCTTCTGCTGGACCCAAAAAAGTTTTAAGCATTAAATTAAATTGCTTGGCTTCGGTGAATACGGTACCACCACAAACAGGACATTCATCTGGTTTTTGATCTTCCCTGTATCTTGTGTGGCATTTCTTGCACTCAACCAATGGGTCGTTGAAAGTTGTGAGATGCGTAGAAGCTTCCCAAACTTTGGGATTCATAAGCAAAGCGGCATCGAGGCCCACCATATCAAATCGCTCCTGTACAAACATTTTCCACCAGAGTTTCTTGATATTATTCTTGAGCTCGACTCCAAGCGGGCCGTAGTCCCAAGAGTTGGCGAGGCCGCCATAGATTTCGGAGCCCGGAAAAATAAAACCCCGCCTTTTGCTGAGCGAGATAACTTTATCCATGAGATCAAATTTTGATTCTTGCATGTATTTTAATTGATGGCGCTGGATGCCTGGGATTAGCCCCACGCTGGCTGCGTCACCCCTTTCTTTAATCTAAGATTATCACAAACCGGGAAATAAAAAAAGCCGCTCCCATCCATCCTCAAGATGGGAGCGGCTATAGATCTGCGATGAGCATTTTGTACCCATCGATTACGCTATCGCATAACTCAAGCATCGCGATGATTCCCGAACTAGTCAGCTTGCCCATGACCTGCGTCTGCTTGGGTGAGACGATCCAGCAAGCTCTGCCCGCAGCCTTCTGGATATCCCTCTGAGAGAAAGCAATCTGACCAAGACCCTTGGTATCCATGTGGGTCACGCCCGTGAGGTCGATGAGAATCAGCCGTTTGTCTTCAGCGGGAAGACTTTGGACAACCTGTTCGAGCTCATCGCCCGTCGAGCTATCCAAACGACCGCTGACCGTTAGACTATAGACGCCGTTTAGCCGTTCTGAACCTATTTTCAGCATGGCGTCCTCCTTATCTGCATACTATACCTAAAAACCAGGCGTTTCAAGCCTGGTTTTTGGTCTGATCTCTGTATGTTTTCTGGAGGGTGCCAAACGATCCGGACTCAATCGATTGCCGAACTCGGACCATGAGGTTTAGATAAAAACGCAGATTATGCATTGTCGCCAGGCGTATCCCGAGCGGCTCTTTGGATGCAAACAAATGACGCAGGTAGGCGCGGGTAAAATTGGCACAGCAGTAGCAGTTGCAGGTGTTATCAAGCGGCGTGAAGTCTTCTTTGAATTTTTCGTTATCAATATTTACAGTGACATAGCCTTTGCCTTCACCCGGCTTAAGATTTATATATAGTTTCCCATGACGCGCCTCACGGGTAGGGATGACACAGTCAAAGCTATCACAGCCAAGTGCTACGGCACCGACAATCTGTGCCGGTGTACCCACCCCTAACAAATGTTTGGGCGCGTCTTCCGGCAAATAAGACTGAGCATAAGATACACCTTCATACATCTTGTCTTCCGGCTCGCCCACGGCTACGCCGCCAATGGCAAACCCCGGAAAGCCCAAGCTTGAGATTTCTTCTGCCGACTGCTGACGCAATTTTTTGTAAGTTGATCCTTGGATGATTCCCCAAAGCATCTGCCCGGGGTTCACGGAAGAACCCGCGAGCTTGTTGTGTTCGAGTGCGGCGCGTTTGGCCCACATGGTCGTACGATCCACTGTATCTTTGACTTGCTGTGCCGTCGCCGGGAATCCCGGAAACTCATCCAGTACCAAAGCAATGTCTGATCCCAAGTTGAGCTGGATTTGGACTGAGGATTCGGGCGTGAGCGTGTGGGTACTGCCGTCGATATCCGATTGGAACGTAACGCCAAGGTCTGAGACTTTCACCATCTTGGCCAAAGAAAAAACCTGGAAGCCGCCCGAATCCGTGAAGATGCTTCCCTTCCAATTCATAAACTTGTGCAAGCCGCCGGCTTTGGCGATGAGAGCATCGCTCGGCCTCTGCCAAAGATGGTAAGTATTGGCCAGAATCATCTCGGCGCCCCAGAACCGGAGCTCTTCGGCCGCTATGGATTTGATAGCGCCCTTGGTCCCAATAGGCAAAAACACCGGCGTATGGACATCTCCATGTGCGGTTTTTATAATCCCGGTCCGAGCCTTGGACTCCGGATCCTTTTTTATAATTTGAAAAATATCGGACATAATTTGTTCTGTGACTTGTTTGGCATCAAAAAAGTAGCTAAAAAGAAATAGATCCTGAAACAAGTTCAGGATGACTTACTGATGAGTATAGCTTAGCAAATTTGCAGATCTTATGCTAATATGACGCAGTATGAAAAATGAAAACTCTCCTACAATCCTAGCGGTTTTTGGCGCAACCGGCGATCTCGTATCGCGCAAACTTTTGCCGGCCATCTATCATCTTTACCGAAACAAACAGCTCCCGAACAAATTTAAAGTCATAGGTGTTGCCCGCCGTCCGTTTTCCGACGACGAATTTCGCAAGCTTATGAAAAAAGCGCTGGTGGCCAAAATCCGCCGGCCCGAGAAACTCGACGAATTTCTCAAACTCTTCAGCTATCATCAGGGCCAGTTTGATCAAGACGCAACATACACCTCGCTGAAAAAAGTATTAAATGCTCAGGATACCAAATGGAAAACTCGGGCCAATAAACTTTTTTACCTGGCCACACCCCCTAATTTCTATGATAATCTCCTACACAAACTTGCCGGCACGGGACTAGCCAAGCAAACCGGAAAAACCTGGGCGCGGATCATTGTCGAGAAACCTTTTGGCAAAGACCTAGACCACGCCGAACATCTCGATGTGCTTTTGGGCAAACTATTCGACGAATCGCAAGTCTATCGCATCGACCATTACCTGGCCAAAGAAGTTTTGCAAAACATCATGGCGTTTCGGTTTGCCAACAATCTTCTGGAAGACGTCTGGAACCGCAAGTACGTGGAAAAGATTGAAATCAAACTCCTGGAAGAAATCGATGTCGAAGGCCGCGGGGAATTCTATGACGGCGTGGGCGCTCTGCTCGATGTCGGCCAAAACCACCTCCTCCAGGAATTGGCGCTCGTGACCATGGATAAACCCGAAAGTTTCCGCACGGTCGATATCCATGCCCGCCGCGCCGAAATCCTGAAAAATCTGCGGCTCATGAATGCTGAGACTGTAAAGAGTGATACTATGCGCGCACAATACACAGGTTACACGCGGGAACCAGGGGTGGCCCGAAATTCCAACACGGAAACTTATTTCAAGCTTGAGACTTATATCGACAACCCTCGCTGGCAAGATGTCCCGATCTACCTGGAAGCGGGAAAAAAATTCCCGGCCAACGAAAAATCAGTCACGGTGACATTCAAGCATCCCGAGCCATGCTTGTGCCCACCCGGTGTACATTACCAAAACCGAGTTATCTTCCGCATCCAGCCCACCCCGGGAATCGAAATCGAATTTTGGAGCAAGAAACCCAACTCCTCGGGCATGGAACTCGAGAAACGCCTTTTGCACTTCAACTACGAATCCGACCCAAGCACGAGATATTTGGCCGAATACGCCAAGCTCATCTCCGACAGTCTCGCCGGAGATCAGACTTTGTTTGTCTCAAGCCGCGAAGCGATTTCATCGTGGAGATTTATAGACCCGATCGTTAAGGCGTGGAAAGCCAAACTCACTCCGTTACTCACGTATAAAAAAGATTTTAAAATCCTGTCCGAATTTGATCGACGAATCCGGCCTCAGCGGCCATTTACGAAATTGGCCATGGTCGGCTTGGGTAAGATGGGCAAGAGCCTCTCGCTGCAACTTTTGGAAAAAGGATTTTCGCTTGTAGCGGCCAATACTCATTCCAAAGACGCGGTGAGCGAACTCTCGCGCCACTCAAACTTCCACGCTTACCCAACCGACCAGCAAATGCTGGCCAGTCTCCCTAAGCCCCGGCTGGTCTGGCTCATGGTCCCGCACGCGCAAGTCGATGAAGTTTTATTTGGCAAAGACGGGTTGGCCAAAATCCTCGACCGCGGCGATATCGTCATCGACTCGGGGAATTCATATTTCAAAGACACTATACGCCGGGGACGCCTGCTTACGCGCCGCGGCATCGAATTTATGGACCTCGGCTTTTCTGGTGGACCGGGAGGCGCGCGCCGCGGCGGCTGTCTCATGATCGGCGGCAAAAAATCTCTCTACCAAAAACTCGAGCATGTCTTTGCGAGTATGGCGGCTGACGGCGCCTATAATTATTTCGGCAAGATCGGCGCCGGCCATTTCGTGAAGATGGTCCACAACGGCATCGAATACGGCATGATGCAATCGCTGGCGGAAGGCTTTGGCATCCTCAAAGCGTCTCCGTTTCGCCTCAATCTCATCGACGTTGCGGATATCTATAACCACGGCAGTGTTATAGAGTCGCGGCTCGTGGGCTGGCTTAAGGATGGATTTGAGATGCGCGGCCAAAACCTTAAGGGCATTACCGGGGTGGTGGGCTACACCGGCGAAGGCGAATGGACTGCCAAGACTGCCAAACAGCTCCGCGTGCCGGCCAAAATTATCGAAGAATCATTTCTCTTCCGGGTGAAATCAAAAAAGACACAAAGTTTCGTGAGTAAACTTGTGTCATCTATGCGCGAACAATTCGGAGGCCACAGTGTGCGCTCGGTTTGATTGCAAAATTAAATGAGTTATTTCTGCAGCTGTTGGGCTTTTGTTTGAGCCGAGCGATAATTTACCCCCGTCCCGGAATCTAAATTTGCCTCGCCTTGAAGCGTGGCGTTATATTCGTTTTGTTGTTCTGCGGCGTCTTTGGCGGCCTGGATCTGATCCTGGCCCTGCTCAATTTGGTTTTGCTTATTGCCGTCCCGTCCGACATAAAACGCGCCATAAACAATTACAGCAATAATAGCTAGAGTAATAATGAACCCTATAATCCCAAATCCGTTTTTATTCATGCATACATTTTATACTCTTCAAAAATTTCTGGCAAAAAAAGAAGGCCCAGTCCGACGTTAGTCAGAACCGAGCCCTTGTCCCGTTCACCAGATTGGTTGGGCTACAGCCTTTCGAGAGCTTCCTCGAAGCGATCGCGAGGCGCATCGTAATTTTTTAATTTTCTGCGCTTGCCCATAAAGAAAGCAATGCAGACAAACGATACGGCGAGCGCAAAATCGAATGCCGTGTCGCCGTTGCCGAACACGGCTCGAGCAAGACCCCAAACGACCTTCCCGCCATCCAAGACAAAAATCGGAAGGATGTTCAATTTGCCGAGCCGGTAATTCATGTACGCCACGAATTGAATCGTGTTCTCGGTCACCGATTCGTCGAGCAGTGACACCACACCCATCGCAATGAGTGAAATGGCAAAGTTCGTAAACGGTCCAGCCAGGGACACGGCGATCATCGCTAGTGGTCTCCCCTGAACGTAGGCGTCAGGCAAACTCACGTAAGCACCCCACCACGAGATGCCGGCACCAGTGATCTGGTAGTTGAAGTAGTACGCTGTGATCGCGTGTCCGATTTCGTGGGCAGCGATGGAAATCACCATGAGTACCGCGCCAACCAGCGAACCCGTCACCAGCGCCGAAGTGCTGCAGTTGAGTTTTCGGCGCAGGGAATAAAGCTGGCGGTGGATATACGAATGGGCGCTCATCGTAAGCAGCACTGCCATCGCCACGGTCCAGAAGCTGATGTACACCGGGATTCCAAACACCTGCGTCCCGTACCCAAACGATGCGAGAACTTCTCCCATCTGCATGAGATTCATTTACTTCTCCTCCTAAACAGCCTCCGAACCTTTCAGAGACTCATTTAAACCAACAATGATTATTATGGGCTTAAAAAGAAATGGGTTAAGCAATTTTTCATGTATTCAGAATAGATTACCAATGGTTAATTATACTCCTTTTTCGGGATTTTGTCAATACTTACGCTCCTTGGGCAAAAAAAACAGGACCGCACCTAGTATGGGCGGTCCTTCCTAAATATCTTCGGGGCTGTAAAACCCCAGAAGGTCTACTGAATGAACTTTTTGCCGATCGAAGCGTTGGGTACGATTCCGCGGTCTACGAGCTGCTTGGCAGCACGCGGACTTTGTGTCCGTAGCCATTTCTCGTACAACCGAAGCAGATCCGTGCTCGTGGTTACTCCCGTGCGTTCACTGATGTCCGCAAGGACGTCTGTATAACAAACGAACTTGCGGGAGAGTTCTGCAAAAACATCTGAAAACGCATCGACCTCGTGCCGACTCAACGAACCATAGGCATACTCGCCCATGGAAACGTAGTAGTCCACGTCTATAGACCTACGCCTCAAACTGTCCGAGAAGAAGCCTGAGACAAACAGCGAAAAATCACCGAGACTGCGGAGCAGTGCTCTTTGCTCGGGCCCGTTGCTGTTGATGGCAGTGGTAAGCCGTACAGCCAGAGGAAGATTGTGTCCGGCGTACGGGCCGGAAGCGTCCGGCCGCACGAAAGCGCAAAGCAAATTCACCAGGTAATACCCCGTAAACTCGCTGGCACTCACATGCTGGCGAGCAAGAGCGCTTTCCACCAAGTCCTTGAAGTACTCGGCGGGTGCCTGATTACGAATAGGAATCAGATCCATGCTTTTCCTCCTGGAAAACATTGTTGACCGAATCGTAGCAATATAAAAATATGGTGTCAAAAACCTTATAGGCTAATTCGTGCGAATTAGACCAATGTCAGACAGTGCTTTATGGCTGGGTGAAGGGCGTTCAAACAATAAAAAACAGACAAACCCCTCTGGTCGCGATCGATAATTTCTGAAGTACGCAATACAGCAAGATGCCTGGATGTGGCTCGGAAAGACAGGTGCAAATACGCAGCAATGTCGGTGACGCTTGCCTCTCTGTGCTGTTTGAGATATTTGATTATCAAAAGCCTCCTCCTGTTTGCCAGTGCCTTATATATTTTCTCCAAATCTTTCATAGGCTAATTCGTGCGAATAAGTCTTAGACTATCTATAAAGCGCCGATCTCGAGAGTCTTGTCATGTTTGTTGGCGCGTACAAGATCTTTGAGATTCAATCCCATTGAGCGGAAAATATTCATATTGAGAATCGGGAAGCGCTTACCTTGGCTTATGAGCGAAACAGTCTGCCCATCCTGGACTATGCTCCCGTCTGGATGCGCCCGATCAATGCTGTCAATTACTGCGCCAGTGTCGACGATGGTTAGATCATTTTTTACTAAATTAGAAAACTTATATCCCAAACCAAGGAAAACCTTGTCAGATACAAATCCATATTTTTTGGCTTTGTACACCAGGTACACGGTGCGGCCATCATTTGAATCCAAGACCAACGATCCATCCTGGAAAGTATTTGCCCCGAGAACCTTACCTGGATTTTCTGTCACAGGCAAGATAGTTACTGCTGGCGAACCGCCGCCGCCGGAAGGCGCTGGAGTTGGTTCTGGATCGGGTTTGGGAGCTGGAACTATATGTTCAGGATTCTCGGGAGTGAATAATTGGTCAACGCTCCCGTCCCCATCATAATCGGCAGCCATTTCGGTCAGGCCATCGGCCAGAATTATAGATCCCTGGAATTTTTCGGTCACCGGAATATTTTCATAAATTTGAAAAAGCTGGGCATCTGATCCGCTCACATCATATTCTTTAAAAGTAAAATTACCTTCTCCTGTGCCTTGCAGTTTAACGGTATATGTTTGGCCTTGATCCTGTGGGACGTACACATATTTATGGTCACCAAAAATTTCCATATCCGATCCAGGAATACCGTTCTCGACGCTCCCATTCTCTGCTAGACCTGTCCGATGTCCCTCGGCATCCGTTACCTCGATATTGACAGGACTAAGTATGTGCCACCACTTACCTTTCAAATCACAGACTTTTTGATTCTCATTAAAAGCATCCTCGTCGAGCACGGCATTGCCGGTATCCAGTTGGCTCCCAGAAATGAGGTTTACTATATGCTGGCGGATGCCATCTGCGGACAAAAGCTGGCCGTGGCTGGTTTTGAGCGCCCAATATAAATGATTGGCTGGCACAATAATGCCGCCGGAGCTATCTGTCGGTACAGTGCCGTCCCCGGTGATCAATTTGGGAAAATCAAAAGCCGGTTCAGAAAATTTACTAATCGTTTCTGTAATACCACCCAATGTGGCCGTAGCACAGCCATTGATCGTGTACAGGTCAGCATATGTTTTGTAGGGTACCGAAAAAGAATCGAGAGTCCCATGGTAAACTTCACTGGCGGCCAACGCTTTGTCATTAATCAAATTTAGTTTTTTAAATTCAGCAATTGCCTGGTCATAAGTTGGCTGGCTATCCACTTCCTCAGGTGTACTCGCAAGCGGGTTATGGATCTTGAGAAATGATCCCTCGTAATAATTCCGGGTTGGTGCAAGATCGTAAAGAACCGGCATATTCTGGGCCAGCTTTTTCATTTCCTTGGGATTTAATCCCGGCACATCGAAATTATCGCCCTCGATAATGACTTTGTAGGCTTTGGGTGCTCCCGAGTTGGGAACTCCAACCATAACCGTCTTTCCCAGTTTGCTATTGAGTTTATTTGTATATAGGTATTGCTTTACTAGAAGACCTCCGGTGGAGTGAGCGACGATATTTACCTTGCCAGCCGCCTTGCCACTTTCGGTCTGAGTAAGAATGTAATCTATCTGGCCTTGGAAAGCATTGAGATTTACCAAATTACCTTCGGCATCCACACCCGAAATCCCATATCTCCAATCATATGGAAACGTAAATAGATCTTGACCCTCTAGATATCCCTGCTTCACAAACTCATTTATAAGACCATCAGTGTAATCAAGACCGTGTCCAAGGAATGTTGTTTTTCTAATTACTTCGCTTGTTAAGATATCGTTGTCGGTAGGTTGAAGATCTTCACTAAACGACAATGGATCCATAAAACTATCGGGTAAAATAGTCATTTTGGAGTTAGCCCAGAGCAGGTCATCTCCTTTTTTTAAGTTTGTTCCTAGAACACCCGGTACAATTAAGACTGGAGTTTTTAAACTGGTCATTGACCCTTGAGCTCGCGGGTACCAAAAAGGAGCTATCAAAAATATTATAATTCCAATCGTAAGAGATTTAAACCCAGTCAAAAACATAAATTTAGAGAATAAAATCGGCGCGAACCCATGAATAAGCTAAATAAAAGTATATTGATAACAAAATGATCAGAAATAAAGAAAGTGCTTGCCAAAAATATCTAATTTTTATATTTTCGGAATTACGAGATCCAAAGAAAATAAGCGCGCTGAAAATTATAGCGACTATAATCAACCCAAGTTTAATAGCATTTCCATAGCCCGAAATTCCGGCACCTGCATGAGGGTAAACGTAGTTATATACCGGTATCAGCGCGAGTGCTAAAACAGCGATAAGCATCAAGTATAAATTCTTTTTCATATTTGTATTTTAATTAATTGCAAAATATACCTATTGCTTACGTTTGTCAAACTTTCAAGAAATTTAAAAAAATAGCCTTGACTATTATCGTAAGGCTAGCCGATGCGGTTTCTAATTGCTATAGCCATATAAATTAACAATAGACAATTGAAGCTTAATAAAAAAATAAACCAACGGAACCACTTTACTCCAACGAAGTAAGCTTTCATATTATTTGCAATAAAGATCAGCCCAATCAGCTGGATGACCAAAACCACAAACGTCATCAAAATATGCCCACTATCAGTAATTCGATTGACCCTTAACAAATTATGGTTTGGATTTAGTAACTGATAATCATAACTTGAAACAGGGCCCCAGATAAGCTCGGGTATCAAAAACATCGCTAAGCCTATTGCAAACCAGATCTTTTGTTTTGTTGTCATACGTTAATTTAATTGATTATAAAGTAATAGCGATTGCTCAGGCTTGTCAAATTTTTAGTCTTATAGGCTAATTCGTGCGAATTAGCCTCAGATTAAGCGCGGGTAGTTTTTAGAAAAGTTTTATCAAGAAGTATATGAACATAGTGGTGCCGATGAGGAGTTTGAACAACGAACCTATGACCAGGCCGAGCATGGAGGCCCATGCGACTTTGAGCGCATGTTCCCTGGAGGCGTTGTTCAGAATCTCCCCGATGTAGGCTCCCACAAACGGTCCAAACAATATCCCGAGCGGGCCGAGAAAAAATATTCCGGCGAATCCTCCAATGGTAGCCCCAAGTATTCCAAATCGCGAGGCCTTGCCGCCGCCAGCGGCCATAATAGCTGGTGCAAACAGATCCACAAGCATCGTAAGCCCGATGAGAATTCCAAATACCACAAGACCCCAAACGCCCACATAGGCAAAATGCGTGTACCAAGCAAAGAGCAGGAGCCCCAGCCACGCCACAGGCAATCCGGGAAGGAGCGGCAACACGGCCCCGAGAGTGCCCATGATTATGAGAAAACCAGAGATTAGATTGATAGCAAGGTTATTCATAAGTTTAGTTTAGCAATAAAAAAAGGCGAGTGCATAGTAACACTCGCCCTAGTACTTGCCGACACCTAGAAGTAGACGGAACCGATGAGGATCGCGATGGTCACCATGAGGCGGCCAGCTGTGACCAGGACTCCCTGAGGAGCCTGTGTCTTGATGGGATCGGAGATGTCTTCGTCTTCGGGAGGAATCTCGACCACCTGCCGCGAGATGAAAGCCATGAACCATGAGCGATCCTCGTTGTTGAGGCGATCCCACTCGATCCAGCACAGACGCACGCTTTCGCTCTTGATCATGAGCATCTCGGCTATGTGCGGCTGAATCTTTCTAGCCACAAGGATATCTCGGATTTCCTGAGCCCGGATGGGCCGCTGGGCTGCTGCGTACGCTGCGACCAACATGAGACATCCATCGTCCTCATCTGAATGCGCGTTGTTATTGATCCACTGCCCCACCAGGATCCGGTCTCCGCGCGACACGATGCCCTCGTACACGGAGCGACGCAATTCCGGCGGAATCTCTTGCGTGAATGTGCGCAACAAGTTCTGCATTTGTCCTCCTGACCGAGTTGTCGAATAGAGCAAGCATACCAATTGCCGCAGGCGAGGTCAAATCACCGAAACGAGTAGTTCCTGAGTTCGTTTTTGATTTCTCGATAGTTTGGGATTGTTTCCGCGACCAATGCCCAAAATTTCTTTGAGTGATTGAATTCCTTGAGATGACAAAGCTCGTGGACGATGATGTAGTCGGCCTGCACCAGCGGCAGTTCGACTATTTTGTGGTTGAAATTGAGATTCTTACGAGCCGAACAACTCCCCCACAAACTCTTGTGATTTTTGATGCTGACCTTGCCGTGAGTCAACCCATAGTGCTGATTATAATATTCGATACGGGACTTCACGAACGCCAAAGCTTCTGCCAGCGTCTTACTTCGCACCGGCCCCAGAGGCTGGACTTCGCGGTTTTTATAATACTCCAATTTTTTCTGGATCCAAGCAGACTTACGGTCCACAAAATCTTGCGCCGCAGACCGGGGAGCCCGCACTGGTTTGGTCACCACCACTCGCCCATCCGGGTATAACGTAATCCGGATATGCCGAGCTTTGGTGCTTTGTTTTATTTCATATCGGATTGAAGACATTATTTGATAAATGCCAAACCCACGGCCACGCAGTGTTGGCAGAAATAATTTTTCTTGGAGGTGCAGGTGCATTTCCAGCGCAAGCCCTTGGGTGTGGATTCCAGATGCACAGTGCGTTTCTCATGGTGTCCTTGCTTCACCTGAGCAATATGGTTGTATGTGTTTGATTTCACAAGCGTAAACTCCCCGTCCTTGGCAATCCCTTTGCCATAGCGAAAGTTGGATCTGGTCGCCAGATCCTCCAAGGCGTCTTCGGAAATATATTCTCTAAGCGGCTTCATTTGAGGCGTCTCTATTCTCGTTATCCAGTTCAGCTTGGTATTGTTTTTGTTGCGCTCTTTTTACGGTATCCACGTGTTGTTGGACCCTCTTCCAGAGTTCGGGATTTATTTCATTTATATCCATGCTCTCCATGAGTCCCACCATTACCATTTGATTATATTCTTCGTTTACTTTGAAAAGCCCTTCCAACATGCTCTTGCCCAGTACTTCAGCGGCAAGTTCACGGAAATCTTCATTTGCTAAATTCTCCCCTTCTAATTTACCTCGAATTATAGCACCCCAGACTGTATCTCTCGATACTCCGGTTTCGTGTACAATCTTCTCTATTAAAGCTTCTACAAAAAACACAGGTATTTGATAAGGGCGGTTATTGGCGGGATCAAAATATCTTTTTATTTCGTTGCCGTTCTCAAATTCGGGATGAGATTTAAGGTAATCCCGGGTGACTTCCCGGGCCAGCAATTCTGTCACCCCTTCATCAAAAAGTGCGAATGCTCTGTCTCGTCTCTCCTCATCATTTGTTCTTTCAAAAGTTTCCAGACCATATCCCGCTTGTCTGAATAACATTCCGAATTCTTCGCCATTATCATATTCCAGAAATCCTTGGCAATTGAATTTAGAAACTGCGTGGACCTCCTCGTGTATGAGAGTTTCTAAAAAAAACAATTTTTCGGAAACTCCATTATCCTTCCCATATGCTTCAATGACTTCTGGATTTAGGGTGATCATATTTTGCATCATCATATATGTACCACCATCCTCCAGGTCACGAGAAGAAAAAATAATATCATCAGCGAACACCATATTTATACTCTCTGGCGCGACGTCTGTCTTTTTCAAAAGGCTGATAAAAGATGATTTTAGAGATTCAAAATCAACATCCCCAAGATAGCCCTCGAATTCCGGAGAGGATTCATGTAATTCTTTATATTCAGGATTACCCTTCTGTATCCCTTGGTCTACTCCTTCCTCAAGCTCACCATTTAAACTGAAAAATTCTCTGCTTTTCATGGGTGGATTATATCATTTTTTAATTAGTTTCAATTTTTCTGTCCGCGGAAGTTGTTTGATCCGATACTCTTCCCTGGAGGCATTGGCGCGGTTGCGGAATCTGCTCGAGAAGATCAGTCTCACCGGCCGGCGGGCGGAAGTATATCTGGCCCCAAGCTTGGACGAATTATGCTCGGCAATCCTGCGAGTAAGATCAGTGGTGATCCCCGTATAGAGTGTCCCGTCCTTACACTTGAGCATATAAACATAGTACATATAGTAAGTATAACAAAAAGGCCTGACTGTTTGCACAGCAGGTCGTTGGGACAGTTTACTAATCTAGTTTATCGGCGAAGACAACGAGCCTCTGCGTATAACTCTGGGCGGATTTATCCCAAATACCTTGGCAGGTAATCAGGTTCAAATGCGCTATGCCATCCGCCGAAGTAAATATTTCTGTAGCGTCTGCATCCGGCGCATAAATCCGGGATTCCCTCACCGCAAATGTGACGACTCCGCCTTGTCCGTCGTGGACCCGAATCTGGTCGCCAGGTTTGAGATTATGTAAATTGGCAAACACGGCTGTGGTATTATTTTCTCCATCGACATGGCCGTCGATGACTGCACTACCAATTTCCCCTGGTCGCGGCCCCAAGCTATACCACGCGGTATCGTCTTGGTCGGCAGGTACATCCATGGACCCGTTTGGTAATATCCCTACTCGTTCGACTGCCGCATCCACGCCGATGCTTGGAATGACAATTCGCGCTGGAGCAAGAAATTTCTCTTTGGCCGCGGCATCACTCCATGAGTAGTTAGTGGTAAACTTGATCTTGATGTTTGGCAAAAACAGCCAGCCGGTTACGGCAATTGCCGCAACCAAAAACCCAAATACTATCAAGCGGGTCTGCAAAAGTCTATTTCTCACTCGGTACTAGTTTGCGTGTTTTTATAAGGGCAAAGAGGATGATCGCACCCGTAATTGCAAGCATAGGCAATTGCCATGGGAGTGTGACAACTTGTGTCCCCAATCCTGTGCTGGGCAAAGTCGGGACCGGTGTAACTGCAGGACTTACTGGGGCCGGTGTAGGCGTTGGAGTTGGAGTTGGTGACGGGGTCGGAGTCACAGCTACCGCACATGTCGG
This sequence comes from Candidatus Doudnabacteria bacterium, assembly GCA_019659055.1. Lineage (GTDB taxonomy): Bacteria > Patescibacteriota > Doudnabacteria > UBA920 > O2-02-FULL-48-8 > JAIFWV01. The sequence goes on from JAIFWV010000002.1 coordinate 79,451, forward strand.
CCGATTGATGGTATTGGTATCCAGAGTTACCGCGCCGTTGCGGGCCAGTAGTCGGCCGTTGATAAGCGCACCGTTTGTGGCGGTAACGGAAGTCAGAGCCAAGACACTGCCGGAAAAATTCGAATTAGTACCAAGGGTCGCGGACGAACCGACCTGCCAGAAAACATTGCAGGCTTGCGCGCCATTCACCAGATTTACGGAACTCCCGGAAGCTGTGGTCAGAGACGACCCGGACTGGAATACGAATACCGAGTTTGGATTGCCTTGTCCATCCAAAGTCAGAGCGCCGGTAAGTCCAAGCGACGAAGCAGAATTATATACGCCCGAAACCAGAGTTTGTCCACCCAGATCTCCGGAAACCGTGACAGTGACCGATTGGCCAGCGGCGGCGTTGTAGGCAGTCGAAAGATCAACTTCGGCTTGAGCAGCGGCGCTATCGGTAATGTGCTGTGTACCGTTAATAGTGCCTGGTGGGAATCCCGTCACCGAAGTTCCTGGAGACAAACCCAAGTCACCATTTACGATAGTCGAACCTGTGTTTGTGATTGTCGTGGCCCCAAGAACGGCAAAGCTATTGCTCGATCCAAGGTTCAGCGCCGTGGCGGCCATAGCCTGTCCGGTATTGCCGAATGCAAACGTAAATGCAACCAAAACCATCAAAACCTTGATCATCTTTTTCATATCCATGCTTTTCTTTCGTTAATATGCTCTATAAAAAGCAAAAAACCGGACAATTCCGGTCAAAACATAGAATGGGTTCTTGAATGGATTTGGAAGCAGTTTGCTAAATGTATATTCATTATACTCCTAGTCGCGATTAAAAGCAAATCGATTAGGTGATCCCAATGGATGAGAGTATAATGAATACAGTCAAAGGTCTAGGAAATGTATTAAATAAGGAAAATTTTTATGGATGCAAGTAATTCACCTAGCACCAAACCGCTGTATCGCGGCACCCAAATCGTGTGGTATGTCGTCGGGATCCTCGAAGCGCTCCTGGCTTTCCGCTTTGTGCTCAAACTTCTGGGCGCCAACCCAAACGCCGGATTCTCGAGCTTTATCTACTCCGTGAGCAAACCGTTTGCCGCGCCGTTTCTCAACGTCTTCAAAATAAGCAAAGTCGAAGGCAGTGTCCTCGAATGGACAACCCTGCTGGCGATGATTGTTTATTGGCTCATAGCGTTTGCCATTGCCAAGATGTTTGTCATGGGCAAAACCGTCTCCACCCCTGAAGCCGCAGTCAAACTCGACGACCAGGCCAAATAACTTTTCGTACAACTGTACGCAACAAAAAAAGCCCCTGCCACTTACGGCTGGGCTTTTTTTCTCTGCCCCTGACCCCTGGGCGCTGACCCCTATTCTATTATCTGATAAATTTCTCGTCGGCCTTCTACATACCAATCATTGTAGTTGGCCATTTCTTTCATAACTTCTTCGTCCATGTTTGGGTCTGGTTTCCCTGCCTTATAATCCTTCATGGTCTGCTCCCAGGCAGCCAGACTCTCTACTTCGGTCTCGATGACGACTGTGTGGTAAGGCCCAACCATATCGGTCATCACCCGCGCAGATTTATCGGACTTAAATGCTTTCTTCATGAGCTTGGCCATCTTGCCGGCATTCCCCGGCTTGGCCCTAAAAATTTCCCTAACTATGTACATATATTTTCTCCTGTTAATTTAACTTTAAACTAGACCCATTGCTAAGGCTTGTCAATTAGGCAAAATTAAACACCCGGGACGGGGTGTCGGGTGTTCCTTCTTAGGAAATATAGTTATTTTTCGGCAACTCCCCAAATATGAGGCCAAGGTAACAAAAAAAGTTTTTCTTTACCCTCTGTGATCGAAACATTCTTGAATCCTGTGGCTTGTATATATTTCGCGGTTTCGCGATTTATATTGCAATTTCCAGCATACAGCCTATGAAAAGGATTCGCGGCATTCTGATATAAACGTAACAGGCTCCCTCGAGGTGCGGCTACGTGCTCTATAAATAAATATCGACCCCCGGGTTTGAGCACTCGGAATATCTCTGCCAGCACTTTCTTTTGATCTAATACTGAACAAAGCACAAAAGTGGCAATAACAGCATCGCAGCTATCCGATTCCAAGGGCAATTGTTCTGCCTGGCTATTTTTTATTTCGATGTTCGTAAGACCTTGCCTCTGTGCTTCTTTGATTAGTTCCTGATTGATAACCTCGTTTGGCTCGATACCAATCCAGTGTATTTCTTTTGGAAAATATTTAAAGTTCGTCCCAGCACCGGGACCGATCTCCAATACCTTACCAGACAATTGCGAAAAATATTTCTGCTTGAAACCCAAACTACGAGCGTCTTCTTCCTCGTCTTTCCACTTTTTTTGCAATCGGGAATAGAAATTCTTGTATATGCTCAAGCTAAACCTTCTTGTAGATTACACTTTGGCCTGTCTTACCTATCTGCACGAGCTTGCTGCGCTTTTCCAATTCATCCAAATAACTCTCAGCGCTCGTATTAGACACATGTAGCAGATGCTCTACTTTGTCGTTGGTAATCTCTTCCCCGGGATTAAAAATCGCCAGGATCTGGTCCATGTGTTTCTGCCGCTCCTCTGCCCGACGTTCATTGAGCTCATTGAATTCCTGTTTCTTCTCGAGCCTCACCTGCCCACCCTTCCGCCCAATCACAAATCCAACAACCCCTCCGACCACAAACCCTATAAACATATAAATTAACGTGTTCATATTTTTTTAAAAAATAGCGGCTGGTGCCGCGTGTTTCCAATATAAAACTAAAAATTACCCCTGTCAAATCCTTTCAGGATTTCGGAATTACGCAACCACTTGACGACTTTAATTTTTTAACCTGTATGAAAGAATCCTCAGAAGTGGTTAGTTCCTTTATTTAAGCAATTCATATCGGAAAAGTTTAGGCTGTATTGCAGTTTCATAATATTTGGCTACTGTTGTCCTTAAACCAATTATTGCCGTATTTAACTGAGGATTATCGTAAATTATTTCATCGTTTTCATTTTTATGATATGTATTAAGTTCGGTATCAATTTGGTAAGTACCATATTTATATTCTGGGTTATATCCTTTTGTTCTTTTAGCTTTCTTTAGAACATCTTTAAACAAGTATAATAATTCCTCTTCTTCTTTTGTGAGTTTATAAGCTTTCAAATAGTTACTCGCTATCGTTGAGCTATCAAAACAGAGTTCGTTCCTATAAAATCTCCCATCGCTCCCATGAAAGCTTCGACAATGATTACGTCGACTTAAACAGGTGAATATAAAACAGCTTTTCAGAAAATCCTTATCCTTCAGGTAACGATCTTTTCCATCAGCGGTAGTAAAAAATAAATCACGTTCAAACCAATTTTTTTGTGGATAAAGTTTGGCGGCAAAAAGCGGCAATTTATCTATGAAATTGTCAGTGCGTAAATAGAAGCCATTTTTTCTAGCATTTAATGTTGTCCTCACCAATGCTTGCTTTGGAGCTCCCAATGTATAGCCAACCAAATATTCGTACCCTAGAATATTTTCATTGAATACTTTTTCAGTACTTGTTGCCCCCGTTCTCTCTGCTTCATTTCCACTACTATCACAGTAGATACCATCTAGGCTGTCATCATTGAATTTCCGCTTATCAAAGTAAAACTCGTTGAAAGTGGTGTGAACTTTTTTCACCAAGATATCTTTTACAAATAAGGTACGATCATCTTCTTGTTGCGGAGTATTTTTCGTGTCTATGTCAAAAGCTTTAAGCGACAGCTCTTCTTTACTTTCTGGCAAATTTTGCCACAAAATACAACTAATTGCAGACTTAGAAGCATGGAAATGTTCTCGATTAAATAAAAACCCTTCTATAAATTGATGTTCCCCCAGGCCGTGTGATTTCCAATATTTTATCGGGGAGAAAAGAATGAAAGCATCATGGGGTTTTGTCAAATAATATTTCCAACCAGACCAGATAAATAAATTGGCAATATCCTTAGACGGGATCATGCCTTTTATTTTCGAAGTAAAAAACTTTTTAAATTCGTTCGCAATAAAACTATCTTTTTTAACATCTCGAGTTAAGCCTTCCAGTCTAACCTTATCAGCACTCGTATCACTATATGGTGGATTTTCATATAAAATAATATTTGTCTTTGGATCTTTGATATACCTTAAAAGTGTTGCGATACTGTCACTGTATTCTGAAGTCATTCCTAGTGACTTTTGGCCTGTGACAAATTCTAAACTGAGTGCATCGCCTCCTTCCACCAAAGCTTTTCTACTGCTAACTTCTTGTGGTGGTGGAATAATTAGTTTGACTCGATCTCCAATTCTTTCATTCAAAACTACCCACTCTTTCAATTCATAAGTATTTACTATTGTATGGGATAACTCATTATCAAAAATGTAGTCGCGTATTTTTATTGTTGTCTCGTATTTCTTTATTTCCTTAAGAGTGATTTCGTTTATTTTCTTACTTGCCCTTCCAAGAATAATATCAATACCAATACCTGTACTAGAAATGTACTCTTTCTGAAAGCTTTCATCGATATATTTACTAAGCTCACCAATTGTGATATCGTCTACTTTTTTATCAGTCAGAAACTCTTCTAGATTTCCGGTTCCTGCACAACGATCAAGAATTATATAATCATGGCCTGTGGGTATCCTTTTAATAGCTTTTCGAACTAATCCCGTAGCTTTGAGACAATATGCAGGTGGAGTATAAAAAGCTCCAAGTTCTTTTTTATGTTGCTTATCATTAAGCAAGTCCATAATATATTTAAAATCTGGCTCATCTCCTTTCCATGGATATATAAAATGTACGAAATGCTTAGGCTCACGGAATTCCTTAAACAGTTTAATTTTGCTGGCATCCGGATTTTCGCGATAAAATCTGTTAGCCCAGCCAACAACGTCGAATACATCAATGTGAACTTTCGTATAATCTTCTCTCTCTAAAATTTCTGTAATTCTTCTTAGCCCTAATAATTTACTGTAATCAATCTTTTCGGGTTGAATTTTAGTGTTAAATTCAGTATTATTTCTGCTAGCTGCCCCAGCGTATATTTTTTCTATATCTTTTAAAAAGTCACCTGAACTAAAAAGGTAAGCATTCTCCTCATTTAGCGCGACCAACAATATTTGAGCTGGGATAGGATCACCCTTTATTCTGCGGTGACTTAAATATTTGATGGCTTGAAGCAGGACTCTATTAATATCTGGTATAGTTAATTTAAACTCAAAAAGAGTACCTTTATATACACCATCGGTATTATTTGTAAGCTCGATATCGGTACTAATTTTCAAATCAGTAAAAAATCTGACTTGGCCTTCACGTTCTGATAAGAATTTATTACTCATAGGATCTCATATTATTTAAAAGATATTCGGTATCCTAAGCATACCAAAAAGCCGCCTTTTTGGCGACTTCAGTGATTACGTAATAAAAAAGTACCTCAATTATTACACAGCTTGCTTCAAAAAGCAAAAAGTTCGTACTCCCTCTCAATGAACCAAATTAAGCTTTATTTTTAGCTTCTTGGATAATAATATTTACTAAGTCATTCAGTAATATATATCCGTAAATAAAATTTAATAAAACTATTCCTGAGAATGGTAGTATATAATAATTTGATAATAATAATTCATTGCTTAATGTCTGTTTTATAAAAAAATTAATTAATAATAAATACAAAACAGTTATTAATATCAAATCAAGACCAAATTTAAACCTTTTCATCAAAGTGTGGAGTAAAGTCAGGCTTGGATTCTTGTTATCAATAGTTTTATACAGGTCAGATACATATTTTGACGTTACAAAAATCGCTAGACTGGTAATATAAAACCCAAAAACAATCGAAAGAAAGATTATTACATTATCAACCACCTCTGTGTGTAACTTCATACCGCCATAAGTCCAGTATTGTAACAAACACATTATTAATAAAAATAGAACTACATAGATTTTCTTTTTATTCATGAATTTTTTTGATTAATTCGGAGACCAATTCTTTATTAATAAATTTTCCATTCTTTCTATTCATTGGTGCCAGCAATGTTATTTTACTAATTACTTCCTGAGTATTGAAAATGCTTTCAAAATCCTCTGAGGTGCGACCTATCACCGTAATATTTTTATATTCTGTTTTATTTTTTATAATATCTTTCACTTTTTCATATAATTGTTTTCCGATCTTCTTCTTGTTTTTATAAACCAACTTAATAATAGCCTCTGTCGCACCAAATCCAAAAATATCTTCCCTTAGTCTTGCAGGCAACCCTATGCTAGCGGAATTCAGTAAATCCGGTTCTACCGTAAAGCATATTTCTTTTATAGATTCTATCTTATCAATAAATTCGCGTTGAGCTATCAGAGGCTTGACGGCAATTTCCTTTTTTATTTTATCCTCAAGCCAGTTTATAAGAAAGCCCTTTTTTCTGAGATCTGAAATATAAATTCTAGAGGTCAGTAAGTCGACGAGCACATAAAATTGCTCATTTAATTCAACCTTGTCAATTGATCTGGGATTGAGGCTCTCTTTGAGCTTAGAATCAATAACTTTCTCAGAATAAGGAAACTTATTACCTTCCTCAAAACAAAGTGCAATAAACCGTTCTGGAATATACTCCTTTTCAATTTTTTTAATATTGAGAAGATCTTCTCCGATTGTTTGCTTTTCAAAATTGGCTTCGTCGATAGCGGCAAAGTTAGCCAATTCGGGCTTTTTGCCACCGATTATTAGTTGAAAAATGGAAAATTGTATCTCTTTTAGATGCTTCTTCATGCCGTATTCTTAATAAAAAGACGGCAAAGAGCCGTCTTTTGTTTGATTCTATTATAAGACTCTAACAATAGCTTTGCAAGACCTTAGGATAAAATGATCTGCGGGTACAGCCATGGTCTATCAATAGGCAAAGACACTTACGCCGCCTTTCTTAATCTAACCTCGGGGAGGGTATGGGTCTTTCCCATAGGTCCACTCTGCCCTATACTGGCCATTTTGCCCTTGTATAAGGATCTGTGAGAGTGCGCCTGCTGGAAATCGAGCCACATGTTGCTTAGCCAATTTTATGGCTTCGGCTTGCGTGGAGGTGATTTGCTCATAATTGCAATGTTCACACCTAACTTTCCACTGAAAGCCATGTGAAAGAACATAGATCTTATTCCTCATTGATTCGAATTTTCCGTCTTGTAGTCAGCCGACTCTGATTTATTCAAATTTAGTCTGGGTTTCGTACTCAGTAGATCTGCAGAATCTGTACCTCCACCGCAAATTTCCTTCTGAACTCCGTCCAAAATATTTGAAAAAGACATTAATGACGCAAAAAGCGGCCCTGTTGGCCGCCTAACAAAAACAGTATGCGCCTCTCAAAAAAGGCTGTCAAATATTTCCGTAAGTGTTTGATGTTTTAAAAAACAGGGTCTCAGAAGTTCTGAAACCCGAGTTTATACTACCCGGTAAAGATTCCTTTCCCGGTTAAGATGGTGTGAATCGCCATCTCCAAGTTCACTGGCTCTGGCCAATGCTTCACGGGGTTGAGGCTGTGCCGCAGATGCACCACCAACATTCCGAGAGCAATGTCCTCACCTACGAGCGTCGCTGCCCTCCGGAACCCTTCCTCACCGTCGGTCGTGATGATCTTGGCCGCCCGCTGTATTTTGGAAAACTCCACTATGCCCTCCTTGATGATGACTTGTGAGTGTAACAAACTCGGGAGGGAACGTCAACACCCGAGACGGGGTCTCGGGTGTTAAAAATAAAAAAAGGCTGGGTGAGTTCCGTAAAGAACTACACCCAAGCCTTGTGCTTCGATTTACCAGCCGAAAGCGTGACGGTACCCGACTGACACGCTCTGTCTGAACCCTCGTGAGGTATTGGATTGCCCGACCACCGGCACCGAAGCGCTCCACCCGAGGTAAGCGCCTTTGTACCCAGCTTCGGCCGTATAGAACCCAACCATAGTGATCCCGTGCCCGAGCCCGAACGGATTGTTGTCCGTGCCGAGCGCGAACCGGTGCGCCAGTCGCAGGTCTTTCCCCAAGCCCGCCGAATGGTTGAACCCGGTTGCGAGCTTGAGTATGGTACCGACTGGGGGACTTGAGCCGTTGGTGCGGAAATAATGCAACAACGTCGCACCCAATGGCAATTTACGTTTGCCGAGCTTCACCGAGCCCGATTTGGATCCTCCGAACTGGATGACGTCCCCGCCACGAATGAAAAATTTCGTGAGAGAAAAGTTCCAACCCGATCTGGCCCACCCAACCCCGAGATCTGACTCCATGTTGAATCCCAAACCAAACGAGTTCCAGGAATCCACATAGAAATCACCCGCGGACGTCAAGCGCGTGTACCTCGCAAGCACCCGAGGTGCCGGCTTGGGCGCGAAGATCTCGCCTACTGCCATGCCATGGTACTTGTTCACACCCTCGAATGAAAGCGCAAACGAGTTCTTCGGCTTTTCCGGCGCATCGGACACCGACTGGTTTACAATCAGCGTATGTTCGCTGTCGCGCTTCTTCTGGTTGTCAGCCTTGCCGGACTGAGCCAACGCCATGTTGGGCACAGCCACGGTAAAGAAGAACGACACGGCCATGGCCACCTGGCGCATGAACAACCGGGCCAGTTCCTTGAATCCTTTAGGTGAAGGGAATCGCCAGAACATCACCGGCCAGCATGCGACCGCAAAGATTGCCTGGAGCGCAAACATGGCTCTGGGACCGAAACCACGCAGCTGCGAAGGATCGATTTCTAATGCCAAAATGCCTGCCCAGAACATCATCGCGGCGCCAAGCATGGTCCAAAGGTACATCTGGCCCAAGAACAATGCCAGCGGAGCAAAGTCCCAATGCCAGACTTGCGGTTCGAAACTCTCGTACTCCCGAAGCTGTGGATCTGCTGCAGCCAGCTTTTCGTACTCCTGCTTCAGGCTGGGGCTATTCCAGTATGACCCTTCTTCGAAGTACCTCGTCAGCTCGACTTTGGCGTTCTGGATCTTCCTGAGCGCTGCCTTCGAGTCGTTGCGAGGAGTTGGCGGACCGCCAATGCCAGGCTTATCCAAGTATTGACCCTTGTTGACCGGCTCCCAATCCATGGCAACCGATTTCTCAAGCAGGGTCAGTTGGCGCATATGCTCTAGATGCTTCTGCGCCGTGTACGGAAACGATGGACCCATGGGGCCGCCGGAACTGCCCAGCTTTTTGGCCTCGCCCATGATGATGTCGACTTGCGAGTCGGCGTAAGACGGCGCGATCGATGACATGATTCGGGAGTCCCTGGCCAACCAATGAGTCTTGTCCATGATGGCGCGGCTGGGAATCAGCAACGCAAACATGGCGGCATACAGGACGTACGCCGTGACAGAGTAAACCTTCTTCTTCATAACTTTCTGCCTCCTTGATTTTCGCGAATGTACGCAACCGAAACTGAACTGCAAAGTATAACAAATTGCTGACGTTTCGTCAACCCGGTTAGCCCTCGGCTTATTTCCTACACGCTCTCACCTTTTATGTTAAACTGAATGCAAAGGGAGGAAGCATGGAAAAAATATATGACTTGGTACTCTTCTGTCCCAACTGTCGTAAGTGTTTCAATCCGGGAGAAGTGGGAATGTCTCTGGCGGAAGATGTCTGCATGACGGGCAATTGCCCGAGTTGCGACACGTCCGTCTTTTCCCAAACGACAATCAAAAAACTCAAGGAGGATATCCAGGTTTACGTAAACGAACAGACGAAAAAACAACTCAGGTTGGTTGCAGTAAACGGCAGAGCGGTGTAGCTATGCAGAGAACAAACTAAAACGCCTCATCTCCAAACGGAATGAGGCGTTTCTATTTCTAACTATTTAGTGTCGGGCAAACCAGGAAGTAGAAATTTTTTGTTATTTTGTATGCAAAATAACAATCGGCGAAGCCGAAAAAATTTTCACTTCCTGGCAAAGTGCCGGCCGCCGTTGTCGCGGCGCGGACCACCGTGTCCGCCGCCATCTCGTGGTGGGCGCGGGCGGTCATCGATAGTGCCGCCCTCTGGACGAGGGAGGAGAATTTTGTGCGAAAGGTTGATCCGGCCCATGTGGTCGATCTCGACAACTTTGACTTCGAGCTCGTCGCCGATTTTGACGACGTCTTCAACTTTGCCGACGTGAGTCCAGGCCAGTTCCGAGACATGGCAGAGACCGTCTTTACCGCCGGCTAGTTCCACAAACGCGCCAAAGTCCATGATCCGGACAACTTTGCCTTTGAAGACTTCGCCGACTTTGATGTCGCGAGTGAGATTATGGATGATCTCGAGCGCCTTCTTCATGCCTTCGGCGTTGTTGCTGGCGACCATCACCAGTCCCGAATCTTCAATATCGATCTTCACACCGGTGTCGGCAATGATTTTGTTGATAATCTTACCGCCCGAACCAATGACGTCGCGGATTTTATCCGGATTGATCTGCATGGTTTCAATGCGGGGTGCCAGAGGTGACATTTCGGGCCGCGGGGCGGAAATAGTTTTCTTCATGACGTCGAGGATGTGCATACGTCCTTCGCGGGCTTGCGTGAGAGCTTGCTCGAGAATTTCGACAGTGAGGCCGCGGGTTTTGTTGTCCATCTGCAGGGCGGTAATTCCCTTTTCGGATCCGGTGACTTTGAAGTCCATATCACCGTTGCCGTCCTCGATGCCCTGGATATCGGTAAGGACTTTGTATTTGCCGGATTCCGGATCCAGGATAAGCCCCATGGCCACGCCGCCAATCATGTCGGTAATGGGGACGCCGGCATCCATGAGGGCCAGGGTCGAGCCGCAGGTCGAGCCCATGGAAGTCGAGCCGTTGGAGCCTAGAGCCTCTGAAACAAGGCGCAGGGTGTAGGGGAATTTTTCTTTTTCTGGGATTACCACTTCGACTGCGCGCTCAGCCAATGCGCCGTGGCCGACTTCTCGACGGCCTGGGCCGCGGTTGGGGGCGACTTCGCCGACGGAGTAACCTGGAAAATTGTAGTGATGAATATAGCGCTTGGTGGTGCCATCGATGCCAAAGTCTTCCATGCCGTCAAGGATTTGCGCGTCGCCGGCAGAACCAAGAGTAACCGTGGTCAGGATCTGAGTTTCGCCGCGGTTAAAGAGCGCACTGCCGTGGGTGCGGGGCAAAATCCCCACTTGGCATGAGACGGGCCTCGTGACATTGAGCGGGCGCATGTCTATGCGCTTTTCGGATTCGAGGATATTCTTGCGGATAGTTTTCTTGACCAGCTTTTCAAAAGCCATTTTGGCATGCTTGGCGCCGTCGATCTCGGTATTATCGATATACTTTGCGGTTATCGCCGCAACGATCTCATCGCGGACAGCGTCCACTTGTTTTTCGCGGGTGGCTTTGTCGAACGTGCCATACATCGCAGTTTCAAGCTGTGGTTGATACTTCTCCACCTCGGCATAAACTTCTTTGTCGGGGAGGATGTATCGCACTTCGGTCTTCGGGATGCCAATTTGTTTGATCATATCTTGCTGGAGAGCATACAGAACCCTAAGAGGTTCCTGGGCAAAGCGGATTGCCCCAGCCATATCGGCTTCACTAATCTGCTTGGCGCCGGCTTCCACCATCATGATGTGCTGGTCGGTACCGGAGACAACCAAATCCAGATCTCCGGTTTTGCGTTCATCGTAATTGGGGTTGATGATAAATTCGCCGTTGATGCGGCCGATGCGGATGGCGGCAATCGGGCCTTCAAACGGAATGTTGGATGCCGACAACGCTACCGAAGCGGCGTTGATGGCGATAATGTCCGGATCATTGATTTCATCGACAGACAAAATTGTCGCCACAACTTGGACGTCGTTGCGCATACCATCTGGAAACAAAGGACGAAGTGAGCGGTCGATGAGACGGCCGGACAGAATGGCGTCATCGGTGGCGCGGCCTTCGCGTTTGATAAATCGTGAACCTTTGATTTTACCAGCGGCGTATAGCCTCTCTTCATAATCCACGAGCAGGGGGAAGTAATCCATGCCTTCGCGGACGTTTTTGCTCATAACTGCGGTGGCCAGGACGACTGTGTCGCCGAGCCGGGCGAGAATCGAACCATTGGCCTGCATGGCCAAAACACCGGACTCCATGCTAAATGGTTTGCCGGCTAGAGTTGCCTCTACTTTCGCTTTATTCATTTGTGTAAACCTTTTGTTTCCTCGACTTGTGCAGGAGCACAGAAGTTATATTAAGGTAATTTTCAAATCCCAATTTTCAATTTCCAACATTGAATTTTGAACTTTGGATTTTGGAATTTACGCTAGTATAGCCTCTTTGCCGTCGGCACTCGAGAGGAAAATTAATTGTTAAAAAAAGGGAGTAGGGGGACAGGGGGAAGGGAAAACTATGGGCTCCAACGATTTCCCTTTCCCTCTTCTCCCTTCGCTCTATTTCAATTTGAGTTTGTCGGTCACTTTTTCCCAGCGCTTTTCGTCTTCCGCTTTGAGGAAGCGCAGGAGTCTGCGTCTATTGCCTACCATTTTGAGCAATCCGCGGCGGCTGTGATTGTCTTTCTTGTGCAGCTGTAAGTGTTCGGAAACCTTTTCGATTTCCTTGGTAAGAATAGCGACCTGGACTTCTGGGGAACCGGTGTCGTCTTTGTGAACCTGGAACTTCTTGATTATCTGTTCCTTTTCCTTAGGAGTAAGCATGTGTTACCTTTCGGCACGGGGAAGCTAGGAAATCGCTTCTCGTGGTATTTAATGTACAGTGATTTTACCACGAATGGAGGACTTTGACAAGAGCCCCGGGAAATGCTAAACTTGTGAGTCATATTCTGACACAAGTACCTCAAGGAGGGGTACATAAATGGCCAAGCAAGTGAGGATCAGCCGAGCGGAAATGGTGCGCTGGACATGCGGCGGACTCAAGGCGGAGATCGAGAACCGAAAGCAGGAGGCCCATGTCCTAAAGCAGCGTATCGCCGAGCTTGAGAGACAACTGCGGGAAATCGATCCCGGCAACCCGCCCGAAGCCGTGACCGCAGAAGTCCAGCCGGTGCGCAAACGCCGCCGCCGCAAGATGTCGGCGGAAGCCCGCAAGCGCATCTCGGTGATGATGAAGAAGCGCTGGGCCGAGCGACGAAAGGCACGCAAGTGACGGCCGCAAATCCGCACATACTCATGAAAGTGAGTGTGTGCGGGCTTTTATTTGTTCAAAGGTAGCAAATAAGCTTAGTCGTGCAATGTCTATTTTTCTCTGTTGTGCGGCATGGTATAATAAATAAAACTAATGTATGCCAGAAACAAAATCTGAACCCAAAACCAAATCACCTCTACAAAGATATTCCCAGCAATTTCTGGAGCATTTAGAAATCGAGCGTAATCGGTCGTCTTTGACTTTGCGCAATTACGACCACTATCTTCAGAGGTTTATCCGATTTTGCCAGGACCAAGGAGTTACTGATCCCAAGGACATAGACCAGGAACTCATACGTTCATATAGACTTTATCTCAACCGCATGGCCGCCAAAGACGATAAACACCTCAAGATAATCACCCAAAACTATCACCTGATCGCCCTCCGCTCGTTTTTCAAATATTTAGCCAAGCGCGATATCAAAACAATGGCTGCGGAAAAAATCGAACTCCCAAAAACCCCGTCCCGGCAAGTGGAATTTCTCGCGACAGAAGATGTAGAGAAACTCATCAAGACCACCGAAGAGGAGAAGCACGCTCAGACTCGCGCCCGCGATAAGGCAATTCTCGAATTCCTTTTCTCATCAGGCTTACGCGTTTCGGAGCTTGTGTCTTTACGCAAAGAAAATCTCAACCTCAAAACGGGGGAATTCACAGTCCGCGGCAAAGGCGACAAACTACGGCTGGTCTTCTTGTCGCCGCGCGCGATTCGATCTCTTACTGATTACTTTAAACTCCGCAAGGATAATTCACGCGCCCTATTTATGCGTCACGACGAAAAAGATTCAGTAGAAAAACAGATCAAGACTTTGGATGACAAACTGCCGGGGCTGACGGCGCGCACCGTCCAGCGGCTGATCAAAAAATACGCCCTGCTGGCTGGGATTACAAAAAAAATAAGCCCGCATACTTTGCGGCACTCATTTGCCACTGATCTACTGGCCAATGGCGCAGATATCCGCGCGGTCCAGGAATTGCTGGGGCACGCTTCTATTTCCACCACGCAAATCTATACTCACCTCACCAATCGCAGACTCAAAGATATCTACGATAAGTTTCACAACAAGAAAACAGAATAGTGGTATTCTTTATGTCATTCTTTTTCTAGAAAAAGAATGACGAAGAAAAAGTCGCGACCAGAAAAAATTTGCCAGAATTCTTAGCTCGTTTCGACGTGCTCGCAAGGTCTAATCGACTTTGCTCGCGTTTACCCAGTCTCACTCGCTTCGAATTCTGACCAAATGTTTTTCAACGGTCGCA
>JAIFWV010000029.1 GCA_019659055.1 Candidatus Doudnabacteria bacterium
ATGAAACAAGAACTTCACCCAACTTATTTCCCGGAAGCCAAAGTAGTTTGCGCTTGCGGCAATACCTTTACCACCGGCTCCACCCTCAAAGAGCTGCATGTTGAAATTTGCTCAAATTGCCATCCATTCTACACTGGCAAGCAAAACCTGCTCGACGTCGCCGGGACTATCGACCGATTCAAGAAGCGTTCAAGCAAATCCGCAGATATCAAATCCAAGAAGATCACCAAGAAACTAGCCAAAGCTTAGCTAACAAAAAGACGCGAAACAAGTTATAATAGCTTGTAAGCGTCTTTTTATTTATCAATTTTCAATTTACAATTTTCAAAATCTCACATGGACCTCAATTACTCCCACATCATCCAAGAATACAATCAGCTGACTGACAAGCTTTCGCATACCACCCAAGCCGCAGATCTGGCCAAGCTCGGCCGAAGGCAGTCGGAGCTTTTGCCTATTGTCGGAAAAATCGAACGCCTGGAAAAAGTCCAGCGAGAGATCGCCGAACACGAAAAGCTAATCGCCGATAAATCAGAATTGTCGGAAATGGCCGCCGCAGAACTCCCCGACCTCCAGGCCGAACGAGAAAAACTGGCCGAAGAAATTCGCATCTGGATGCTACCCAAGGATCCTTACGATGACAAGAACATTATCATCGAAATCCGCGCCGGCGCCGGCGGCGACGAATCGGCGTTGTTTGCCGCGGAACTCTACCGGATGTACACCAAGTATGCCGAAAGCCTGGGCTACAAAGTCGCCATCGCCTCCAGTAGCCGCAATAGTATCGGCGGGTTTAAAGAAGTCATCTTCGAAATCTTTGGCCGCGGGGCATACAGCAGATTCAAATACGAATCAGGCGTGCACAGAGTCCAGCGTGTGCCGGAAACCGAAAAAAGCGGCCGGGTCCATACCTCCACGGTCACCGTGGCGGTTATGCCGGAGATCGAGGAAGTCGATTTCAAAATCGATCCTAAAGATCTCAAGATCGAAGCCACCACTTCCTCAGGCCACGGCGGCCAGTCCGTAAACACGACCTACTCTGCTATCCGCATGACTCACTTGCCCACTGGGATTACTGTCTCCATGCAGGACGAACGGTCTCAATCCCAAAACCGCGATAAAGCTATGGCAATTATGCGCGCCCGCGTCATGGCTTACGAAGAAGACAAGAAGATGAAGGAACTCCGCGATAAGCGTAAGTCGCAAATTGGCACCGGAGATAGATCTGAAAAAATAAGGACTTATAATTTCCCTCAAGACCGGATTACAGATCATCGCATCAACCAAAATTGGAATCAAATTGGCATGATCCTCGACGGGAATCTGGGCCAGATTACTGATGCCATGATTGCCGAAGACCAAAAAAGGCAGTTAGAAAAATTGACCTAATTGATCTAATTACCCTAATTTCTAAATATTAGGTCAATTAGAAATTAGAATAATTAGAAATTTTTTTTATGACTATTCACGATCTTCTCAAGCTCGCGGCCAAGAAACTTACCAACAGCACTTCCCGGGAACTCGACGGTGAAGTGCTTTTGTCATACGTTCTCAAAAAGCCGAAAGAATATCTGTTTGCCAATCCGTATAAAAAAATCGCTCCGAAACTTGAGAAGACATACCTCAGGCTCATCAACAGACGCCTGCTCGGCTGGCCGGTGGCTTACCTGGTCAAACACAAAGAATTTTTCGGCTTAGATTTTTATGTCGACAAAAACGTACTCATCCCCCGCCCCGAAACCGAAGGGCTGGTGGAGCTGGCTTTAGACACATTGAAAATCGAGAACCGAAAATGGAAAATTCTCGATGTTGGCACAGGCTCGGGATGCATTATCATAAGCCTGGCAAAAAATCTCTCCTCTCTGCACCCTGCCCCCTCGATCCTATCTTTCGCCTCCGACATTTCACCGCAAGCAATCAAGATCGCTAAAAAAAATGCCAAGAAGTATAAGGTCAAGGTTACCTTTGGCGACGGAAACCTCTTGGAACCATGGGGCGGCGAGAAGTTCGACGTGATTGTTGCCAATCTACCGTATCTTTCTCGTGAAACTGATGCCTCCACAAAGTACGAACCTAAAGGCGCTCTAATCGCCGCCAAAAAAGGTCTTAAGCTCTATGAGGAACTTTTTAAGCAGGCCTCTCGCCTACAACCTCAAACCTCGCACCTCTTCCTCGAAATCGGGCGTGATCAAGGCCGGCTCATAAAAAATCTGGCAAAAAAATATTTGCCAGATTATCGAACTAAAACATATAAAGATTTATTTGGGCGCACGCGCTACGCTAAAGTGGTAAAACCTTCTTAAGCTTAGCCAGACCATCTGCCCCATGCACGCGCACGCGCGGTTCGGTCAATAAATTATTGGGATCCATCCAAAACCCAAACTGGGTAGTAAACGCCATTTTGTAGCCAGCCTCTGATACCAGATTTACAATTTTTTGGTCTTGGTGTCCGTATGGATAGACGAAAAAATCTATAGTATGTCCCAAGTTTCCCTCAAGCAAGGTCTTGGATCCATAAATTTCCCGCTTGAGATCATCTTGGGAATATTTTGTACTGGTCAGGTCCAAGTGGTTGTCGGAATGGCTCAAAATCTCCATACCCGACGCATCTGCGGCAAGAACGTCGTCCCAGGTGGCATAATCAGGCCGGCCCAGAAGAGCGGTTGCTACCGCAAACGATCCCGTGTAGCCAAATTTTTTAAGCACTGGGATGGCGTTGTCAAAGACGTCTTCGTAGCCGTCGTCAAAAGTAAATACTACGGCTTTATCCGGGAGCACTGTTCCCCCGGCAATGGATTTATACAGATCCGCGGCGGAAATAGAGTGGTAACCGGAACTATATAAATATTCAACCTGGGCTTCGAAATCCTCAGGGCTGACCGTGAGGTCCGACAACAGCGGGTTATGAATTCTTTCGGATTCGGAAAGTTCGTGCACGTGATGATACATGAGGATAACTACAAGTTTTGAATATGTATTTGGTTTGATGGTTTGTTCCGGGATTGCCTGGGGTTCTGGGTATTCCGAGGACACGCCCAAAATTTGGGGTACGGCAACTTGGTTATCAGAAAACGGCCATTGCCAAAACAGCCCATGCGCCGGATGCGGCGTAAGCCCCAGGATAAATAAACCTCCCAAAAGAGCCACGGCTGTGGCCTTGCCAAACCTTAGTTGATTTTCATTCATGATATTTAAAATCCCGAAACCACCAGGTTTCGGGATTTAGTTTATTCAGCTTTTGTCTCAGTGGCGGCTTTGTTCTCTTCACCAGGAGCCTCTGGTTTGACAACGCCCTCAACTTGGGTGACGTCCTCAACGACTGGTTTCTCGGAAAGTGAAGCAAGCTCAGCCTCAGTGCGCGGCGCAGAGACGCTGGCCACTACTTCGTCCGGCGAACCCAAAATTTCTACTTTGTCTGCGACCTTGAGGTCGCTGATATGGATAGCATCGTCGAAAGTATTGAGGACGCCGATATCTACGGTAATCGCGTGTGGCAGATCGGCTGGGAGACATTCGACTTCGACTTCGGAAATGTTTGTGAGCAATATACCGCCCAAGGCTTTGACGGCCGGAGCTTCGCCTTCGAAGTGCAAAGGCACTGTGGCTTTGAGCTTCTCATTCATGTTTACAGCATAAAAGTCCACATGGATTGGTTGATCGTTGAGGTAATGATTCTGGACATCATGGATAAGGACTGGTCTGGACTGGCCATCTAAGCTCAGATTGACCAAGGTCGATTCGCCGGCAAGCTTGAAGACTTTGGCAAATTCTCTCTCGTTTAGCTCGAGATCTGAGGTTTCAACTTTGTGGCCATATAAAACAGCCGGCAATTTCCCTGCTTTTCGCAGTTTGCCATTGGCTTTGCCTTTAACGGTTCTTTTGGTTGCGGTTAACGAGATTTCCATGTAAGTCGTATTTAGTAAATAGTAATAAGTAATTAGACTTTAGCCGCAATAGAATAACACTTTTTTTGCATCCGGTCAAGCCAAATAAAACTGGGTCCAAGGAAACGGTTAGGTTTCACTTGGACCCACAACTACTTCTTGCGACTGCTTGTAATCTTCTGCATGGTCAGACCTTGCGGATCCACTGAGGATGTAAATCCTGCAAGTATGGTTTCTCGCAAAGCCCATTTGATCTTTCCCAGGGCGCCATACTGACTACGCAGACCAATGCTCTCGACCGTTACCACGTCGATGCCCTGAAGTCGAAAACCTCGAAGGAGAGCTTTCACGTGCATGGCTTGCCAGGCATCGGTGATCACGGCCACAGGGCCTTGGAACTCCCCAATATGTTTGGCCAACCATTCGAACTGTGAGGAAGTGTCGAAGGTGTATTCCTCCTTGGTGATATCTGACGTTGGAACACCGAACACCTCGACGAGATATTTCTCCATGAGATTCGCGTAGGAGTCCTTCATCTCGAGCAGTCGGTCTCCTCCGACAATGATGCGGCTGGTTTGAGTCTGTTGATACAGGATTGCGGCTGCCTGTAGGCGGAGCCGTGTATCCCAGTACAAACCGCTTGGATGATCGTACTGCGGAAAACCCGGGCAGACAACGACGGCACCATAAGCCATCTAACTCCTCCAAGTTTTGTTGTAGCGCACTATTACCCTAACTGCTGATTATATTCCTTTTTGGTGATTTTGTCAATCCTTACGCCAAATCAAAAACCAGGCCACAGCCTGGTTTATTCCTAGATTCTTAGCTTCCCAGCTTCTAGCTTCTTATTTCAAAGCCTCTTTGAAATCCCCATCAAATGTCCGGAGGAATTCGTGCGTAGCCAAAACCTCATCCATAGTAATCGGCTCTTGGTCTTTGAACTTCATGGTATCTTGGGAAGTGAGGTCGGTGACAGTGGCGATGGTAAAGATTTCCGGCCCGTCTATGGCAATGCTAAACATGACAGAACTCTTGCACTTATCGCAGTCGGTATGGACCAGCAAACTCCCCCCAATCGTCGTCTTGTCTTCACCTTCTATGACGCGGGTTTTATCTAAATTATATCTCTGGCCGCACACAGGACAACGCAGGATTTGCGAGAGCCAGGCGACGATTTTCTTGATATCGAATTTAGGCATATTGATAACTTAATTTTAGACCGCTTAAACCTGCGAGTCAATCAAATCGGACTGCTTTTTGCCGGGCGACCACCGACTGAGCCAGGCCTAAGCCGGCAAATGTAGTAATAAGCGAGCTCCCGCCATAACTTAGGAACGGCAAAGGAATGCCGGTAACCGGCAAAATCCCGATGTTCATACCGATGTTTATCAACACCTGTATGAGCAGCATAAAAAATATACCCAAGCTCAGATACATACCGAAGTTGTCGCGTGACCTCTGAGCGGTTTTGACCAAGCGATAAAGAATCACCCCAAACATGGTCAGGATAAATAAACTGCCAAACAGGCCTAACTCCTCGGCCGTAGATGCAAAAATAAAATCGGTCTGCCGCTCCGGCAAAAATTTGAGCTGTGATTGAAATCCCCGGCCCACGCCGCGGCCAAAAATCCCGCCCGAACCAACGGCAATTATTGACTGCAAGACATTGTAACCAGAACCGCGCGGATCGGCGGACGGATTAACGAAAGTATAAACACGGGTCTTCTGGTAAGGCTGGAGGACAAAAAACCACCCGACGATGGCGGACAAAACCAAAAGACCGATAAGAATCGCCAAATGTTTTTTGCGCATACGCGAAAACAGCAGCATTACAAACCAAGTCGAAAACACCACCAGGGCCGAACCCAAATCCGGCTCAATAAGAATCAGAAACACCGGTATGGCGACATAAATCCCGGACAGTATGACATAGCGGAAACTTTTGAGCTTCTCACCCGACTGATCCAAGAATTTGGCCATGATCACAACCATCACAAGTTTGGCGAATTCCGCCGGCTGGATGCGGAAAAATCCGAGATCGATCCAGCGGGTACTGCCGCGGATATTGCGGCCCACAAACCACACGACCACTAGACTAATGACAATCAGCAAATATAGCCACCAAGTAGTTTTTTTGAGATTGCGATAATCAAAAAACGCCAGGAAAAAAAACGCCAGGAGTCCGACCAGCGCATAAACCAACTGTCTGGGCATGAGGTTGACGGGGCTCGAAAGTGTCGTCGAATAAATCATGAGCAGACCTAAAAACAGCAGCAATAAGCTGCTGGCAAACATAAACAAATCAAAATATCGAAATTGGTTTAGCCATGATCGCATAGAGCTGTTCTCTTTCGTGATTATTCTCCAAACTGCGAACTTCCGGCAGGCAATTTATAGATGTTAGGATCAAAAATATTTACTTCGGGGAGAATTTCGGCTCGTACTGCCGCTGGTTTGTTTGGCCAAGAAAATTGGAACGACCTCGCTTCACCATACAGGACTTCATCGACATTGGTGTAGTTGGCACCCACGACATTATTGCTGGCATCGTAGAGTAGGACTGGTAACCCAATACGCTTGATCGTAAACGGGGTTTTATTTTTTACCGCGGCCGATACTACCAGATGACTACCCGAATTATCCAGGACCAGGCGCTCTACGCCTAAGCTTACCTCAGCCAAATTGGGCCGGCGCAAAAATTGGCTTGACCCAAGAGTTACGGTCAGAGTAGTGGGGTCACGGTCTGCATGGAACCTCGGTAAAAATACGATTTTTTCCGAAGCAGGCAGGACAAACGTACTCGCCTCGACTCGATTTAACTCCGTGCCGCCGGTACTGCTCATGACGGCCGTGTAGGCTTGGGCTTGCACTCCCCAATCAAAATTGGCGCTGTTTTTGATTTTGAAGTAGCCGTCGTAGTCGCCATTACCGAGATTGAAAATCTTACGGTCGGTCACCTCAAGTGGCACCTTGGTTTCGTCTTCATACACATAGGCCGGGAATTTGTGAGCCGAAACGATAATCGAGACGAATCCGGCGCGCAATATAAAGTATAGAGGGATAATCAAAATGAAGGATCCAATAAGGGCATACCACCATTTTGGCTCGACGCTCCGGATACGATCAGAAACAATCATGGATATTTCCTGGATTTTCTCGGACCGGTCTTGAGTTTGATTTTGATTTTCTTCCATAGATTTACCTACATTATACCATTTTAAAACTAAATGTTAGAATGGGCATACCATGGCAAAATTTACGCACCTCCATGTCCACACGCATTTTTCCCTCCTCGATGGGCTGTCCCAAATCGAGGACTTGGTGGCGGCTGCCAAAGCCCGCGATTTTGAATCGCTCGCGATTACCGATCATGGCGTCATGTATGGCACGATCGAGTTTTATAACGCCTGCCGGGAGGCCGGGATCAAACCGATTATCGGCGTGGAGGCGTATATCGCCCCGCGCAGTATGGCCGATAAAGAAAAGCCGGATGCCAACTACTTCCACCTCACGCTTCTGGCCGAAAATGAAATTGGATACAAAAATCTTTTGAAGCTGACAACACTTGCTCACACGCAGGGTTATTACTATAAACCGCGAATAGATCTGACCGCACTCAAAGCGCATGCCGAGGGGCTCATCTGCCTCTCAGGGTGTATGCGCGGAGAAATTGCCCGGGCCGCAATCGGGAAATCAGAACAGGAAGCGCAGGTTGTCATCAATAAATATTTGGATATTTTCGGACCCCATAATTTATTTATCGAAATTCAGCGCAATAGTAGGATTGGGAGCAGTGATGAACTCAAGCTCAATGACAAGCTTATCAATCTCGCCCGCAAAAACAACCTCAAACTCGTGGCCACAGCCGATTGTCATTACCTGGAACCCACCGATGTCGAAGCACAGGATGTTTTGGTTTGCATTGGCACGGGCAAAACTGTGCAAGACACCGATCGGCTCGACATGCGGGGATACGATTTATCACTCAAACCCACTGAACGCATGCTGGAATTATTTGCCGACATGCCCGAGGCTGTTACCAATACTCAAATCGTAGCCGAGCGCTGTAATTTGGAATTACTTATCAACCAGCGCTACTTCCCGAAAGTTGTGGTCCCCGAAGGCAAAACTTCGGCCGAATACCTGCGCGATCTTACTTACGAGCGTGCTCTGCCGCTATACGGCAAAGATGGAGTAATTCCAGAAGACATTCAGGCGCGCATTGATTATGAATTAAATATTATCATCAAAAAAGGTTTCGATACCTACTTCCTCATGGTCGCGGATGTCGTGGAAGGTGCGCACCGAATTGGCGCTATCACCAACACCAGGGGCTCGGCCGCCGGATCTATCGTCGGGCGGGCGCTTGGGATTACCAATGTCGACCCACTCTACTATGAATTGCCATTTGAACGCTTCCTCACCGAACACCGCCCCACTCCGCCGGATATCGACCTCGACATTGCTGACAATCGTCGCGACGAAGCCATTGCCTACATCACGGACAAATACGGCCACGACAAAGTGAACTATGAAGGCCCGCGCCGCGGTGCGCGACGTCGGCCGCGCCTTAGGCGTGCCATACAGTAAATGTGACAAAATCGCCAAAATGATTCCGATCGGCAAACAAGGATTCGATATGAGCCTGGCCAAAGCGCTTGACTTAAACCCCGAACTCAAAGATGTCTACATGCGCGATCCGGAGACCAAACAGATTTTGGATATTGCCAAAAAACTGGAAAACGGCGCGCGCCACGCTAGTATCCACGCCGCGGGCGTGGTCATCACTCCTACTGCACTCACGGACTATATGCCACTGCAACTGGAACCAGATGGCGAGCGCATTATCACCCAATACGATATGTATGCTTTGGATGTCAATGCCAACAGCAAGGCCATTGGCGTGGTCAAGCTCGATCTTCTAGGCATCCGCAACCTCTCCATTCTCGAAGCGGCTGTTCGCATTGCGGAAAAAAGACACGATGTGAAAATTGATATTTACAATCTCCCACACCCAGACAAGAAAACTTTCAAACTCCTGTCGCAAGGGTACACGTTCGGAGTGTTCCAGATGGGTTCTTCGGGTATGACCCGCTACCTCACAGAACTCAAGCCCAAAAATATTTTTGACATCATGGCCATGATCGCCTTATATCGCCCCGGACCAATGCCAATAATCCCAGAATACATCCAGCGCATGCATCGCCCGAGCAAAGTCGAATACTTTGACCCGCGCATGAAGGATTATCTCGAGCGATCCTTGGGCCTGCTCGTCTATCAGGACGACGTTTTGACCACTGCGGTAAAAATTGCCGGGTACACCTACGTCGAGGCCGACAAACTCCGCAAAGCCATGGGCAAAAAAATTCCGGAAGAGATGGCAAAACAAAAAGCCAAATTTATAGAAGGCTGCGTCAAAGGCGGCATGTCCAACGAAAAAGCGATTGAGTTATTTGGGCTTATCGAACCGTTTGCCGCGTACGGGTTCGGGAAATCGCATGCCGCGTCTTATGCCTCCGTCTCTTACCAAACCGCCTACATGAAAGCCAACTACACGGTGGAGTTTATGGCCGCCGTCATGACGGCGGAATCCGGTGATATGGATACCATTGTCCAGGCCGTGGAAGAATGCCGTAACCTCGGAATAGAAGTTTTGCCCCCGGACATAAACGAAAGCTTGGCCAATTTTACGGTGATAGATGAGACCCACATCCGATTTGGTTTCAATGCCATCAAAAATTTGGGATCCGATGTCATCGCCGAAACCATACGGACGCGCAAGGAATCCGGAAAATTCACCAGCATCGAGGATTTCGTCCTCCGTATGCAGATCCGCAACTTCAATAAAAAATCCTGGGAGGCTCTGGCCAAATCCGGAGCTTTGGATACCTTTGGCGAGCGCGGCCAGCTTTTGGCCAACACCGAAAACATTTTGGAATTTGCGCGGGCGCACAACCGCGAGCTCAACTCCAACCAAACCAGTTTGTTTGGATCGCTTCCGGCTTCGCAAATGCGTCTACGCCTGCGCGAGGTGGAACCGGCGACCAAGAAAGAAAAACTGGCCTGGGAAAAAGAACTTTTGGGATTATATGTGACCGCGCATCCGCTTGATGAATTCGGTGCCATCCTCCAAAACACCACGCCAATAGGTAAACTGGCCGAATCGCCGCGCCGCGGCACGATCCGCATTGCCGGCGTGATTACCAAAGTCCAGCAGATCCTCACCAAAAAAGGCGACCAGATGGCATTTGCCGATGTCGAAGACAAAACCGGCACTGTGGAGGTACTGTTCTTCCCCACGACTTATGCCAAATTCAAGGACCAAATTTTGGAGGAGAGAATCTTTATCTTTGAAGGCAAGGTCAATGACAAAGACGGGACTCCCAAATTTTTGGTGGACGAAATCACCGACATCACACAAAACGAATCCAAGCCGGCCGGGC
>JAIFWV010000030.1 GCA_019659055.1 Candidatus Doudnabacteria bacterium
CGCCGGAGGCGGATCCGCCTCCGGCGGAAAACAAAAAGGCGGCCCAATCGAGCCATCCTTAAAAGAGTTCAAATGGTGGAGCAAGACTGATCAGGCGGCAAACTGCTTTGGCTTTAGTTAGCCAAATTTACAAAGCTCTTATCATGAAGCCTGAAACTATAGCTTATGCCTAAGTATAGACAAAATAGGCTATTTTTGCTATAGTAGGCTGTCATAAGGACCTTGCTTTTAGTTGGATAGCTTATAGTCAATTATAAGGAAAGTCTTTCATACCGAAAGGCTGGAAAAGTTGTAGGAGGAAATAAAGGTGACACAAGCTCACAGCATATCGCGCGTTATGCGCTTCTTAGGTGCTGGAGGGCTAGGTGTCCTCCTGTACTATCTGATTCTGTATATCCTCACCGACTTGTTCGGTGTTTGGTATATGGCATCGGCGGTAATCGCTTCGATCGTGAACTGGACTTCCAACTTCGTACTTCAGAAGCTCTGGACTTTCCAGAATAGAGACAAAACGAACCTTCATAGGCAGGCTGGGGCATATCTCAGTATGGCTATCGGTCTGTTCCTGGCGAACCTACTTTTGCTCTACGTACTCGTGGAATATCTCAGGCTCTGGTACATGGGAGCGCAAGTGATCGTTACAGTAATACTGACGGTCGCGAGTTACTTCATTACCAGTCGGATTTTCTCGGAAAAGAAATGAGGCCATGATGACATTCGAGACGATTTGGTATCCGCATCTCTACTCGGTGGTTCAGCTCTTGATCATGCTTGCGATGGGCAGGCTATTCAGGCGCGGGTTCTTTGCGGACGGGAGGAAGAAGGTCACGTTCTACCTGCCTTCATTCATCTGCCTGGTAATCGCGACGGCAATGATGCCTAGGCTGGACTGGACAGGTGTGGCGATCGTGGTTGTGTCCATAACGGCGCTGATCACGTTCATCAACATGATGGTCGATTGGCTGTTCGCACGCCATACCGTCAATTCTTGACCGAGAGTAGAAGGAGGTATCAATTGGCAAACATACTCGGTCAAAGCGAACTAGGCTCCGTTCTCATCAACGAATTCGAGGACACGCCAGAGGCCATGGCGACAGTTATCGGGAAGTATCTTGAGTCTTCTCGTGAGGTACTCCTGCATGGCGACATCGACCCGTTGTTCGAGGACGTGGTTGTGGTCCTACTGAGGTGGATTGAGGAAGACAGGGCGGACTTGGTTCGGGATTTCCTGGGGCGACTGCATAGATTGCTTCTGTCGCACCCTGGTTACGAGCCACCGAATCCTTCGCTCACGTCCGAGCAGCACATACTCAGCAAGTTCGGTACACTGGCGAACATCTTGGGAGTAGCACTCCGCATCACTCTCAACCCCATACCGAAGCCGAGAATCGGAGACGGTTGTAACGAGCATTGACAATGGCCGTGGGTTCCACATTTGGGACTCACGGCTTTTTCTTTCGTTTCAAAAAGCCAGCAAAACGATAATTTAGTTTTCCAAATCCGTTCCGCCTTCGCCATGACTCATAGCAATTCGAGCTACGTCGCACAAGCTGGTCTATTTTAAAAAATGCTTTTTTAGAAAGGCTCTTCCAGAACCAGATTTTAAATATTTTTCAAAATCTTTCGCAGACTTAACGTCGGTAAATGCGAAATAACAAATTAACTCCCATGGTTTAAATTTATTAGTATGAACAGATTGTCCGGCATTATGATACTGCAATCGTTGTTTATAGTCTTCAGAAAAACCAACATAATGTTGGTTAGGAAAGGGAATGCTTTTAATTAAATACACGTAGTACATAGATAGTCCGGCCTTCGCCCTAGCTAATTCTATTTAAAGCTACGGCGGACAGACTTCGCCTCCTATTTATCGTATTGCCTGGCGCAGCCAGACGAAGCTATATAAAGCTTAATACGAGGCGAAGTCTGGTGGAGCAAGACTGATCAGGTGGCAAACTGCTTTGGCTCTAGTTAGCCAAATTTATCATACTTAATAAGAATAGGCTACCAGACTGTTGAAGTCCAGTAGCCTCTGACCGCTCACATAGGTTTGACCCTAGTGTAGTATTGATCACCCAGATCAAAGCCGTTTTCGAAGGTGTACTTTCGGTTCTGAACACCATCGAATGTCCAAGTGAAGAGCAGATCGATGCTTCCTGCTTCCCAACCATAATCCTGTTTCGGATGACGGTAGATTTCACAGTCGGCTTCAACTTTCATTGGACCATAACCGTTAACGTCTGCACGCGCCTTGACCTGAATAATCCGTCGAAGCTCTTGTTCGACCTTCATTCCAGGCGAACCCGAATCTTGATAGCGAGGCTCTTGTTCAACCGGTTCAAGGGCAATAATCCTCGCACCTGTCCAGTACCTGACGTAAGCGTCGAGGTCTGGGAATTTGGTTGACTTGAGACTGGCCCTAAGGGCCTCGTTGACCATGCGCAGAGGAAGAAAAATCGCTGAGTTGCTTAACTCAAAAACCTGTCTTCCTTTACCTTGTGTTTCTTCGGTCGCCTTGCTTCGCTCGTACTCGACCTGATCGTGGACTGCAAGCGGTTCCATATTCTCCTCCTGTACAGGAAGAATGCTTAGGTAATCCCAAGCAACTGCTGTAGAGCAGTGAACTTATATTATCAAAAAATACCTTATTTATCACTATTTAGTTTCCAAATCTCCTCAGGTCTCTATTTTGGAAAACTTAAAAACGGCCAATGAAAGCCGTTTTTTGGTGCAATGGTTATTTGGTGGAGCAGAACTACTCAGGTGGAAAACTACTTTGGCTATGGTTAGCCAGATTTACTCTGCTCTAGTTAATTCTACCAGTGTTCCGGTCTTAAATGCAATCTGACTCCGTGATTGACCGACTACCCCAATTATGGTAGTCTTTTAAGTCAGTCGCACCTTTACAATCAAAACGAAAGGAGGGAATCGTTATGGTTAATAAACCTGTCGTGGCTTATATCGAATCCAGCAGTGATAATCACATGACCGGCGGCAACTACCACCGCGAAGCCCTCAATTTCTTTTTGAGGGAAGATTGCGGTTGTGAAGTCCTACTCTACGAAGGCGACTATGATTTCGAGGAAGACTTGGCTCGATTGAAGCAGTACGCCAAGTTCAACATCCTCGTTCTCGTAATCGTTGCACAAGCGCAGTATTCAGACGAGCATGAACGTGTAATCAATTGTGTCCGCACCAACCTGTCGCCACGCTTCCCGATCAACGTTATTCCGGGGGGCTTCACAGAGCGTTTTGAAGGGAGGACCGACGACCCGGCGGTTCATGTAAATGACCACATGGATAAGGGGCTTGAAGAATTGGTGCGTTCACTAACGGCCAATTGGAAGGCTCCGATCGATTGGTTGGGTGCAGAAACGAAGGATGACCAAGCGATCCTTATGTCGCAACTGGAGAATGCGTATCGTACGCATTATCTTGGCGACAACGATGAGGGTATGTTTGGAACGCCGGACGTGAACAGCCAGATCGTATCCGAGGCACTCCGCCTCAGACTTTTGCCTTCGCAGTTCTTGAAGGCAGAGTTTGATGACACGCTTCCGCAAGGCCGAACCAGCTTCGATCGAATCGAACAGTCCGTCTACGCAGAAGAGCTTGCAAAGATTCGAGCGATGACAGAGGCCGAACGCAATCAGCTCTCCGATGCCTTGAGCCGAGCTCGAGGACACGAACCTTCACCCGGTGGCGGTGTGTTCGTGACTAGGGCAAGCAACGGTCCCGATGTCGCAGGCTTCGCAATCGATCCGTTGACTCTTGAAACCGTGGTGATCAATCGGTTTGGGCTACATGCTATGGCGGCAGAAATGCTACGCTATCGCATTGGCGCAATCGAGGAAATCAGAAGCCACGACTTCGTTGACAAGTACGGCCGTGAGACTTACATCATCGAAGGCTTGATCTTCACCAAGATCGACGGGTTTCAAACCCCATTGTTGCAACTCTTCGTGGGTGAGTTCCAAGGGACGGAGCCAGAACATCAGGCTAAAGTCGCACGTTTCCTGTTGGCTGAACAGAAGTACATCCCGATCAACTACGACATGAAAGTCATCGAGGGTTAGCGTTGTCAACGCCGACCCTCGTTTTTTATTTCAAAAAAGCCTTTATTTTCAATCATTTAGTTTTCCAAATCCTTCTGCTAGAGATATTCTAGAATCTCAAACTGTTTTGAGAACAAAAAATGAGCACGACCAAATGTTTTGGCAAACCTTTAAATACGCTTGCAAACATGAATCAAAACAGCAGTTACTCGAAAGTACTGCTGTTTTGTGTAATTGGTCTAGAAAACTTTTTTCGAACAGTTGCTCTAACTAATATTTACCGGAGAATTATTCAAATTTAAAGTTAAAAAATCACTCAAAAGTTCTTCTGGTGGAGCTGGGGAGAATTGCACTCCCGTCCATAAGCCAGCAAAAACTTCGTCTACAAGCGTATTCCTACTTGTTTAACCTTAAACTATAAAAGCAGGACGAAAACAGTCTAAGGTTTGCCTTTAATTTCCAACTAGTGTCAGGCGCCGCTAGCTGTGAGTCTGAGAATATAACACCGTTTACTTGCGTTCAGACAACGAAAGGACGATGGGTTGTTACTGTTTAAGCAACAGCCAAAGCAGGGGTCAAGGATGCAAAAGCAGCCTTAACATTGCTTACCAAAGATTTGGCATTTATGATTTGCCTTATTTTTTTAACCGAGAAATTTAGGCTAATCGGGCTTGCAGAAGTTTTCAAAGAGCAAATGTCGAAGCTATACAGCCCCACGACAGCTTATTTTACCCTAAATTCGGCGTTTTGGCAAGCCTTGACCAAAAGGCCGTTTTTATATATAATTAGCTGGCTCTATACATTAAAACATTAGGATTTGCAAAGAACACGCATCAACCACCAAATCAAAGCCCCGGAAATCCGAGTCATCGACGAGACCGGTAAGATGATCGGGGTTATAAAGACTTCAGAAGCCCTCCAAATGGCTTTGGATCGGCAAGTGGATCTGGTGGAGGTTTCTCCCAACGCCAACCCCCCGGTAGCCAAACTCCTCAACTACGACAAGTACCGGTACCAGCAAGAGAAGGCGGCTCAGGAGGCCAAGAAGAAAGTCAAAAAAGTTACAGTCAAAGGTATAAGACTTTCGGTGCGCATCGGCCAGCATGATCTGGAATTCAAAGCCAAAAAAGCTACAGAATTTTTGACCGAAGGCAATAAGGTCAAGCTCGACGTGCAAATGCGCGGCCGGGAGCAAGCCCACCCCGAATTGGCTTTCGATCTTATCCGCAAATTCCCTACAATGCTGCAAGTCCCCTACGTTATAGAAACCGGCCCGTCCCGCATGGGCGGCATGGTCTCACTAATATTAAGCCCACAAAGTAAATAGGGAGAAGAGCGAAGGGAAACCAAAGGGAAAGCATTCCCTTCTCCCTCCCGCAGTTCCCTACCCCTAATTTTATGCAGAAGACCAATAAACGAATGGCAAAAACTTTCCGTGTTACAGGAACCGGAAAACTAATGCGCCGCAAAGCCGGGCAAGCCCATTTTAACGCCCGCGAGAACGGCAACACGACCAAAAACAAGCGTCGTGATTTGGTTGTGGGCCGCACCAGCCGCAGAATTAAAGAAGTAATTAATATATAGGGAGAAGAGCGAAGGGAAGACAAAGGGAAAACTTTAAAGCCCTAAGGGCTTGAACGCATTTCCCTACTCCCTCCCGCAGTTCCCTCCCCCTCTAATTTTATGACTAGAATCAAACGAGGCGTCGCCGCCAATAAGCGCCGCAAGAATTTTCTTAAGCGCACCAAAGGCTTTACCAACCGCCGCCGCACCAATGCTATCGCGGCCAAGGAAGCCCTGCTCCATGCGGATTCATACGCTTATGCCCATAGACGTCTGCGCAAGCGAGATTTCAAAAAAGTCTGGACTATCCGCGTCAACGCCGCGGCCCGGGAACAAGGCCTGAGCTACTCCAAACTCATGGATAAACTCCATAAGCAAAAAATCGGACTCAACAAGAAAATGTTGGCTGAAATCGCTGCCCGAAACCCTAAGGCCATGGAATCCATCCTCGCACAATTAGCCTAAATTAAAAACCGCTCCATCGAGCGGTTTTTTTATCGTAAGACACCAAGCATGTAGGCCGTGGGGTAACCTGGTGTCAGAATCGCAGTTCGGAGTGCCGGGTTGTTCGGATCTTCGAGACTTGTTCCAATAAGAAAGAGGTAGCGGGTGGTAGATCCGGCAGGAAAAGTGATATTCGCATTATAGATATAAAAATTATTAGTACTCGCAGCGTTGAGCGGGTCTTTGGGCGTCTTGCTCATGAAACCCGAAGTCCGTAAGAATTCCACATATTGATTATCAAGCGAGGAGTCAACATTGCCGGTAAGGGTTCCGAGACTTGAAACATCGCATCCACCAGCATACCCTCCCGACGAGCAAGTCGGGACGCTCCCAAATTTATCGTAATAGTAATAAATCGCATTATATAACTGATGCATGTCGGCAATCCTCCGGGCATCGCGGGAGCTGATCCGGGCTTTTTTTGCCTGCACCAAAATCATCGAACTTATGAGGCCGATAACAGAAACGACGACCAGAAGTTCGATCAGGGTGAATCCTAGTTGCTTTTTTGTTTTTAACATCTCCTACAGTTTACCACGTCTTAAACCAGTTGGCATTAAGCATAGAGTAATCTATGGCATTCACTATACCGTCATGATTCAAATCGGATCTTGCATTGCTAGTAAACCAATCAGAATTGAGGATAGAGTAATCTATAGAGTTGACTATGTGATCAAGGTTGATATCCCCGACTAGAGGAGTTGTGGAAGACAACGTAAAGGTCTTCGGTGATCCGGTAAGTAAAGTCGATATGCTTGAGGAGGAAGTATCTATACCATATACATATACAGAATGGGATAATGCATCTCGATATTGGGCCGGAATGGTAAACTCAACGCCATGGTTGCCGGTAATTCCAAAACTGCTGTTAACGTCGGGCCTTAATACGTTAGTTGCAGATCCGGAAAGCAGGGTTCCTCCTGCTCCAGCTGCCCCGTTGATATATATATTAACCTGGTTAGATACAGCCGTGGCATCGGGATCATAGGACCAGGCTCGGATAACTCCATCAGAAAGCCTGATTTCATCAAAGCTCCCTACGGGAACTTGGTTTGTGGGAGGAGGAGTAACCGTACCGCCAAATTCATATGCGCCCATGTCCCAAGCAGAACCTACCGGACGCGTAGCGTGATCTTTATCATAGGAAATCGAAATACCATATTGAGTCAAAAAATCATTATATACAGTAGAAGTGATACCAGTATTTATAGCCGGGCTATTTGATTGCAGGTGGAAATCACTGCCCCCGGCGTTTACAAACAAAGGGTTTGAGGTATCAGGTAAATTATTTCTCACGGTTGGAGTCCCACCAATAAAAGAAGTATCCTGGCCAGTAATTGCAGAAAGAATATTATTTTCAATCAAGCTTCCGGTAAATAAATTGTCCAAATCAATTCCGTTGCCGCCAATGTTATAAAGTGTGTTATTGACCACTTCTACCTTCTTGCCACTTCCCCATCCTTGAATACCGCTGCCGATAATGTCATGAATGACGTTACCGATAAATCTCATATTCACTGAAACCCCTGCTCTTGAGAGGCAGTCCGAAAGCAAGCTGGTTTCGCTCAAACCCACCTGCGAATCATAGAGATTGTTGTACAGAACTTGGAGATCAATCTGGCAGTAATGAGATACAATAGCTTCTCCAAGCGAGCTGCTAGTCGCCCGGTAACCGTGAAATGTGTTTTCTGAGATTATGACGTTGCTCGCTTCTTTGATATCAACGGCATTTTCTCGGTCATCGTGGAAATGATTGCGCCCGATATAGGCATGGTTAATCCCATTCTTCTGTGCATGGCCGAACTGCAGGGAATCTCCCGCATTATGATAACTTTCATTTTCAATGACCCAAATGCGGTCAATCGGAGAACTTCCACCTATACCCAAGTAATCGCTTTCGACAGTTGAAAGCCAGTCGCCGTTATCATGAATTTTATTTTTATAAATAACAACGTCGGTCGCATTTGAAGCTGCAACTACCGTACGTGAGTTAGCTGCATTATTGCCACTCGCTTCTGAGTTGCGTAATTCCACGTGATCGCCCGTCAAGCGAATGATGCCGCCATTGATCACGCTGATACCGTCCACAATGACATAACTTCCACTAATTGTTACTTGCCCGGTGAAGGTAGGATTATTGACGCCTCGGAAAATTATCGGAGACCCTGCGGTACCCGTAC
>JAIFWV010000031.1 GCA_019659055.1 Candidatus Doudnabacteria bacterium
GGGAGAAATAGAAGATATCCCAGAATGCAAATGTCCAAAGGAAAATAGCCAATCGTGCTTTTGTCGATCTTGCAGTGAGGAAAGCCAAAGACATAAGCATTATTAAAGTGGAAGCTTCGCGAAAAAATTCTACACGAAATAGTGATTTCGGTAAATTTCCTAGCAGCTCCGGTTGCAAATATGTTTTTGCAGATAATTCGGACAAAAATCCGAGTGCTGCTCGTAGATAAACAACAACTGAACTCTCAATAAAACCAAAGGCTATTCCAAACAATGCCGCAATCATTAATTGATTTCTTGTAATTCCGAATCCCGTCTTCCTGAAGAACCAATAAACGACTATTGGGATTAAGATAAATAAATTAACCCACCAAGGTTGTGCCAACAGAACAAATTCTTGCATGTTAATCATTCTTCATGAATACGTTATTTTCAAAAAACCAAAGTTTCAGGGCCTTGAAGATCGGAAGAATGCTCAAGAAATATCTGAGGTCCGCCCCGCGACGAGTCACCCACCCTGGGAATCCTCCAAGCACCAAATACTGAGTGTACAAAATTGCATGTTTGCCAGACACCGGGATAATAAACCTGGTTGGCCCCGGATGATACGGGAGCAGGGGTTTGGCTTTAATCATGCGATAGACGTTTTTGGCTACGAGTTTGCCTTGGTGTATGGCTTCCTGCGCGGTTTGAGCCACGGCTTTTTTGGTCAGAGGATCGATAAAGCCACCGGTATCGCCGGCAATGAAGACTCGCTCATGCTTTCGCAGATTCAAAGAATCAGAAATAAGCACGCGGTCTTTCTTGTCGCAATCAATAGTGCAGTTTATGAGAGGCAATTTGACCGCTCGCACGCCTCCGGTCCAGATGAGCAAGTCGCAATCCACGCGTTCGGTCTTATTGAGCATTATATAATCTTTGCCGGCCTCGGTAATCAGTGTCGAAAACCGCGCTTCAATTCCGAGGGACTGTAGCCGCAGGCCCACCATGCGCGAAACATTTTCCGGTAGGCCGGGAAGATAGCTGGTCCCGCCTTCCACCACCAGCAATTTGAAATTCTTTGCGTCTTTATTATGATGATGACACTCCTTTTGAATCAGATTATAGAGCTCGCCGGCAAATTCTGCTCCGGCAAACCCACCGCCGCCGATGACGAGTGTGGCTGAATCCTTTTTGGTAATAATATCCTCCACCCGGTTGCGGATCATGATCGCATCTTCCAGACTTTTGAGAGGAAAGCTGAATTTTTCCAAACCGGGGCCCATAGCGACAACCAGGTAATCAAACGACAGGATTCTGGAGTCCGTCACGATTTTACCGTTATCCAAATCGATGGAGTCGATGTAGGCTTTGAAAACTTTGACTTTCGTTTTGGCAAAAACTTCATCCAACGGTATGGCCACAGTCCGCTTGACCTTTTTGGCGTCGATAAGTGCATGCTCAGTGGTCGCCGCCTCGTAGAGTCCAGAATAATAGGTCTGATAATCTTTGCGGTCAACCAAAATAATCTCAAAATCCTCGTCAGAGGCGAGATAATGCGCCAAATCAAGAGCGGCTCTCATTCCTGCAAAGCCGCCGCCCAAAATTACGATTGATTGTTTTTCTTCGTTTGGTTTCATTCCCCTATTATTTGGTAGGTGCAGTCGTTATAGGCTGGCTGAGTTCTTTGATAACTTCAACAAAATTTTTGTAATCCGCCGGTGGCATAATACTGCTCGGCTGGTTGTAATTCTTGAGGTTGAGCAAAATATTCACGCTCCCCGAGGCCTGAGTTGTGGTCCCAGGTGTAGGAGCGGCTGAGACCTGGGTCAAAAGCTTATGGAGCATCCTGTCGCTCTTACCAATCCAGACTTCTGAATTGCGGAAGGACATAGTATCGAGATCAGTATCAGTCGTGGCAGTCGAGTTTTCGATCCGTTCGACTTCGTGGAAATAATCCTTGAGCCCTTGCATATCGACATCCACTGAATAATGATACATGGCGTCGCCATCGATAGTATCATCGGCAAGCTTAGTAATCGAATTAAAGAAATGCGCATTGGCGGCCAGGTCTTTGATCTGCTGTTTCTGGCCCGGAGTCAGGTCTGGCTGTTTGCTTGAGGTGTTCATATCCAAACCATATTGTTCGGAAACGTCGGCCGGATCGATTTTGATCCAAACTCCGGAATACTTGGCGATGTTATATTCCGGGACATTGGGCAAGCTGTTGAATTTGAGGTAAACGATTTTATCGAGAAGCCTCAGGTTCATGCCAAACTGGAAGAGGCTATAGCTAAAATTGAGATCAAGGTTGCTCTTAGGATGATTGGCATCGGTAACATCGGCCGTGCCGCTGAAATCAAGGTTGAATTTGGTATCGCTGGCTCCCGCAATCCTGGAATCCAAACCTTTTGGCAATCCATGAAGGAGCGTGTTCATGCTAAACAACCCGCTCGGAGCGCTGATATCGACAACCATGTTGCCCGAATAATCAAAAGAGTTAGCGCTGGCGAAATTTTCTGCGGAAGTTTGTAAAACTTTTTCCGGTGCCGGCGGAATGAGGTAAAAAGCTGCCGCCCCAGCCCCGCTCAAAAGCAATAATCCAGCGACCACGATGAAAATTTCTTTCTTGGTAACGTGCCAGCCCGAGCCTGCGGCTTCGATCGACGCGTGCGCTGGACTCGGTACCCCACTTCCTGCAGAAACTAAGGCCGAATCAATGTCATCATTGGCCCATCCTTGGGATCGGAGTTCATTTTTTATTGCCTCCGCGTCTGTGCCCGATGCCATGCTTGATTTCACATATTCGATGAGGTCTGGAGTGACCATATATTTTTGTTTCCGAGACGAGTATTAAATAAAAACAGCACTTTGATTATAGCATAAAGTGCCGTTTTTTGCTTATTCGAACAGCTCGACTGGGAGCTGACTTAATTTGATCTGCAGTTTGTGAATCTCCTCGCGATCTTGGGGTCTCGAACCGCCTGTGCCGCCAATATTTAAATCCTCCAGACGCCGCTTCGTCTCATGGTAAATATTCTTTAGGTCCAAGGCGTTATTAACTTTTCGAATGTCTTTAATCAGCTGGTGGTATTGCTCATTTTTGACTGCATCCTGATTAACCAGCGGCAGAATTTGTTCGAGAATCTCAAGCATCTGAGCGCGGCCTGTTTCTAGATCAGATTCCCCATGCCGGCGTTCTAAACCTTCTCTCATAGTAAGTCCTTTCTTTGAACCATTTTATATGTACCTGATTCCAAATCTGCTAATTTGAGATTGCCAATGCGGACTCTTTTAAGATTGCGGACCGTATAGCCAAATGCCGAAAACATTTTTCGCACCTGCCGGTTCCAGCCCTCGTGAATGGTGATATAAACCGTAGTGCCATTGGTGCGAACTTTAGCCGGAGCGGTTTTTTTGCCATCAATGATCATCCCCTGCTCGAGCTTTTCGATCCGGCCGCTTGAGATCTCTTTGTCCAATACCGCTTCGTATTCACGTTCGTGTTCGCGGGATGGATGTGTCAGTTGCTGTGTGAGTTCGCCGTCGTTGGTGAAGATAAGCAGACCCTCGGTGAGGAAATCCAAACGTCCGACCGGCCAGACCACGTCGCGCAGTTCTGCGGGGAGATAGTCATAGACAGTCTTGCGAGCCCGGGGGTCGCGCCGAGTCGTCACACAGCGCTTGGGTTTGTTCATGACCAAATAGATAAGCTTCTGGGTTTCAATCTTTTTGTGATCAACCTCCACCCGGTCAATGCTCGGATCGACTTTGGTCCCAAGTTTGGTAACAACTTTGCCGTTGACCCGGACCTTCCCGGAGGTAATCAGCTCCTCGGCATGACGCCGCGAAGCCACCCCGGCTTGTGATATAAATTTCTGTAATCGTTCTTGCATACTTTATTGTAACAAAAAAGGGCGCTTTTTGCCCTAGTCTAATATTTTCTGGTGGACTAGACAGGTCACTTGTCGAATATATCCGCAGTTTAGCACTAACCTTACAGCCAATTCAAGTCACAAACTACGAAAATTGTTATAAGCAACTCCAAGCGGCGTTTGCATAACAAAAGAAAAAGCCACCAATCTTGCGAAAGGTGGCCTCAGTATTTTTGACGAGACTGGATACTCGTTTTCTACAACTAGCGTACGGTAATGTGCAGGAGCCTCTTTGAGACAACTTCGTAGTTCAGAACCCCGAAGATGCCTCCTGCGATTCCGCCGATGACCGCGTTGCCAGTGAAGTAGCCGATTGCCGCACCGATTGATGCGTCACAGGCACACAGCAGACGTACGTCGGAGTGAATCTCGCGGAACAAGAAGACGGAGAATCGCTTGAGGAAGCTCACCGCACGCAGGCAGAACGCCAGTGCTTGTGGCAACCCCAGAACCATCCACCTGACGGCGAAGAAGATTCCTCGCGGCAGGTGCCACAGGTAAACCTTGAGCGGATTCAGTTCGGCGTAGCCGTCGGGCATGTAAATAATCTCGTCGTTACGGTCTCTCGCAGGCATTGTAAGCCCAGCGAAACCCATAAACCCATGCATGATGAGCGTAATCAGCCCGATGGTCTTCCAACTCTCCGCCGTAACGGAACCAACTGTGGTAGGTGTGTGAACGAAGGCGAGAAAAAGTCCTACGAGCAGAGTCTGTGTAAGACCCCAGAAGATGCCGACGTTTCTCACCTTCACCTTCCAGAACTCACCATCGGGTCGCCAACCG
The DNA here is from genome assembly GCA_019659055.1 of Candidatus Doudnabacteria bacterium. Classification (GTDB taxonomy): domain Bacteria; phylum Patescibacteriota; class Doudnabacteria; order UBA920; family O2-02-FULL-48-8; genus JAIFWV01. The sequence continues at coordinate 4,698 of JAIFWV010000031.1, forward strand.
CGTGCCGCCGTGTAAGCTGTTGGAACGGCACGGAGAACGGCCTTGAACTCGTACGAGAGATAGCCAGTGAAGGCACCGACGACGAGTCCAATCCACCAGAGCGACGGTTGCAACTGCAACGCGACGAGAGCACCGATGAAGGCACCCAAAAAGCACGCCGAGAAAATCTTGGTCTGCATAAACTCCTCCTGCATTGGTGAACGGATATCTGAATTTCGGGATTATATCAAGGACTACACCATTTTCTAAGAACAGTGTATATTAGCAAAATTTTGCGGTTTTGTCAATGCTTTTGACTCAATAATGGCTTAACTAAGCCAGAATTTGTAGTGTCAAAGGTCGAAATTTTGGCAATTCTGGCCGTTTACCTCCTAACGATTTTCGGTCAGATACCCGAACTGCCCCCGTACGCGCCCTCCCCGCGCGCGGGGTAGAGTTATTAACAGTAGCAATCGAAATTATGTTATAATATATCCACAGGAAAACTTTCGAAACAAACAATGCAAATCAAATCAATACATATCAAAAGTAGTCGTTTTGCTATTTGACGGTGTGTTTGCTGTCGGCTAATATGTCCAGACGAAAGTTGATTGCAAATTTTCGCTTGAACATATTCAAGAATAAAAAACATCCCCTATCTTAAGCTAGGAGATGTTCTGTCCGAAACGCTAGGCTAAAGAGACTTCATCGAGTAATACTTGTGGAGTCTTTTTTGCTTCTTTCGAAGCATTAAGCTCCAGTCGGTATTGTTCGAGGGAAATCACTTTTCCGTCTTGAGTTAGGACGAAACCCAAGCCGTGAAGCAGGCCAGTGTTTTCAATCACTGCCCGATTAAGTAGTACCATGTTGGTCTTCTTAATTGTAAGCAGGTCAGAAATTCTTGAATTTCACGTACGTACAACTGGCTGTCAGCAGAACGATAAAATCGCCTGCTGAAATATCGGGCACATCTCTCGGGACACGACTCCCAAGTTTGATGTTACGGGCCGAGATAACCTTTCGGAAAGCCCTGCCCGATATTACAAAAGACGATTTGGTTTTGATGTCGTGTTTCGGTTGTAGGTTATCTCCCCATAATTTTACCAGCCGCAATCGAAAGCAGTCAAAGACCCCGTTTATTATGGCTTTTGTTGTCAGAATCAATATGTAGCACGATTTATCAACAAAATTTTGAGCTCGACTCGGAAAAGAGAGATTGTACAGACGACGAAAACAGACTAAAACTGCAATTCTTCGATTGACGCCTCGCTGATTTGAGCACTCTAATTGTGGATTATGGAATCTATATGTAGTATTTTGCTTGGATTTATTGCAAAATTACGATTAGTTTTGCACGGAAATACTCAAAATAAATTGGCTAACCTAAGCTTTTTATTCCCAAAATGCACGAATTTAATCACTCCTCAGATTCGTTTACCGTTTGATATGCTTTGTAATTCATAATTCTTGCCGTAAAATTTAAGTAAGATAATTTTAACAATCCGAACGATTCCTCGAAATTCCTGGAATCCAAAATCGACCTTCGGTTTTGGTATGCCAGGATTTTTTAATGCAAATTTCCGATGAAGTACGAACGAAGCAAGAAGACGAGCTAGTCGACAAGCTGGCGATCGCTTTAGCGGCGATTGCTCGTGAAATTTGTGCGAAAGAATCCGATTCCAAAATCGAATCGTCAAAATAAATTTACAATTACGGCGGACGGAAGTTTACCTAAGCTTTCTTCCGAAAAATCCAAAGATTAAAGCTTCAAACTTGGTGTGTAGATGCCAATTCCTCGCTCCGACTTACTATTTGTCGACGAGGCCTTCCATTTGCACATCAACGAAGAACTAAATTGCGTTTTGCCAGACAAAGATTCAATGCTGGATGCATTGACTGGTTGAAAATTCGATTTTCCGCCGTTTACAATCAACATTCTTAAACATTTATCCTTGCTTCTTGAGCCTACGTAGGCAATATGGAAGGATAAGAAATAGATAAACGCCAAAATGTCGACAAAGCGACAAACTAAACAAACCAGATACGACGCTGACTTGCATCGCAAGGTTAAACTTTTATCCGCCGAAACTGGAATTGCAATGTCCAAGCTCAACGATGCTTTCATTGAGTACATTTTGCGCCACGACCTTCTGGCCGACGTACTTAAGCTTGCCAAAAAACTTAAACAATAGAAATTAAATTTTCGCCGAATTATAATTCAAATAATATGCGAGCATTACTTTACCTTCGGGTCAGCACCGATAAACAATTTCAAAAAGGCCTCTCGATTCCTGCACAGAGGGAGCGGTGTCTTGCCTTTGCACTCGAGAGAGGCTACGAAGTCAACGAAGAAACTGACATCTTCGTAGACGAAGGCGAAAGTGCTCGGACTTCCAATCGTCCTCAATTCCAAGTCCTTTGGGACAGATGCCGTACGGACAAAACTGTAAAAGCTGTAATTTTCTACGATGTTAGCCGACTAGCACGCAATAGAATCGATTTTGCGTTGATTAAAGACGATTTGCAAAAGCGTGGCATCAAAATTCTTTCGGCCACAGAAGGCATTGATGATACTGCGGCAGGACAAGTAATGGAAGGAGTGCTATCTACCATTGCGGAATTTTTCTCACTACAGAGCGGCGAGAAAGTTCGAAGCGGTATGGAACAAAAAGTCAAAGCAGGCTGGTGGCCAGGATTCGTAACCTATGGCTATAAGAACGTACAGGAAAAAGTAAGTACGGGCAAAGTCCGAGCGTGGATAGAAGTAAATCCAATCGAAGCCAAGTGGGTCACGAGAACTTTCGAACTGTTTGCGACTGGTAAGTATTCTACCCGTGCCTTAACGAAAATTTTGGAAGCAGAAGGCTTCCCAAGCAGGAACAAGTCGGGACATTTGCACGTCAGCTACATCGAGCGGATGCTTCGAAATCCAATTTACATTGGAATCATCAAGTGGGGCGGAATCGTCAACGAAAACGCCAAGTACGAACTGTTCCTCGATAAAGCATTGTTTGAGAAAGCTCAAGCCATTTTGGATTCAAGACTAAACGGAGCAAGTCGCCAACGCCGATTATTTTCGCCAATCAGAGGCATATCGTACTGCGATGAGTGCGGAAGCAAAATGACCACAGAGGAGCACAAGACAAGTAGCGGTCAGGTTATTCAGTATTTGCGTTGCCTACGATTGCAGAAAGGACAGAGGGTTGCTTGCAGTCAGAAGTACCAGCACGACAACAAGTATTTGGAACAGTTCGAGGAATTGGTCAAACAAATCGAGTTGCCAGAATCTGTGAGAGAGAAATTACGAAACAAACTTAAAATTTCGTTTGCCAACGAGCAGAAAATCTACGAAGACGCACGCAAAGATATTCTTGACCGAATCGAAACAATCAAACGCAAGAAGAAAAATCTAGTATTGCAATTCATCGACAGCGAAAAAGTCAGTCCGACTGATATGGAACTTTACTCTGGCGTGAAGATTGAACTCGAAGCAGACGAAGCAAGGCTCAACACGGAACTGGCAAAGATTGAAAGCAAGTTGGCGCAAGTTGTTCGCACAGTTGAAATCGCCTTAAGTCTTACGGCCAGTTGCCACTTTGCCTTTACAAACGCAAAAGAGCCCCAGTTAAAGGCTCTGCTTGCTCAAACGTTATTCAAATCGTTGTATATGCGTGACGGGAAAATCGTGCGTGCGGTGTTGAACGAACCACTTGATTATCTCTGCTACAAAAAGCTCAAAGATAAACCCGTGTTCGATTTAGATTCAACTGGTGGGATGGGTGGGGATCGGACCCACGACCCTCTGCTTAAAAGGCAGGTGCTCTACCACTGAGCTACCATCCCCAAATTGCCTATTTATTATACTCATTTCCGCTAAAAAATCAACGGCTCATACCCGTCTGAGCCGTTAAACCTAGTCAGGGCTTTTTACGTCTAAAGTCTTTTCTGCTAGTATATCGTTTGTGAAATATATCTAAGGAGGATTATGGCACAGCTCGATATTAACAGAGTTGAACTGCCGGCAAAAACCGTTACCGACATTCTGAACAAACCTGAGGTCCTTGGGCAAAGTCCGGGTGTCAATCGCTACATTTCGAACCTTCGGAACAATCTCCTGCAGAACACGAGTCTCGTAGTTGACCCAGTCGGTCTATCCTTGGCCATGTAC
>JAIFWV010000003.1 GCA_019659055.1 Candidatus Doudnabacteria bacterium
CTATAACTCAATCTCAAGGCGATAGCAAGCAATTCCATATCGAATGCCCAGCCAAAAATCGTGACGTGCTTGAAGATTTCTTTCGAGGCTTGGGATTTGAACGCTTTGAATCCGCACTGAGTGTCTTTTATGTGCGGGATGAGCACAATCTGGATGAGCGTGTTGGCCATGCGGGACAGAAGTATTCGGTAAAACGGCTGTTTGATTTTGACCGTAGATGGGTCCTGGTAGCGTGATCCGATGACGACCTCGATCCCCGATTCTAAATGCGGCCAGAATTTTTCTATTTCTGAAATCGGCGTGGCATTATCGGCGTCCATGAAGACCGAGTAGTCGCCAATGGCTTCCATCATCCCCTTTCTTACGGCGGCGCCTTTGCCTTTGGTCGCCTCGAGCACGACCCGGGCGTTTTGGACTGTGGTTTGCTCTAAATTTTTAACGACTTCAGCCGTGCGGTCGTTACTATTATTATCGACAACGATGATTTCGTAGTCATAATTTTGTTTTTCGAGGTATGAATCCACATCTTCTAAGGTTTTCTGGATGCGCTTCTCCTCGTTGTAGGCTGGGATAATGACGGATAGTTTTTTGGCCATGTTTTTTTGTTACGTGCTACGAGTTATATGATTTATGACCTAAATTATACCACAAATTGCTAAAATCTCAAAAACAAAGCCGCGACCTTTGTATGGTCACGGCTTGTGGCTAGAGTTTTGCTAAGCAGGCGGAGATCTCCCTGTCCCATTTTTCTAGGGTTTGGAGAGGGATCACAGGCAAGCCCTGAAAGACATTGCTGTCCGTGGGCAAATAACGCCTTTCGAATCTCTGCCGCATAATGTACTCGACGGGTCACCTCTTCGGGCAGAACTCCATCCGTCTGAGCGACAATTTCGCTTAAGAATCGATCAAGACTCATTGGTCATTCCTCCGAGTTGACTTGCAACTTTTGCCATTTGGCTCTGCACGTCTTCGGCATCCTTGAGCACTTCTTCGAACTCATCGACCTTCATGAATGCCGGTACCTGGTCCTGAACGTGGCCGCAAGTCGGACAAACGAGGACCACTTGTCCCTCGCGTTCTTCGCCCCTGAGTTGTTCGTGCGATGATTCCTTCTGGCACGTCAGCGGGTGAAAATGTCCGATGTTCTGAAACCGGGAAATCCTGGCGATTAGTTCAGCGTTGCTTGGCATTGCTCCTCCATAGAGTTTGGTTTCTTATTTACTGTTTACTCATTTATTAAGTACTCGCTGTCTCTTCGGCTTTTTCTTCCACCGGGACTGCGGGTTTGGCAAACGCCTGCTTGTGCCAGTTCCAGGCTGTGCGGATAATCGTGTCCAAGTCCGAGTGCTTGAGTTCCAAGCCGAGTTCCTTCTGAGCTTTTTTGCTATCGGCCACAAGTATCGGCGGATCGCCGGCGCGGCGTTCGTGCTGTTCGATCGGGACCATTCGCTCTGTGACTTCGACAACTTTGTCCACGATTTCCTGCACTGAGTAGCCCTTGCCGGTGCCGATGTTGTAGGTAAACGAACCTGTGTCCTCTTCTAATTTCGCAATAGCCAATGCGTGTGCCTTAGCAATATCGGCCACATGGACATAATCCCGAATGGCCGTGCCGTCGGCCGTGGGATAATCGTGGCCAAAGATTTTCACAGAATCAAGCTCCTTGTTGGCCACCTGAAAAACTCTTGGGATAAGATGCGTCTCAATGAAGTGCTTCTCCCCGGCCCGGCCGTGGGGATCGGCGCCGGCGGCGTTGAAGTAGCGGAACATGACAGCATTGAGGTCATGCGCTTTGACGTACCAGTTCACAATTTTTTCAAAAATAAGTTTGGTCTCGCCGTAGGGATTGAGTGGCTCGGTCGCATGGTTCTCATCGATGGGTACATAGCGCGGACTACCGTAAACTGCGGCCGAAGAGGAATAAATAAGTTTGTTCACACCATGCCTCAGCATGGTATTGAGCAGGTTGATGCCGGCCACGACGTTGTTGTGAAAATATTTCTCGGGAAGCAAGACCGACTCCTCGACGATGATAGACCCGGCCAAGTGGACTACGGCCTGGATGTTGTATTGTTCAAAAACTTTGTCGAGGACTTCGGTTTTTTCCAGATCACCGACGATAAACGGACAGCCCAGATTCGGCACCGCACAGTTACTGAGGTTGTCGATGATGATGGGGTTGAGATTGGCCGCCAGAAGCTCGAGCACCACATGCGAGCCTATATAGCCTGCCCCGCCGGTTACCAAGACATTGGGGCGGTTCTTATCAAAATTGACGAAATGTGGATATCTTACCGGATCCAAAACCACAAATTTGGGCTGGTCGTTTTCGAAAACCAAATACTGGCCGTTATTTTTGGCCAATAAATCTTCTATTTCCTGAGAATTGAAAGCGTGAGGCATGTAGATAAAAAATAAAACCGAGTCCAGTCGGTTTGTTTTTGTTTTTGTCTGTTGAATTTATTTTAGAAGCAGAAAAATAATAAGTCAAAGACCACAAAAAAAGAGACCCCGAAACAAGTTCGGGGTGGTCTCTCAATTTTTAACTTTTCACTTTAAATTTTTATTTAGTTGGTTGGCTTGCCGAGTTTGGCGGCTAAGCGGAATAGCATGACTCCGAACGTAATGAATGCAGCCAAGTAGAAACTAATCCATCCTGGAATTCCGGTCTTAGGAGCGGTGTAGGTTGCTCCCGAACCGATACTTCCGGGTCTTGAAGTTGTAGCGGTAGTTGATTCGCCCAGAGCTGTGGTAACTTCGTTGTTGAAGCTGACCTTGAGAATCCGGTCTGAGGCATTTGCCGGCAAGGAGTCTTTGACACGGACGGTGAACTGTTTTTGGATTGATTCATTGGCTGGGATATCAAGTGGGGTCCAGATCAATGAATTGTTTGCGGAATTGTAATTGGCCTGTTGAGCGTCAATTAAGGTCGCGGCTTTGGTAACATCGGCAATCCCCACTTCCATGACGTAGCCAGAAATAACTTTGTCACTGGGGTTGTGAGCATTGAGGGTGTATACGAGCTGGTCCTTGGGATGAGCCACGACGCTTGAGCCGTCAGCATTTTGAGTAGAATTGACGACGGTTACCGACAGGTCCGGATTGGTGTTGGAATTATCGTTCTTGTGATTGTTGTAATAAACCAGCCAGACGATTCCAGTGATAACCAGAACCAGGATGATAAGGCCGATTGTGCGGTTTCTGCTCATTGATTTATATTCCTTTCGTTATTAACTGGCTGGAGCGGTATCCGGCAAAGCTCAAAACCGTAAGCGCGGCAAAGATCATGCTCCAAGTCGTGGTCGCGCCAGTCTTAGGCGCGACAAACGGGGTGGTGCAAGCGACTTTAATGTTTACTGTAACATTTCCAAAGACATTGGTCATGGTACAGTCGGTATTGGCCGGCAACGGGTTTTTGACCTTCACCCGGAAGGCGCGAGTAATGCTTGAGTGGGCCGGAATTGTGACAGCCGGATAAACCAAGACATTGTTGCTTTGCAGAGTGGCATTGGCCATGTCGAAGATATTGGCCAATGTACGGACATCGGAAACATCATCACTCACGGCAAAATTATTCACCGGGCCGTTGCCGACATTGCTAACCTTGAGAATGTAAGTGATTTCGTCCCCAGGTTTCGCAGTAACTGCAGTTGCACTCTTGTTTTGAGTGTCGTTCCAGGCTGTCTTCTCCATGACCAAGTACGGTGTTGGGGTCGGCGTTGGGGTAGGTGTAGGCGTTGGTGTCGGAGTGGTACAGGCTCGGGCAAACAAAGTTGCTGTATCGGATACGATTCCGGTTTGAGCCGACTGCACTGTGGCTTGGTTTATAAGAGTTGTACTACAAGCAATATTATTGACCTTAGCCCTAAATGTAATCGTTCGACTAACTCCTGGATATACGAATCCCAAAGCAATGTTGTTTAGGGTGATGCTATCAAGATTGACTAATCCAGCAGGCAGGATATCTTTAACAACCGCATCCGAAGCGATCCCTGCGCCTGTATTTGTGACAACGATTTTAAAAGAGACAGTATCCCCGTTATTTACAGCAAGGGTTTTCTGATAAGGAAGACCTTGGGTAATGTTGCTGGCTGTTTTAACGATAGTCAAAACCGGAGTCGGAGCAGGTGTTGGTGTCGGAGTTGGGGTTGGAGTAGGTGTTGGGGTAGGTGTAGGCGTTGGAGTCGGGGTAGGTGTTGGGGTAGGTGCGGGGTTGGCTTTTACGCGCAGCTGGAAGGTCACGAAATGACGGAACGGAAAACATCCGCGCATATCGCCGATAGAAACACCGCTTCCGGCCACGCCGTCAGGCAAACTGGCCTGGAAAGCACCAGTCGTGTCGTAGAGTTTGGTCGAACCTGAGATGTATTCTAATTTCTGGTTGGCGCCAATGCTCAAATTGACGTTGCCGCCTTTTTGAGAAGAAGTAATGCGATCGGCATTGTCCGCCCAAGCTTCAGCGGTGAGAGTTCCGGAAGCAGTAGGCACCGTGGATTTAACCACGACATTGTGCGCGATGTTTTCGGGATAATCTATAACACCATTGTGGACATACAATTCAACTTGAATAATCTGACCATCGGTGGCGGTGACGGTTCGGTTACCGGTAACATAGCCGCTGCCGGTGCTAACGTTCTTGGCCGCAAGCAAACTGAAATCAGTACAACCGGCTCCGGATTCGGAAATCGGCCAGATGTTCAGCAAAGGTTTGCCCCGGGGCGGTGTCGGAAGACAATCGCCAGTTGGAGTCGGAGTTGGGGTTGCGGTCGTAACTTTGTTGACCAATGGTGCTTGGAGGGTAGTATCCGCGTCGACAAAGATATGGAAATCCCGGGTATAAAACGACTCAAGGTTTTCACCGACGGTAACTTTGTAACCGCTATAGACCACCTGGAATGTCGCAAGGCCGGAACCATTGGTATTGCCGCGCAAATCATCCGAAAACCCGGTGGCTTTATCGGCCACGACATGGACGCTTGCGTTCGGAATCAATTTATTCTGGGCTGGATCGCCGTCGAAGACCACAACATCCAACTTATGATACTTCACAGTTGGGGTCGGAGCAGGTGTTGGAGTTTTGGAAAGAATAGATGCTTCCAAAGTCGTTTCACCATCCAGATAGATGCGGAAGTCACGACCATAGAAATCCGAGCTTGTCCATGCCACCTGCACAGTATAGCCGTCTTCCGAAACGTCATTCAAAACGACAGTGCCGTTGCCATCAGTTGTGGCGGAAACGCCATTGGATGGGTTGCCGGCAGTATCTGCGGACAGACGCACCAAAACACCGGGCACCAATTTGTTTTGGGCCGGATCACCTTGAAAAACTTTTACTGTAAGTGTGTGTTTTTGTGAAAAATCTGCACGTGTAATGGCAGTTCCTGTAACGACTGCAGCCAAAACCAAAGACATCCCAATTGTGCGGGCTATTCCTGATCGGCTGAGTTTTTGTATAGCTTGCATATCGATTACCTTCTGCCTGCGTTCTCCCCGCCACTGCTAATCAATATTAGACGCAGGCGGGACCCCGCAATCGGCGGGGCTGTAACACAGACTTAATTATTTTTTAGATCAATCAAGCCACCTACTCCTAGATGGATTGATCTTACGAAAAAAATAGTGAGGGGGAGCACAAGGACATATGCCTTGTGGCCCCCTCGGTTGAAACGCCAACATTTAACGACGGCGTTTCCGAACTGTTACCTCCTTCTTTCTTAAAACCTGATTTCAAACCCGGCGGTCAGAGGCCGGCTCGTGGTCACCACGGGCGGCGTCTTCGGCGGGGTGGTGTTCTGCCTGCCCGGACTGGATTCATCGTGGCCGCGAAGCCTCTCGTAGAGAAATCCACTGCCTATCGCGGCCCCAGCGATGCAAGCCCAACGCGGGATCGGACCGACACAGCTTCGTGCAAACCAGTTCTGGTTATCCTTCTCGTTTCCGGGCATCAGGGCCGGCGCGTTGCCGTTGCCTTCTGTAAGGGTGAACTCGACGGGGCCTCGGCTGTGCCATCCTTTGGGGATGGTGCCTGGGTCTTCGACGATCACGTAGCTATTCCCGGTCTTAAACAGGGCTTTCGCTTCAGGACTGAAGATGCCCGAAGGAGCAAATCCGCTCCCTTCTGAGGCATAGTCCAAGGTCGTGATGACCTGGTTGCTGGCTTTTTCGCGAGCCATAAACCGCAGGTTGTAATGCTTCGGCGGATCCACTTCTTTCCCTTTGCGGTCGAACCAGTGTTTTTGAATCACCGGAACCAACAGCACCGGGGTTTTCGTTGCCACTGTATTCTGCGTACCCGCAGAGGCTGCTGCCGCCGGTGCTGGTGGAACAACCACCGGCTTTTCCGCCTGCACGATTCTCGGATTGAAGCAGTCGAGAATGATGTCTACGCGCTTCCATCCGCCTGGGGTTTCGATAGGACCAATGCTCCAGGCCCAGACGCTTGGGGCAAACCCCATAACGTAATCGCGACGGAAAAAAATCGCCAGATTGCCGTCTGAACCCGCAGCATAACCCATGTATCCGACCCGGTCGCCGCAGCGGAGATTGAGATCGTGGGCATGGTGCTCGTTTTCGCGCACCAGAGTCTGGAACCGTTCCCACGTCCTCCGCTCGTTGTTCTCGTCATCGAGACCTTTGAGCACTCCAGCACGAATCAACCGCTGTACCAAGCCCAAAGCAATACGCTGGTCTTCAGGCATGCTCTCGCCTTCTCGCGGGCCGAGCACAGCTCGATCAAACGCGATGTCCTCGCGGCCGTTGAGTCCAGCCCGTCGCAAGAGATCCGGTAGAATGAGCGGGCTCTGACCAGGAAACGGCCAGACCAATCGGCTCTCCCCACCCTTGACGGCGGGATCGCATCGGCGGTACTGGATGCTGGGATCGAAATCCGAGACCTTCACCACCGCAGTTGCCGCGGGCCGCTTCTTAGTCGCCGTCTGAGCATATGCGCTCGAGGTCGCCAGCAGTAACGCCAGCACCACAAGGCAGAGTGATCGCCTGTTCATGACTGACCTCCAAAACTCTGTATGTGTAAATGTGCCAAAGTTACCGCTCTAGGGTAACAGTCAAGCTTACCACCTTTTGCCCTCTTTGTCAAGGCTATTGGTGGCGTAAAAACCCAGTAAATACTATAGTTTAAGCGCATTCTTAAATAAATAGGCAGGGCTCCTAATTTTGGAGGAAACGCAAGCAAAAAACTGTACATTTAACCAAAAAAGACTGCCATTTTGACAGTCTTTTCTGAGTATCGCCTTAGAGCGGAGAAAGGGTCGCACTCACGACCATGCGGTTTTTGGAAGTCCCAATCGGCCAACAGGTCGAAAGGTTGAGTTTGGCCGCGGTGTTATCTATAAACTGGGTCTGGTCGTCGGCAGAATAAACGTTTTGGCCAGTCACGCGGTAGCGGTAGTTATAGACCTTGCCATCTTTGCCGTAAACCGTGATAAAGATGTCATCACCAGCCGCAAGATAATTAATCTTAGTAAAAATCGTGGCGAACTTATCGTGCTTCCAGATATAGTCTGAGGAGTGTCCCGAAACATACATGGTGCCGGTATTCCCTGGAAGAGCCGTCCCAGGATAATGAATCACGCCGCGCTCAAGGTCGCGGTCAAACTCCGAAGGGTCACGGCTAAACACCAGCGGCGCTTGGATATTTAATTTCGGAATAGACAATACTCCGGGTTTGGTCAGATCGAAATTATCCGAATCAGCACTGGCCGTATTAACCGTCCCCTTCTTATTGGCCGCAACGCCAAAAGTAATACGCTCGGAAACCATATTCAAGTCGATCTTGTCTCGCAGTTTGCCTTGAGCTGTGGTCATTCCCCCACTGCCCCAAGGGTTGGTGGAATTTATAAGCTCCACGCCGTCTGTGGTACCGTCGGTATCGGAGTCTGCCAAAGTTGGGTTGGTACGCATGACAAATTCATCATAGTTGGTAAGCCCATCGTGATCATAATCGTTGTTGGCCGCCAGCAAGTCTTTGTTTGAAACAGAATAAAAATATCCGGAGATCCAAGCGTTGTAAGCTGCGAGGTCTTTGCCCAAAATCTGCTGATCCTGCTTGGGGGCAAACCACCCTTGGGCCTGGGCTATGAGCGACGGGAAATTCATGGTGGAATAAAAAATCAAAAACGACACCGCAAAAATCACTGGATAAATAAGCAGACCGCGCATGCTTTTTGTGCGATTCCAGACGGGGCTAACCAATTCTTTCACCGCCGATGCTGTAACCGCAACTTTTTCCATGGCAATTTTGAGTTGAGGCTCTTCTTCCTGCTTAATAGTAAAACCGGAATTTTCGGGGACGACGCTAAAACTTCCGATTTTGAGCAATCGGTAGATTTCGGGTTCGCCGTTTGATTCCATGTTGATAATATCTCGCAAATCCATAGGTTTTTATTATATAAGCAACGTATAATATTAGCACAAATTTGTGGTCTTGTCAAGACTAAGCTATAATACCTATACAGTATGCAAAATTTAAGGCATTACTTAATCGCATCCGAAACCAACGACTATAGACCCTGGATCACCACAACCTCAGCACTTGTGTTTTTCATCGTGATCGTCTGGGGCTTGCGCTTCATAATTCCGGCCAGCCTGACTTTGGCGTCGTCCTCGCTTTCGTCCGCCGACATCATGGACCGGATCAATAGCGAACGCAGTCAGAGATTTATTCCCACTGTGGCCCAAAACGCCAAGCTGACCACTGCCGCGCAATCCAAGGCCAGCGACATGCTGAGCCGCAGTTACTTTTCCCACATCGACCCGGATGGCAACTACGTCTGGCCCAAAATCGAAGCCTCAGGATACAAACCGTATTCCACACTAGGAGAAAATCTCGCCATGGACTTCACAACGCCTGACGAACTCATCGCCGCCTGGATGAACAGCCCTACACACCGGGCCAATCTCCTCAACGATAAGTTTAAAGATCAAGGTCTGGCGTTGTCGTCGGGCTTGTACGAGCCTGATCACAACAGTACGATTGTGGTAAGTTTATTTGGTACACTCTCAGGCACATCAACCAGTGCCACCTCAAGCCCTGTCGTGCAGAATACTAGCCCGAGCAAAAGTGGATTGTCCATAGGCAAAGATGCCCAAGTCAGCGCCACGCAAGTCTCAGGCCACACCATGATTGACGTCAATGTCGCGATCACCGGTAAGCCGACGCTTGCCACGGCCAAACTTCTCACCCAGTCGATCACCTTGCTTGCCCAAAGCGATGGCCGCTACGCCGGCACATTTACATTCAATCTGTCCGAAGACCTAAGCGGCCAAGACATCACAATCGAGGCTCGGGATGCCACCAATGCCAAAGTTACGGCCAGCATTACGCTTTCTAACATCGATACTATCCCGGCCGGGCAAACAGACGCAAGTCCGGTGGGTAGCTCTCAGATCCCCGTCTCTGAGCAGGCGCTTATCATGAAAATCCTGCGAATTATTTTTGGCATCCTCTCCATAATCTATCTCGGATTCTTAGTCATAGACTGGGTTATTATGAAACGAGCGCATATCGAACGTCCCGGAATGCATGTGAGCCCGCAGATTGCGATCTTCCTGCTTTTGGCTTTTGTAAATATATTTGTGCGATTCTAGTTTAGTTCAGAAATAAAAAAAACCGCCCCAGAAGGCGGTTTAATTATGTGTACTCATCAACTTTCACAAACTCGAAACCCTGTTTTTTGCTTTCGCTAATATATTGTTGAATCATCCCGAGAGTAGCATCGGGCGGGTAAGTTTCGCCGCGGCTCTTATCGATATCCGAACGATCCATGGGTAAACCGCTATCCGTCAGGGTGCCAATATGGAAAATTCTTATTCTGCCTTGGCCATTACTGCTTAAGGCTTTTTTTAATAATATATCCGAGTTGAATTTCGGACTTGGAGGCATAAATGCGACGTCATAAGGATTGCCGTGAATCACCTTCAAATTCATTGTTTCAAACTCTCGCCTACTGTCAATTGTCCCATGCACACCGGCCACGCGTCCAAGAGTTGGTTTTCTGCCACTAACTTTCTCAATTAATTCTGACGTATCCCTTACGTCACCGAGGTCATGCCTGGGACCAACAAATCTTTTACCATATTCTTTTAGTCCGGTGTTGGGTTTGGCGCCTTCCTGACTCCATTCATGAACACCTATATCATGACCTTCATCGATGATTCTTTTTACGATATGTTCATTGCCAGGAATTAAAGATCCGACCAAGAAAAAGGTTCCTTTGACATTCTCTTGTATTAAAATATCCAAAAGTTTTTCAGTTTCTTCGTTTGGCCCGTCGTCAAACGTCAAAGCCATTGCTTTCTTACCCTCGCGTTCTAGTTTATCTGAATTCATTGACCAATGGACTTTCTTACGGCTTGTCCACTCGCTAAAGCCGCTTTTTTCTATTGCCCAAACCAGATTTCCCAAACCCAGCATCTTCAACACTCGCAAAGAGCTCGTGCTTGGGTTAAATTCCGTCTTTATTTCGGCGATTTCTTTTACCAAGTCTGGATTAAATCGAAATAGATTTGTAATCCTCGTATCACCAGTTTGTGGCGAATGCAAGATGTCTTCCTTAAAAGTTTGCGGGCGCATCAATCCGGCTATATCCAGCCATTCGTCCGGAATATCCGCCGCATGATTTTCCAAAAAAGAAATTATTCGTTCTTGTATTTCCAACAATTGATTGGTGAATTCTACTGAAAATTCTTTTGAGTTTAATTCATCCAACTTTTTGGCCGTTTTATAAAACTCATTTGATTCATATTTTTGGACAACATAAAATGAGCGGCCTTCGGTTGTTGTATTCGACGGTTCGCCTTCAATGAACATGGCTTTGGGCAAAAAATCGCCGAGTTCGGCTTGCGCATCTTCATAAAATCTCTTGAGCTTGGCAAACTGCTCGTGGTTTCTGCCACTGGCGTCAAAATATTCGGTGACGCCATACTCCGGGCCGGAAAATTCTTTTTCTTTGCCGCCTGGAATATTGACAGATTTTTCGATATGTCCCAGTTTATGCAAATCAAACTCGGGCTCCTGCCGAAGAGTTTCGAGTTCGCGCCCAAATGGTGCAGTACCTTTTTTTGGCATCTAAATAATCCTCGTGCCGAAGTTGTGAGTGGCAAAAATTATAGAGACCACGAGGATACCCATGACTAGGTATTCCAGCGCGACTTTGGTGGTAAACGTCCTATCCAATGAGTGATGAATAAATCCCCAGACCGTGTTGTACATGGCCAGAAGGATAAGCGCGCCGGTGAAGTACTGATAAGTCCAGTTACTGTAAACCCATGTTCCCACGAATCCCATGATGACTGCCGCCACGAAATTCACGATAAGCAGACTTGATCTATGATAGCCGTAGGAAAACAGCGCCTGGTGGATGAGGAAAAAGGCCGCGGCCAAGACATAATAAAAAACTATATGCTTGCCCAAGCCATAATACCAGCTAAATCCAAGGATTGCGGCAAACGCAAAGTACACCGCAAACAATTTGGTCGTGCCCAAGAGTCTGAGCCATTTGTGATGAGCCTCAAGGTTAGCACTTAGGTGTTCCTTCATATGCCAATAATAAGCGGCAAAGGTCAGGGTCGAGAAAATCGCTATGATTTGTTTGAGCTCTGATGCAAACGGATTGAGATACAAGAGGATCACGGCCGCCCAAAATAAAACCGACGGCAGGATAAAATAATTGAGAAAGTGTCGGACATACGGCCAATGGAAAAAATGCTGGAAACGATGGATAATTGCGGAACGGACCAACGCGGCATAGCGCGCGGAGGTGACGCTTACCGCTTGGGTATGCTTGAGATGCAGGTCAAAAACAAAAGCCACCCAAAATACGTGGAATAGGAATAAATAAACGGCCGTGGTCACAAATGCCGAAAGTTGATTGAGGCCGATGATTACCGCCAGAGACTCCAGTCCCAAGAAAGTAATCGTGGTGACTATGAGAGCTGAGATGATTTTGTGTTGGTGTACGTTCATTTTTGGCTTGGAATCTATATTTGTTTCTTGTGGGCTTTCCGGTATGCAATTTGGTTTGCTCTATATAGTGTATCAAATGTCCCGGCATCTATCCATTCGCCTTCGACTATATCGACCTTGAGTTCATGTTTGGCCAAATACCAATTATGCAATTCCGTAATCTCCAATTCCCCGCGCTCGGACGGTTTTGCAAGTTTCGCCGCTTGAATCACCCGATTGTCATATACATAGAGCCCCGTGATGGCGTATTTGGATAAGAAAGTTTTTGGTTTTTCTTCAATTTGTACGGCTTGCATCTTACTGTCGAACTTTACAACGCCGAATCTTTCGGGGTCGGGAACCTGTTTGGCAAAAATATGAGCACCTTTTTTGAATTTCTTTATGGTTTTAGAGAAATCATCTTCAAAAATATTATCACCCAGAATCATACAGACATTATCCGATCCGATAAATTGTTCGCCGATTATGAATGCGGCGGCCAGCCCCTCGGGTTTATCCTGGATCTCGTATGTAAACCTGGCGCCGAATTCCTTGCCGCTCCCGAGAAGTTTGAGGTAATCGCCGGCATGGTCCGGAGCCACGATGATCAAGATATCTTTGATCCCGGCGGCCAGGAGCATTTCGAGCGGATACATTATCATAGGCCGATTGTACACAGGCAAAAGCTGCTTACTTGTAACTCTCGTAAGCGGCATCAACCGGCTTCCCGTGCCTCCGGATAAAATAATACCTTTCATATTTAGAAATTAGTAATTAGTAATTAGAACCCAAAAATTCCTCTAACGCTTCTTGCCATGGACGAAGGAGGATGAACTTGGTGTTGTTGAGAACCTCGAACTTGGGCCGCAAGGCCGCGCGTTTAGGGAAATCGCTGGCCGGCACACCCACGACATCCGCTTCGATTTCCTTGATGCGGAAAATTTCTTCAGCCCAGTCAAAGCGGTTGGCTCGGCCGGAATTGGTGATATGATAAAGCCCAAAAGGCTTTTTGACTTCGATGAGCGCGCGCGTGGCTTGAGCCAGGTCGAAATCATAAGTCGGGCATCCGACTTCATCGGTGACAGCTTTAATCACCTCGCCGGTCTGGGCTTTCTCAAGCATGATATCTATAAAGCTCTTCTTGCCGGTTTTCGTTTTGCCAAACAACCAAGCCGAGCGGATAATATAAAAATTATCCATTCGCTTTTGGACTTCGATTTCGCCCAAAAGTTTGGTGCGACCGTAAGTGTTTATAGGATTAGTCAGCGCATCTTCGTTGTAGCCTTCGGAATTGTTGCCGTCAAAAACCATGCCAGTGCTAAAGTGCACCAGAGTCGCCCCAACTTCTTTGCACGCGGCGGCCACAAACCCCGGCCCGGAACCATTGATACTTTCGGCAAATTCCCGCTCAACTTCGGCTTTGTCCACGGCTGTGTAGCCCGTACAGTTAATTACCAGGCTGGGCTGGTGCTTTTGGATAATTTCCAAAACTTGGGACTCATTGGCAATATCAAAATCTTCCCGATCGAGGCCGATCGGTTTTTCGTCTTCGTAGACTTCCATGAATGCTTGGCCCAAGCCCCCCAAATACCCGAGAATTAAAATTTTACTCATAGCTTAGAATGGGACAATGTCCTTTAATAGCGCATTCTTATGATCTTTCTCGGAAATTATAGCCTGATCAAATGTGATTGGCCAGGAAATTTGCAGCTCGGGATCGCCAGGGTTTACTGACTTATAAATCCCGTCTGGTTTCCAATGATCATTGACCAAATAACAATAGTAAACTTCAGGTTCGAGCGTCTGATAGGCGTTGGCCACTCCTTGTGGCACGAAGACTGCTTTGTGTTCGTCGATCTCAGCCGTAACCACTTTGCCGAAATTTTCTTTGCGCAGATCCACCCAAGCCCCAAAAACTTTTCCCTTGGTAACCGTAACGTATTTGTCCCAAGGCTCGGCATGCAGTCCGCGCAGTACACCCGCTTGCTTGTTGTAGGAAATATTTTGCTGGACCGGTACAAAAGATTCCGGGAAGCCCAAACTCGTGAGTTTCTGCTTCTGATATTTTTCTTGGAAGTATCCGCGATCATCAGAGACCGCCGCGATATCGATTATCAGCAACCCGGGAATCTCGGTCGTGGTAATTTTGTATTCAGTTGTAGGCATTAGCGTCCTTTGTATTGTTGCTCGTAATATTGTAAATAATCCTTGCTCAAAAGTTTTCTCCACCAGTCTTCATGCGCATCATACCAGGCAATTGTGTCCCGCATGCCCGATTCGAAATCATGCTTTCTAGTCCAGCCCAATTCCTTTTCCGTTTGACTGGAATCTATGGCATAGCGTAAGTCATGCCCGGGGCGGTCTTTTACAAATTCAATCAGGCTGTCGTCCTTGCCCATGAGCTTGAGAATTGTTTTTACCACCTCGAGGTTTGATTTTTCGGCATTACCGCCGAGGAGATAAGTCTCGCCGATTTTACCTTTGCCGAGCACCACATCCACGCCGGCATTGTGATCCTCGACATGGATCCAGTCGCGGACATTGGAACCATTGCCATACACAGGAAGCTTTTTGCCGAGCTTGGCGTTTATGTACATCAGCGGAATCAACTTTTCGATAAATTGATACGGCCCGTAATTATTGGAGCAATTGGTAATCGTGGCTTGCAAACCAAAAGTTCGGGCGTAACTGCGGACGAGGTGATCCGAGGCCGCTTTGGATGCCGAGTATGGACTCGAAGGATCATAAGGAGTCTGGGCCGTAAACTTCTCTACAGAATTCAGTGGCAGGGATCCAAAGACTTCGTCGGTTGAGATATGATGAAATCTTTTTTTATGCTTGACCGCGGCCTCGAGCAAATTCTGAGTGCCCACGACATTGGTTTGCACAAATTCCTTCGGCCCCAGGATCGATCGATCGACATGAGACTCGGCTGCAAAATTTACGATGATGTCGCAATTGGCAACCAATCCATCTACCAAATTTTCATCGCCGATATCGCCTTTTACAAATTTATACCGCGGCTTTGTTTCGAATTCTTTCAGGTTATCGAGATTGCCAGCGTAAGTTAATTTATCAAGATTGGTAATTTCGCAATCAGGATATTTGGCAAACAAATAATGGATAAAGTTGGAACCAATGAATCCGGCCCCGCCAGTGATTAAGTATTTCATTATTTTCTTGGGATTATATGAAAATGCAAATGGAAAATCTCTTGACCAGCCGATTGCCCATTGTTGACCGAAAGATTAAAACCGCTGGCGTTGTTTACCTTCATCTGTTTTTCGGCAATTAGCTTTATCCGAGACATAAGTTCTGCCAAAACTTCATCGGGAGTATTCTGTAGATCCTTCGTATGCGTCTTGTGTACGACCAAGGTGTGACCTGCGGTTTTTGGGTGCAGATCCAAGAACGCGACGACTTTATCGTCTTCAAAAACTTTGCTGGTCTGAATCTCGCCGCTGGCTATTTTGCAAAAAATACAATCGGTCATTTTGGTTGTAGCTTTATTGTCAGATTAACTTCGGTGCCATTACGCAGGACTGTGATAGGCATATCGTTGAATCCGTGCTGGTTGATGATCTTTTCAAAGTTGCTTTGAGGCAAGGGTTGATTGTCCACTGAAATAATCAAATCGTTTGTAGCTAGCCCGGCAAGCTTGGCCGGACTGCCGTCATCAACACTTACTACTAGCATTCCGCCGCGGGACAAATTTTTGAGCTTGGCTAAAGGTGTAGATAGATTCAGGTTCTTAGCGCCAAATTGCGGCCGCTGAATTTTCCCGTTTTGGAAATAAGAAGACACAGCCGTAGATAGATCTTCGCTTATGAGCACCCCAAGCGAGGAACTGGTCATTCCCACAACCTTACCGTTTAGGTTGATAATTGGCCCGCCAATATAATCAGAGGTGATTTTGGCATCGCTGGCTATAGTATTTTCAAATGCTTCGGTGTAAAAAACGCGATCGAGACTTGAAGCATTGTCTACTGACTGAGTTACTTGGCCCAAGCCGAATTGCCTGGTGAATTCTTTGTTGGACCGGCCGACGTAAATTAGTTTTTGGGCGGCTTGCAAATCCCAAGCATCGGCAAATTGAGCAAACGGCAGATTGTTGGCGCTAATTGTGAGCACGGCCAGTTCGCTCCGCGGATCCAAAGCTCTGAGAGTCCCAGGAAAGCTAGTGCCATCGTTTGTGACAACGACGAGGGAGCCGGGTGCGCCCAAATTGGCCCTTGAGGTGAGAATCATGCCGTCTGAGGAAGCGATAATGCCGTTTCCCAAAAATCTGAAGCTCGCTCCCGACTGGGAGTAAATGGTTACGGTAAAAGCCGCGGCTTGTTTGCTCAAGTCCAAATAATTTGCGCCTTCGTTGATCTGAACTTCTTCGCGGCGGTTGATAATTACCGGATTACTGCTCTCCAATTTGTGCAGACCCGAAAGTCCCGGCATGCTGGCAAGCCACGGAATGACGAATCGATTAAACAGCACTCCGCCAATACCACCGACCACCAGAGCAATCACTAGAATCCAGATCCATTTATTTCGCAACATAGCCTTCTTTCTTTAGCAGTTTAATTTTGTAGTTGATGCCACCTGGCGCTGAGTAGCCGCGCATCTCACCGGTCGAGGCAATCACACGGTGGCAAGGTATGTGCGGCGCATCTAGGTTGCGCGACAATGCCTGCCCCACGGCCCGTGCGGCTTTGGGCTGGCCGATCTTGCGTGCGACTTGGCCATAAGTCCAAACTTGCCCTTTGGGGATTTTGAGAATAGCCTTGTAAACCTTCTGCTGAAAAGCAGTGTATTTAGACCAATCAATATTTTTCATAAGTTTTAACGGTTATGAGGAAGAAAATTTGCCGAGAGCAGAGTCGCGGCCAATACGATGATAACTAAACTCAATTGCAAATAAATTTTATTGCGGGTGAGCTTGCCAAAGAATGCCGAAAAAGAAAAAATCCAAAGTAGATAGAAAATCGAGAACGCCACAATAGCGTTAACTATGTAGTATGTCGGCCAGAGGGACAGCCCCCAGGCGGCCTGGGCACAAACAAGTGCGATAAGAAAACTAAAGTATTTCTTGACCGGGAGCGAAAACCCGGCAAAGCCCTGGATGATGAGGAGATAAGAAAAAACAAAAACCAGAAGCACGACCCAAACAAAACTTAGGCGCGGAAAATAGAATTGCAAACTGAATATCCCGGTAAAGATCGCAAACGCCGAGAACAAAAAGACATTCTGTAAAAAGTGACTCTCGCGTCCCAACTGCATTTCCAGAAAATAAAAAATTGCGCAGGCGGCAATGAGAAACCATAGCCTGGCCGAAGGACTTGCGATAACCGCAAAAATACTTCCGGATCCGAGCAGATAAAAACACGGCAAAAGCAAATGCGGCCAACTCACCCCCACTCGCTTGATATTTATAGCAAATGTCGCGGCGATAAACAAAACGAGCCCTGTGGCAAAGACATATAAGCTTTGGGTCGAGCCGTAAAAAACCAGGAACAATAATATCCCTAAGATTAGTGAAGAAACTCGATTGAACATGACCAAATCATAACAATTCTGTCGAGTTTTGTCATTTGGGGGCTTCCCACGCGCCGCGGACCTTTCCTTGTCTCAGGAAAATGAAAATTCCTGCGGCCATGACACCAATTATAGCCGTGAGCTGGTCAACTTTGATTCCTCCCAAATACGACGAATCGAGCCGGATCCCTTCGATAAAAAACCGGCCCAAAGAATAAAGTCCAAGGTATGTAAATGCTAGAACTCCGGACTTAACTTTGCCAACCAATAATTTGGTCAGGATGAAAAATATTATGCAGTTGAGAATGGCCTCGTAAAGGAAAGCCGGATGGAAAAAATTACTGTCTTTAAACTGCAGCGGCCGGTTGCTGATATCAACATACATTTTCCACGGCAGATTTGTGGGGAGACCGTAAGCTTCCTGATTGAAAAAATTACCGAACCGCCCCACGGCCTGAGCCAGAGGCAAGGACAAGGCGGCCAAATCCAAAAGCTGATACATAGAATAAGCCTTATGGCGGCCATAGATGAGGATAAAAATAAGGCCCGAGATGAGCGCGCCGTAAATAGAAAGTCCCCCGTGCCAGATTTTGTAGACTTCGGAAATATTATGCGAAAACAAATCCCATTCAAATACCACATAATAAATACGTGCCCCGATTAAACCTATGATCGTGATCCAAAAGGCAATGTCATCGACTTCGCTTTTGCTGATCCCAAACCGCCACGAAAATTTACGGGCAATAAAATACCCAATGAGGATACCCGAAGCCAAGATCAGGCCGTAAAACCTGAGGCCAAATTTACCGATATTGATCTGGGAGGGAATGGCGATTTTTCCGGCGAAGGCTGGGGCAAACACAAAAAAAACTAGCGCCATTGCCAGCACAATTGCTGATGCCCAATAAAATATTTTCATGAATGCAAATTTAAAAAAGTGAAATCTGGCGCTGGACCGGACGTCTCATTTCTGGCTCGGGGAATAATATCTTAAGCTCGCGCGTGTCGAAATAATCCTTATAGAGAAGTTTGCCGTATTTTTGGACATAGTCATAGACCTCTTTGGTAATTTTGACATCTTGGGAGCAATATTTTTTTAGCTCCTCAATCCTTCCTTGTCGAAACATACGCAAGGCCTCGAGCCCATCGCCGCTCTTGCCCACTCCGAGTGTTGTCTGCGCGACATTGTCGAGCCGCACACGGTGGCCGATGAGTTTTTCGATCTCAACCATGATATCCAATGTCGGCAAAGTATGAGGATCATAGGTCAGATAAGGCTTCAAAACCTCGTAATCAAAATTTTTGATATTGAAACCGATGATCAAATCCGCTTCTTGGAACATTTCACCCACCCGGTAAACCTGGTCTTCCGTAAAACAGTAGTGTTTGTCTTCTAAATATGAGTAAACTCCTACAACTGAGACTTTGAGGAGATGGTTTTTGCCGTATCCCCCGACTTCTTCAAATGATTTTTGGGTTTCTACATCGAACACAATCTTATTTAAAGCCGCCATTTGGGTTTCTATTTCATTTAGTATTTTGACTTACCAATTATAGCATAATCTTTTTGGACAAATAAAAAAGGGTGGAAGAAACTGGTTCTTCCACCCTGCGTCTCGGATTGGACTACTCGACTGCCTCGGCGCGAAGCTCGTCCACGGTTACGGCCTGACCGCTCATAGCACTGTATGCGGCCGCGAGCTGTTCGTTGATGAGCGAGGGATCATGTCCCTGCAGACGGACAAGGAAGTTCTTGCGATGTTTTCCCTGCGTCCGTGCAAGCAATCCACCAATCATGTTTCCGCCTTTCTTCTTGCGGGAAAGCTTGAGCTTGCGGATGAGACCGATCTTTGCTTCCTTGAGGGCTTTTGCGCCTTCGGCGGCCGCATAGATAAGGTTCAGCTGAGCATTCAGCTTATCCCCGTTCGGCAGGAGCTTGTCGATCGCCCCGTGAGGTATCCGCTTGCATCCGTTCGGTTTCGTGGGACGGCTCGGCCGTACCGGCTGCAATTCCTTCTGAGGCTTGCCGCCATTCGGCTCAGCAGAAACAATTCCCGCCGAACTGAACTTGGTGACGAGCTCCGAAAGCTGCTGCATGAACTGCTGAAACTTCGCCGTCTCATCCGACCGGCTTGCAGCCGACGTCAGCTGTTTGAATTCCGCTTCGGCATCGCCGCCGACCGCCTTGACGATCGATTCCAATTTCGGATACTTGGACATTTCCGGTTTCTCCTGTTTGCGCTGCTTTTCGGGCAGGGGTTGGCTGGGACTCAAAAGCTCTTGCTTGAGCCAGAGAGTGTAGAGTTGTTTCGCGAAGGAAGCATCTGTGCCGCGGACCGACTTTTTGGAGAAATGGAAGAAGTAAGTCCGCATCGGAAACGGTGCTCCGGAAGAGTACGAAACGTATCCGTACCGATAAACCTTGTCCGGGAGCGCGTACCGCCCGTAGAACTTCAAGAGCAGGATCATGTGGTAGAAGAATCCAAGCTCTCGAATAACACCGAGGCCGTTGCTTGCGCTGTGCTCCGAAGCCAGGGATGACTTCAGTCGTTCGTAACGAAAACCAAGCATGCGCTGCAACTTTTTTTCTATCGCTGGAAAATTTTCCACCGATAGATTTCGCCTAGCGTCGGCGACCGTGACTGCCAAACAGCGGCCGCGGCCTTTGGCCACGTGCAAGACGATTCGGCGTGCCTTCTCTACAGCGGGCTCGATCGTGCCGCATAGATCCAGATGAAACGCGTCTATCTGGCGCTTGCTCCCGCTTATTGCTCGAAACGCTTTCGGGAACTTGCGCAATGAAGATACGTAGTGATAAGGCGATTCTCGAATGAGCTTGTCCGAGTGGGACTTCTGCCGCTCAATAACCCAGCCGTTATCAGCAGAAATCCCTGATTCCTGCCAAATCTTGGCTTCTCTTCCTTCGCCGCCCAAAGAAGCAATTACAGCCTCATTTAGGGGCATATACTTCTGTATGAATTGAAGGAAGAGCCGAAGGACATGATTCTTCTGCTCTTTTGTATCCAATTTGACTCCTCCTTGTGAGATCAAAGAACCCATAATTCTAAACAAATCCAGGCTTTTTGTCAATGCTCCTGCCCCCTTGGTAACATTGACAAATTTACCTTCAAATGTTATTATGGTACGTTCCAAACGGTCTTTGATAAAACTTTGGTTAGGAGGAGATATAATGTCATTCAACAATCCCAGAGTCGTGAATTTCGTACCGCCGACAAGGCCGGAACTCAATCCGGTTCTGGATCAGGTGATCCTGCATCTTGAGGAACACACCCATAAGTACTTCCGCGGCAAAGGACTGCTTTTTCAGCTCTATAGCGCATGGCTCTTGTTCTTCAAAGATCTAAGGAAGGATTCATCCCAGCAGGGCACCAACAAAGCCCTCGACGCGGTGAAGCTGGCCTTCCTTCAGGTTTTTGCAATCCTGCAAGATCCTCCGCTCAACAACCCCACTGCGGAAGACCTGGTCGCAATTGGTAAGCGACTGCAGTCACTGCTCACACAGCTTCAGATCGAAACCAGGAATTCCAAAAACGCACAAGACAAAGCATTTGCGCTTGAGACAGCCTTGCAACAACGGCTGCTCGAGCTGGGCAAAGCCAAGCAACGGACTTCGGAAGCTGAAGGTGCAGCTGAGAAACTCCGGATCCAAGTCGCTGAGGTCGCAAAGAAGACTCAATCTTCGGAGGCTATCAACGCCGTTCTGGCTGAGGGACACAAAGAGCTCGAATACCTCGAGCGGCTCGCACTCACTGTCCACGGTATGAAATCCACCTTGGCCACTGCCATTACCCAGCTCGCCGATTCAACGGACGTCAAGAAGGCAATTGCCGGGGAAGAGTCTGGGTTTCAGGCGGTTGATCTCACGGCCGATATCGAACGGCGAACCCAATGGCTGAGTGAGGTGCGTCCGCTAATCAACCACCTGGCGGAGCAACGCCGAGAGCTCGAAGAAAAACTCTCGACGGTATCCGACCGCGTGAAGTTCGGCACGGAGGATGAGTTCGAGGAGAAAAGACTTGAGACCTCCTTCGAGAAGCTCAACTTTCAGATAGACCGGCTGGTCGAGGACGAAAAGCTCGTCACCGACCAACTACGAAAGTTGCAGTCGTACCAGAGAGCGGTAGAGCTCATTCGCACCTTCAATCCAAAAGTCCTGATGCAAGGGCTGCTGCCTGAAATCCAGGAAATCGAACCGATCGAAGAGCTAGTCCCGATTCCTGTTCTGCCGGCTGGCGAGGTTGCCAAACGTTTCGGGCAACTCCAGGCGATCAGCAAGGAATCCGGTCTCGAAGTCAGTGCAGTCTTTACCCTGAGCCTCTATGAATGTCTGCCCCCGGCTCTCCGTCAGAAAGCCGCGACTTCTGTTCTCAGGGCGGCATACGATGCAGGACTGATCAGGAATTTCGGACTTCCTGACAAGCGAGTTCTTCTTGAGTCCTGGAGGACGCCCGACAAGCGGGAAGAAAAGTTCGTTCAATACCTGGGAAAGTTTGCAGGAGGAATCTATCGGCGGACAGCAAGTACTCTGCCCTGGAATGTAAAGCAGTTGTTTACTCCAGAGGAGATCGAAACCTTCGTGCGGTGCATCCCTAAAAACGAGAAATAGAAAAAGCGTCAGCTCTCATAAGTTTTCACTTATGGAGCTGACGCTGTTTTTTTATTGCAACTTACTTCGACTTCAGGAAATCCTTCCGACGTTCGGCGACGAAACACCTCACTTCGTTTGGGTTATCCGAATAGATCGCCTGACCCGCGGCTTCGAGGACCTTGAGTATAACGTGCTCATCGCGCGCCTCCCGCGTCGTAGGCATCGCTATGTACCCGCCATCACTGATATGGATGACTTGGCCATTGGCAATGTCCACTTCCGCGTAAATCCGAGGATCCATCGGGCGTTTGTTGAGCACGAATGTCCGGTCTCCGATCCGCACCTGCACCACACGAGGTTTGCCGTTGGTGTTGGGGTTGAGTTGGGGTCCTCGAGTCCCCTTGCCTTCCGGATTGGTGGTGTGAGTACCCGACCCGTTCCGACTGCGCACGCGCGGCCCATCCTCGAAGAGGATTCCTCCACAACCGCCGTTGCTGTCGGGTTTACCCCAAACGTGATTACACCTTTCGATGAACGAGATGAGGGATTTGGATGCCGGGTCCCGCCCGATAACGTCGTCGTCTCCCAGGAGCGATTTGGCTTTGGGCACCACCTGCCCGACGAGGTAAGTGGTCAGTCGCCGCCATGCCGCCGATGAGAGATAACGCGAAGAGAAGCTTGCGCGGGCCGTATCCTGGTTTGCCAAGAAATCACGGCCGAAAATGTCCCCAATCAGGTCCGGCTTCCAGAGCGGATAGGGCAAGCGCTGGGGTCCGAGCACTCGAGCCGATGCCACACGGAGGCCCGTATTGGCGTCGGTAAACCAGATGCCGCCGTTGAGATCATCGCGATCGTCGAGACGATCGAGATAAGTCTCAATCGGACCGTCCTCTTGCGTGATCACAACCTTATCGGCCAATGGCGGCGCCACGATCTGTTTGCCGCCGACTTCGAGCCGGTACATGAGATCGCGCTTCCGGGGCACTCGCCACATCAGAGCCTCACGGATCTGATCGTAGTTATGGAAAACCGAGTTTGGCACGACAATTGCCGTGAACGAACCCTTGATTCCCTTTTGAGGTCCCAATTCCGCCGACGTCTCCGAGATAGTTTCGGCGACAATGGCGCCATTCTGCAGTTCGATTTTCTCCGGGATCATGGAAACCATGACCACGGGTCCTTCGGTTGCGGTCCGCGTGAGGATATAAAACCCCGTACTGATGTCGCCATCTACGGACTTTTGATTCAGACCCGGACCGGAAAATCTACCGATGCGCTTCTGCGCCGCACCCGAGTGTCCCGAACCGGGGTCACCAATGGCGGGGCCAATGGTGCAATAGAGCCGAATTGCGGGTTGGGTGAAGCCTGACCCGTGATCGAGTATGACCAGGGACTTGGACTTGGGACCGAGCGGATGATTGTCGACGAGGAAAATTTCCACATGACCGAGCTTCGGCACCCACTTGCCTTCCGGCATGCAGGCGCACAGCCCGTTGCGGATCAATTCGGCGAGACAATCTCCAGGATCTTTGTAAAGATCCGTGGCAAGGTTCTCGAGGATGTGTCTTGCGGTAAGCTTCAACTGCCAGATTTCGCTGCTCATTTATTTTCTCCAAAAGCTGAGAAGACTTTGCGGAGGGCAGGATCGTCCGCCGCGAGTCCTTCAACTTTTTGCAAACGTTTGAAAGTTTCCGCGTCGATCTGCGCCAAACTCATGAGCTTGGCGATCAGACGAATGATACTGTCTCGGTGCCCGTCGGTGAAGGCAGTCGGTTCAAGCGCCGCTGATTCCCCCATCTTCACGATTGAGTGCAGTGAAGAAATCATTGATCCGGCGAAGGCAAACGGCTCATTGATCTCCGTTTTCCCTTCCTTTGGCTGATTCGGTGCGACTGAGACATGAGAGCCATTGCTCCCCGAGGCCAGTGTCCTGACTTTTGCCAGAACACTTTCTCGGGTCTCCGGCCGACCCTGATGCGCAAGGGCTTTTTTCAAAGACTGATGGTGCACACCCAAGGCCTGACACATCGCCCAACGGCTCGGGTATCTCTTCTGCAATCCGGCGACAAGTTTTTTGAGCTCATCGTCTTCTTTTGCAGAACCCATCGCAGCCTGCGGTTTCCCGGGTCTCGCCGTAGCCCAGTCAATACTTGAGATGATCGCCCTGACTTCGGCTGTAAGCTCAGGAGTTACCCTGGTCAACTCATTGATTCGCCGAAGCGCTATGCTTTCGGCAAATTCCTGATGCGAACCAAAAAACGATCCGAACTGCTTGGCGGTGATCTGTTCCCGGTCGGGAACATTTGGCTGATTGCGGGCCTTGAGAAAAGCACTGAACAGCTCAAAGGCCAACTCGATCGTCTCTTTCGAATACGGTACGAGGGCCTTATAATTGTCCGAGAGCTCGTCTAGCAAGACGATAATCGCATCACAGTCAGCACAGTATTGCTTGCCGATGCGGTCGCGCACGGCGGAAATAAATTCCTTTCCACCCGGTTTGCGCTCGTTCCAAAACACGTTCGAGGCCTTATACCGGGTATGGAAAATTCGCGCCACATCGTCCTGGGTACCGTTTGGGGGTAGGTAACTTTCCATCACCACATGGAGCCAATCCAGAAGCATTTTCAGCCTCAGGACTTTGGCTTGTAGGGCTTCCATCTGAGGCAGTAAGTTGCTCATTATTCCTCCAATATGTCGATTTGTATGTACAAGTCATTGTATAAAACAAGACTCCACATAATAGAGAATTTTTGGGCTTTTGTCAATAGCCAAAACCCTGTATAATTAGGCAATATGAGAAATATTGAAACTAGTAATATAAACGATTTGGATTATCAAAAAGCCAATATCAACCCTGATATCGGTGATCAAGGCCATGCGGCTGAAGAGGTAGTTATGGAATTTTTTAAATCTATTCCTGCCATAGAAATCCGGCCAGCAACTACACTCGAAGATTCGGGCAAGGAACAAATCGGAAAAGATAAAGCCATAGATGCGATCGGATATTTGGAGGGCAAACCAGCTTTGGGTTTACAAATAACCACTGCCACCGACAGCAAAATTCGAAATCAAAAATCAAACGATTTACTGAACAGACCTTTCATAAGATTGCCGGAAATGAAAACGACCGACACAGCCATGCCACGGACGTTGGTTTTTATAGATGCTGCCGAAGTTAAATCATTTCTGCAAGATCATAATTTTGATAATCATCCGAAACTTAAACATCAGATTGTTGAAAGCAATGTAAACAGTTTGAAACTAGCACTTATGAAAACGCAGAATCCAAAAGAGCAAGAACTGATCAACAAGCTGATGGTAATCTTCAGAGAACAACTTTCGGATAATGAAAAAGGCAAGACCCACTAGCTAGTGAATCTTGCCCAAAATCTGCGCCTTATCTATGGTAGCGTATTGTCCTCCTCCAAGTCGGAAGTAGAACTTGTCCGTATCCTGAGATACGGCCACGACTACTTCGCCTCCCTCGTCGAGCTCAAAAATGAGCTCGCTCGTTTTTTTGTTGACCCGTATTCCCTTCAGTTCCAGGGGTGTTTGGAGACTCAATCTCGGTAAAACTTGCGCTATCAATTGCAGCGTCGGTCCGTCTACCGCCCGCACTTGATCCTCCTTTCGACTACTCTTTGAGTCCGGCCTTCTCTTTTGCCTTTTTCAAGGTCTCCTGGAATGCCGGATCATTCGCAATCCGCTTGGTTACGTTCTCCAGGGCCTTGGAAGCGTCAAACCGAAACTCCCTGGGCTTTTCACAGACCCCACATTTGACAAACAGCACATCGAGAAGTCGGTTGCTGCCATCATCTGTCTTCTGGAGTTCCTGACGGACGAACTTGTAGGAACCTCCGCAGTTACACGAAGTTTTCCTGACAATGTCATATTCTTCCGCGACGTTCTCGACACCGATGAGACTCACAGGATCGGAGATGATATCGTCTTTGACGCCTCTCTTCATTCAAACCTCCATTGTCAACTTGCCAGTATAGAGGTTTTCCGAGGCCTTGTCAACGCTTTAGGTCACCCGTTCCAAAAGCTCGCGATGGACAATCTGCAATTGCTTATTATGTACATCTGCGGGTACGCATTTGAGCAGAAGCTCTTGATCGATGTTCTCTACACCCTTGCCGTCGAAAACATCTAAAACTTGGGAGAAAATCTTCCAAAACGCAATGCAGATTCCAGGAGTCTTACTAGAATCGGCTGTATCGCATGCAAACGACATCGGAAGATTATACTCAAGGCAGATCTCAAGACTGAGATTTGGCCCAATGGAACCAAAAATCCTCGCCGCATGCCCGGCAACGTCAACCTTGAGTGCCTGTGCGTGAGCAAAGTCTTGAAAAGTTTTGATGAACTTTTCACCGAAGGCGGCGTCCTTAAACAACATCGTGATGTAAGCCAGACTTCGGTTGGGATGAGCCGAGCACGAGTTCGTAGTGATAACCGGCAAATCCAGGAGCCTGGAAACAATATTTTTTATTGCCGGATCAACCAGCAGAAGTATTTGCGATTTGGAAACCCCCACCCTCAAAAGCACTTTCCAGACTTGCGTGTTGGTGATAGGTTCCGTCACCAGCGGCATGCCTGAAGCTCTGTCCCAGTCAATGAAGAGGACATCCTGGCTTGTCTTTTTGTACTCGGGTCTTAGATCGCCATAATAAATAAGGTGATTGGCCAAGGCATGAAGAGCGGTAAGATCGTAAGACATGTATCCTCCATACAGATTTTCCAGAAACATTAACAGCTGAGTGTATTAAAAATTGGACTCGCTGTCAATATATTTATTAAACGAAAAGAGCGGCACAATTGCTTGTGACGCTCCGTAGTTCATTCATTTGTCCTCCTTCTTCCATTTTTGTTTTTCTTCTGACCGCTTGTACGCTCCTCGGCCTTTGTCGGGCCGATGAAATCCGCCGGTCTGGCGCGGCAGTGGCACACGCGGCAGTTTGGGTTTGCGGTCCTTACTCATTTCTTTCCTCCCCAGGCAAGCATAACCTGCCATTTGTCGCGGTAAAAAATATTCAGGCGGCGATCGTTTTCTTTGACCACGATGATCTTCGCTAAAAAACCGCGCGAACGAATTCTCGCCAGAACTTTATGTCCGCTACGCCGCCAGCCGTATTCAGTATAAAAGAATTTACAGCTCTTGCCTTCCTGCCATTTCCATCTTCGGCCTGGTCCAGGCAATCCGGACTCAACCATTGCATCAGCAGCCAAAAGCATTGCTGAATTGAAGAGAGCTCCGGGAACTTCGATTCTGCGAAACATTTTTCCTCCATAGAGAACCCGGGGAGATGTGAAGGCGCTGGACTCTAGCAAGCGGTTTGCACCCGCAAGCTTCAAGGTCAAAAAGTCCATTCTGAAGCACCGGGAGACTTGAATGCGCGCCCGCTTTGCGGACACCACCCCCTCCAAGGTCCCATGCGCTGGCTTGCTGAAGGCCAAGCTTCCGATGCACGGTGTTTTTGCCTACGCCCTCACATCCCTCTGCTTGGGCCGGCCAGATTTTTATGGCAAACGATTGACCGGCTCAAGGAGAGGGACAAACTGTTGTTGCAACAGTTTGTGCAAAAAATGTGCAGTCCGGGTCTTTGGCATTGCGAGTGTTGGCCACCTCCCCATGTTTCCAACTTAGCCACTCGCTTTGCGACCCAGTGATCCGCCCTCGCTAAAAGCTTAGGCGGACCGTGTGCGGTTTACCGCACTCAGAATAGCCTCGAGCCGCTGCACCGGCTTGGCCGCGATTCACAACTTATTTTTCAAACACCGATTTAAATAATTGCCGGTGATTTTACCACCCTTTTCGACAGCGGTCTGGATGCAATCATCGCAAGCAAGACCCACATTGGGTTTTACCTCGGTGTGCGTCAGATCGATTTCATCGCCATCAAACTTAAACGAACCATAATACCCCGTAGCGAGAAGTCGACCATCTTCTTGGCACACTTCCACGCTACAGCCGTAACCCTGATCTGAACTGTTCGGAACACAGGGTTCAAACTGTTTTTGACAAGTGGCACAGATTATCTGTGGCATTGTTCCTCCTTCTTCAGCCGATGATGCCTGCACATTATCGGCTCAAGAGGGGGCACAAACTTTTTCAGTTTGTGCGTGGGATGTAACTGTGTGCAAGGTCACAGTTACGGAATCCCGAGGTCGCGGTGGTCTCGCCCTGCTTTATTTATTGGAGCAGGATCCCCGCTTTCGCATACCTTATGCGCCTGTTTGGAATCAAAAGGTTTTGATAAGCCCCGTGCGAGCCTTGCGGTCTGCAGTCGACGCCCATACCGCGAGTCCACGTCCTAAGTCCACTTTCATCATGGGACCGGTTCCGTAGAAACGCTGAGTATGATAGCCGAAGGCAATCCGCCGAGTTACGTTTACAAGTCCGGTAGACTTGTACCAGTAACCCGAGCCGCCGTGCTCTGTAACGAAGTAGAACGATACTCTGTTCTTCCCCGCCCAGACTTCGGGACTTATCCGCCAAGGACGGCGGTCCGTTTCGATTCCTGCCACCACGCCAACCCACAACCATGGCTTCAGGGATTTGGATACACCGAGGAGACCTTCTCCCCATTTATCCGTCACCAGAAACCATGCCGTGAGATCGACCTTCTTCCCAGATTTCACAACCTGGGCGTCGATTGTCGGCGTAATGCCCGTGGTTACCAGCTCGTTCTGGCTTTCCACGAAGGTCTGGGCCGAAACCCGAACCCCGAAAACCAGGACAAGGACAAACACGAACATTATTTTTTTCACTAATCCTCCTTTAGGGATCATTCCCTTCTTCAGCCGATGATGCCTGCACATTATCGGCTCAAGAAGGGGCACAAACTCGAATTGCTCGAGGTTGTGCAGAAACCTTCACGTGTCTCCTCCTGGAGAGATTTGGTGGGACCAGGCCTAGCCTGGTCTGGTGGCAGATTTTGGATCCGCCGGCATGACCTTCTCGAAGGCCGCGTACATCGAGAAAAACTTGGCGTCCTTCTCACGCGTCTCCATACGCCTCTCGATTTCCTTGATGGTATCGAGATAGCGGAAGGTTTTGATCTTCTGCTCACGCGCCGCGTGGTTGTGGCGCGAACAGAGGACGTGGTTGGTGAGCTCGGCAACCGAAATTGCCCGCTTCACAACCTTGCGAATCGCGGCCAGCTCAGGCACGAATGCCTGGTCCGGTGAAAACCGCGAACCGCAGTTGGGAACGACGCACTTCAGTACACTCATACTCACCTCCAGTTGTGGTTGTTTATTTTGAAAGCTTTGGCGCCCCGATGTCGTCATGAGTAATGTAGACTCAATCACAGGCTAAGACCCAGACCCAGACGAGCGTTCCCCTGCAGACTTCAGACTCAGACCTTGATTCTAAAAGTCGCGGGAAACACTCCGAGTTCATAAGTTTTAGCTTTATGATTTAAGCTCATAATTTCTCATGACAACATCGGGTGTACCAAGACTACCTTTGGGGAGATCGTGTCCGGGATGGACACTCCCTCACCTCGGGTAATCCTGGTACCAAGCCGCAGCCTCAGATCCGGGGCGCTACTCCTCGCGCACCTTCAGGCCTGCAAGTTCTTGCAGGGCCTGCTGGCGGAGAGTTT
The DNA here is from genome assembly GCA_019659055.1 of Candidatus Doudnabacteria bacterium. Lineage (GTDB taxonomy): Bacteria > Patescibacteriota > Doudnabacteria > UBA920 > O2-02-FULL-48-8 > JAIFWV01. The sequence goes on from JAIFWV010000003.1 coordinate 29,708, forward strand.
CGGCCGCGGACCTGATCCGCTCCATCTCCAGGTGGTACCTTTCGGCTTCCACCCGGTAGATGCCGTACGCGGACTGGTAGGCGCGCTCCTGTTCCAGGTTGTAAGCCCGGACGGCGTCCTTGATCTGCTTCTTACAGCCGTTGAGCTGTCTCTGCAGATCGTTGTACTCCGCTTGGAGCTTGTCACGCAAGCCCGAGAGGCTTGTGAGCTCCTCTTCGGAGTAGGCACGCTTCCATTGAGTGATCGCCCACCCTGTCTGGGTGAGCTGCCGCTCGCCCAATGGCAGAGGCTTGATCAACTCGCGGAAAAACGCGCTTTGCTCCGAGAGGAGCTTGCCGAGCACGGCGGCACGGCTGTTGAGTTCGTTCGCTTTCTTCCAGAAAGCGAATTCGAACTTCTCGAGCACAACCGGGTTCAGGTTGGCAATCATCTCGTCAATGTTTGCCAAATCCATGAACTTGTCGGTTGAGCAAATCGTGCCGCGTGATGCCCCGTCCGGCGAAACCGGAAGCTCGGGCAAAGGATTTGCGATAAACGATCGCAGGTCCATGTGCTCAAGCTCGGCCTGGAAACTCTTGTAGAGTTTCAGGCTATGCATGAGCGTGGCTACGCGGGCGTTGCGCTTTGCAACTCCCGTGTAGGCGTCGATGTCTTTCTCCTGGAGTTTGGCTACGTACAGTTCCTTGGAACTGGAACCGCCTCCAAGAAAAGAGAGCTCGGGCTGGAAAACGGTGCGGATTGCATCCGACACTCGTCCCCAGAACGTGTCGTTCTCCTGCTTGTGCTCGGCCTGGATCCGCGAAATCTCGCTGATCGAAACGCCGGCACCCGCCGTGAGGAACATCGGAACGCGCACACCGAAGATACGGGTCAGGTTTTCCATAGCACACCTCCTGAAAGCCACATACTCGTGTGGCGTTTTTGTTGTTGGTTGAATTGGGAAGGAACTTCCCCCACCTAAACTGATTTTATTAAACCAGCTTGGGCAGGGGCATAAATCAACTGGTGATTTATGCGAATCGTCTTTGACCTCCAAGACAAGGAGTGTTCGTATAGGCCCAACACACAAGGCACGGGATCAATCGCAGGCAAGGGGCTACGACTGATCATTGGGACTTAGCGCCAGGTTCGGCGCGTCATCCCTCCCATCGGAATGGAGATGATGCGGACGAAGTTCCGAGGCTCTTTCGAACCGCGGGCCTTCTTGGGCTTGGCCGCAATCGGCTGACCGGCGGGGGTAAACCCGTGCGAACGCAGAATCTGATCCGCCGCGGCCGTAAGATTTTTCATCTCTGTCCTCCAAAAACTTGGGGTAAGTAGCTTACCCAGGTCAGCTCCTAGGGTACTTTGATTAACTAGGAGCCAGCCTCGAAAAACTACTGTGTCAGTCCCTAACAACAAATCTTAGACGATTTTAGAAATTCTGTCAAGGGCATTTGACGATGTTACCGTATTTTTGGCTTATCTTAGCCATTATTTTTATGTCTAGGATGACTGACATAATTGCAATTAAGTTGCTTATATGTAAACTTTACCCACGTCTATGAGTCAGATAGAGTTGACAAAAAACCCAATCTGGTATATACTTTAAACAGTCATTTTCTCCCTACGGCCCTCTATCTTGGAGGTGAGTATGGGTTTCTAGATGGGACGGGTCCCGGAACGCCGGGGCCCTAGCCCGCCTCCCACACTCTAATCCAGAATTTGGCCAAGGGAATCCTGTAAAACGAGGGACAGGATTGAGCGCCCATTGTCGTCAACAATAAAATGCAGGAGGAATTAGATTGTCGCGTATCAGGAGTTTTTTGCCTAACTTATTGTATGATCAGTCGCTTTCTGGTGCCCAGGGAACCAGAGGCAACCCCTCGCACGAAAGAAGCCAATGCATCCGAGAAAAGCAGGCGAAGGTTTCGCCACCACCAAGTAATGCAGAATGACCGGCGCCGACGCGATTTGGCCCGTAAGGGACTGTAAACATTCGGTCTCATTTGGGCCAAGCCGAAAAGAGCCGGGTCACACCATGTGTGACCCGGCTCGATTTTTTTTATCTATATTATTTCACGGTTTGCCAGAGAAGATGGAACAAAGCCCTAAATGAATTTGCGACCTGTTCGTGAGTTATAATCACTCCCGATAACTTACCTTTGAAAGCCGTAATCGAGACATTGTTTCCATAAATCGCAACGTCGCAATCAAAAGGCAACGCCTTGGGATTTACGTGCTTTGTCTCCCGCAACAATTTGGGATCGGATTTTAGAAAATGCCCCTTCTTGCTGGTGTATATCATTTTGGACTTGATTTTGAGCTTCACTCGGCGCGGGGTATGAGTTTCCGGATGTGTTGGTATGAGATCTATAACTGCGTCAGCGTTAACAATCGATAAGACTTCTTTGGGTTTGGATTTGATAAATACATCTTGCATCGTGAGCACTCCGTCGCGGCCTTCAAAGTATCTAACCACCGGTTTGTCGTCTCCCAGGCTAAACATGGTCTGCAATCCGGGAAGAATACCCGACAATTCCGATTTTTTTTGTTCGAGCAGTTTTGATTCTTTATCCATGAGGATCTCAAGCTGATCTGGCGATTCAGCGACTGCGAGTTCCTTACCCGATTTATTCTGCGTGGAAACCAGCCCGAGCTTCTTTAACGACTCCAGCTGAAAATATGCGGTGGGGCGATTGATCCCCGCTTTTTTGGCTATCTCCGCGACCGGGGCAGGCCCAAGCTCCAACATGGCCACATAAACTTTGGCTTCGTTCTCCGTAAGCCCAATATTTTTGAGTTGATTGATCATGAAATAATCTTAGCATTTTTTGTATTTGCTAGCAATTTATGGTATAATCTGGCAGTGTTAAGAACGTAAAGTGAAAAGTAAAAAATGCAAAACAGTAGTAATTCAAAAAGCGTATTGAAAGACAGATCTTATCAATTTGCGCTAGAAACGATCAGATTTATCAGAACTCTTGATCAGGAAGACTTCGGAATACAGATAATCTCTAAACAGTTATTCCGATGTGCCACAAGCATTGGCGCCAATGTCACCGAAGCTCAATCGGGCAGTACCAAAAAGGATTTTGCCAATTTTTTTAACTATGCATTAAAGTCAGCAAACGAAACTCGTTATTGGCTAACTCTCTTGAAAGACCTGGGGGAAAATTCAAAAATAAATAAACTTATAGAAGAAAACAAAGAGATATCAAATATGCTCGCCGCGAGTATCATTACGCTCAAAGCACGAGCATAGTTTTTTATTTTTTATTTTAAATTTTACACTTATGGATAGAACTTACATCAAAGACACGGTTGAGAAGACGGGAGAAACAGTGAAACTCAAAGGATGGGTGGCGGTGCGCCGCGACCACGGCAAGCTTATCTTTCTGGATTTGCGAGACAGGACAGGACTCATACAGTTGGTAATCAACCCAAAAGTTTCAGCAGACGCACACCTTGTCGCCACAGACATCCGCAGTGAATATGTTGTCGAAGTCGAGGGTAAGATAAATCCTCGAATGGAAAACCAAATCAACAAAGACTTGCCCACTGGCATGATTGAACTCGAAGTCACTAAACTGGCTGTTCTAAACAAATCCGAACCCGTGCCTTTGAGTTTGGATACGGATGGCAAAGAAATTGGCGAAGACGTGCGTATGAAATATCGCTACCTGGATCTGCGCCGCGAACGCATGGCCAGGAATCTTGCCAATCGCCACCGGATTACCAAATTCATCCGCGACTTTCTCGATGCGGAAGGATTTATAGAAGTCGAAACCCCGATCCTTTCCAAATCCACTCCCGAAGGCGCGCGCGATTACCTCGTACCCTCGAGACTCCTGCCCGGAAGTTTCTACGCCCTGCCGCAATCACCCCAGCAGTACAAACAATTGCTCATGGTCGCAGGACTCGAGAAATATTTCCAAATCGCTCGCTGTTTCCGCGATGAAGATACCAGAGGCGACCGACAACCAGAATTTACCCAGCTCGATTTGGAGATGAGTTTTGTAGAGCGTGAGGACGTTATGGCGCTCAATGAAAAACTGCTCATTGACATCGTCACTAAACTTTTTCCGGAAAAGAAAATTCAAGGAACTCCGTTTCCGCGTATGTCCTACCAAGAAGCCATGGACAAATACGGCACCGACCGGCCAGATCTGCGGGAAAACAAAGACGATCCGAATCTACTGGCTTTCTGCTGGGTTATCGACTTCCCGTTTTTCGAAAAAACTGACGATCCGCCAGCTGGCGGAGGTTGGACATTCACTCATAACCCTTTCTCCGCACCTAAGACCGAATTCATGGATGATCTGCTGAATCAAACCAATATCGAAGGCATCCTCACGACCCAATATGATGTCGTACTGAACGGATTTGAAATCGGCGGCGGCAGTATCCGCAACCACCGGCCGGAGGCACTCAAAGCTGTGTTTAAAATCATGGGATTTGAGGACGAGCGGATAGAGAAAAACTTCGGCCACATGCTTGAGGCATTATCTTACGGCGCCCCGCCGCACGGTGGTATTGCCTGGGGACTCGACCGCTTGGTGACCATAATCCAGAACGAACCCAATATCCGCGAAGTTATCGCTTTCCCTAAGACGGGAGATGGCCGCGATGTTATGATGGACGGCCCTGCACCGGCAACCGATAAACAATTAAAAGAACTGCACCTCAAGATCGATGCAGTCAAGGAGAAAAAGTAATGAACGATAAGGATTACAAATTTCGCAAAAATTATCGATTGTTATCAATAATTTTAAGCTGCGGCGTTCTTGTATTTGGTGCCGGCGCGATATTTACAGGATACAAACCAACAACAACTCAATATTTGGCTTACGCATTCTTTATATTTCATCTAATCTACGCCATAATGAATAAACCAGTTCCACCTCCAACAACCCCTCATATTTAATATACGCAACTTAGCAAAGAGATCGCCACGCGCCTACCAGCCTTGAGCTTGAATAAACGGCGCTCGCGATGGTTATAGATTATGGCAATATCAAAACAATTAGAAAAACTGCTGACACAAAACAAGGTTAAACACGAGGTCGTGGAGCATCGCAAAGTCTTCACGGCTTTTGATTCGGCAGAAACCCAGGATCTCAAACTCACGGAAGTTGCGAAAGCAGTTTTGCTCAAGGGCCGCAAGAATCTCTATTTAGCAGTTTTGCCGGCCGGCAATAACTGTGACTTCAAAGCGCTTTCGAAACTGTCCGGCGATAACCTTGCCATGGCCAAAGAAAAGGATATCAAAGCCAAGCTCAAAACGAAAATTGGGCTCATCCCGCCGTTTGGGTCGCTTTTTAAATTGCCGCTTTTCATAGACAAGAAACTGCTCAAGAATAAAAAACTAAACCTCCCGGCCGGATCCTACACCGAGTCAGTGATCATGAATACCAAAGATTATATAAAATTAGAGAGTCCCGTGCCCGGAAATTTCGCTATTAAAAAATAGGGTGAAGGGGGAAGAGCGAAGGGAAAACATTGTAGCCCTTTGTAGTTCCCTTCCCCCTTTGTAGTTCCCTCCCTTATGCGTGTACAAATAAACCAATTTGAAGGGCCACTGGATTTACTCCTTCAGCTTATAGAAGACCAGCAGATGGATATCACGGCATTATCACTCGGCCATGTGACTGAGCAATTTTTGGAATATGTCAGGAACCTGCAGGAAAAAAACCCTATCAACATCGCTGACTTCCTCATCATTGCCGCCAAACTGCTCGTCATAAAATCCAAAGCCCTGCTCCCCAATCTCGAATTTGGGATCGAAGAAGAAGAAACCGCATACGATCTCGCCCAACAACTGCTCATTTATAAAAAATTTAAGGAAGTTGCCAAATACCTGCGCCGGCTCGATCTAAGCCGCCACCAATCCTGGGCGCACGAAGTCGATTTCACCAACCGTGTAACTTTTGTCCCAGATCCAGACGTTACCGTGCCGATGCTGGCCGAATCGCTGGGAAGATTGGCCACCGAGCTTCGCGAGATTATCAAACTTCCGGAAAAAGTTATGGAAGAGGTGGTATCGATCTCGGAAAAAATCGCTCATATCCAAAGGCTTATCGCCGACAAAGTCGAGACCTCGCTTTCCGACTTGCTCCGCGAAGCCAAAAGCAAAACCGATATTATCGTTACCTTCTTGGCCCTGCTCGAACTCACCAAACAGCGTATAGTCTCACTTGAGCAAACTGAACACTTTGCCGATATAATAATTAAACAGAGCAATCCCATCTCGAACGAGGTGAGAGATCTCGGTGTTAGTACCGAGACTTCTCGCTAATCGCTCGAAGTGGTTACCTTATGGACCTCTCTAAATTAAAATCAATAATTCTTTCTATCCTCTTTGTGGCTTCCAAACCGGTGAGCATCCGGGAACTTTTTGAAACCCTCAACATCGAAGAGAGCGAGATCAAAGAAGCGATCGCAAGCCTCGTCGCCGACAACGCGCACTCAGGCATAGTGGTGCTCGCCCACAACGACAAACTCCAGCTGTCGTCGAATCCAGATAATAGTTTCGAAGTCAAGAAATTCTTATCTCTGGAATTGCGTGAGAAACTTTCCGACGCGGCCATAGAAACCCTGGCTATAATTTTGTATAAACAGCCCGTCTCCAAAGCCGAAATCGAAAACATCCGCGGCGTAAATTCCCAATACACTCTCCGTCAGCTCCTCATCCGCGGGCTCATAGAGAAAGCCTCATCATCCAATGACAAGCGGGTTCAGAATTACAAAACCACTCTCGAGTTCATGCAGCATATGGGAATCAAGGATGTAAATGATCTGCCAAGCTTTGAGGAGCTGACCAAACACATCCAGCTCCCCGGCTCCGAAACAAACCTCGAATCACAAAAAAAACAAGAGTAAACCATTGAGGCTTACTCTTCTACGCCGGCCTGTATTCCAGCTCGGCTTGTCGCAATAATTCCTCCTGTTCCCTTTGTACAAACTTCGGCAAGATCTGGATGAACGTCTCCACTATGGATGGATCAAACGAATCACCCGCATGCTTCCGGAGCTCAGCACAACTTTCTTCGACAGACATAAAGCCTGTCTTATAATGCCGTTTCCGGACCATGCTGTCGAACGAATCAGCGACATGGATAATCCGTCCGATGCGAGGGATGTTTTTTCCCTGCAAAAATTTCGGCCCGCTCTCCTGGTAGAGCAACGACGTGGAAATCTCGTTGAGCCAACCGCCGCCATAATGAATGTGGTGCGTGAGGTGACCGGTGATGATAAGCCTGAGCTTCCGAGGCTCGTAGTTGTCGCCGTAAATTCGCCGGGCTTTGAGCGCCCCAAGATAGCTATGCTTATCTGCTTGGGCCTTTTCCTCAGGCGTGAGTTTGCGCATGAGTCTGAACAAATGCGCAATCTCTGGATCGAATTTCCCGAGGTCGTGGAGGTACGCCGCAACCCCGTAATCCACTGCCTGGTCCATGGGACGGCCCAGGGCAATTGCTGTCAGGGTTGTAAGCAATGCAACTCTCCAGCAATGTGCCCCCCATTCCTTCAACTTACTACGGTCATCAGAGACCACCGAACCCAACTTCCTAAACAACGCCTTTTCCACGGGGTTGTTTAGGTCAAACGGAACATAAACATCCTCGTGCAAGCCGCCCTCCTTTATCTTTTGACTGCCGGAACCTGATTTCATATTAAGACCAGATCCTGATCTTCAAAAGCAAAAATTAGCACAAACGAAAAAGAGGGTTACTCAAATAATTGCCCTCTCTTCCTCACGAAAATTAATTAAACGGCGTATTGTTCCTTAAGCCGAAACAGGTGAATTCTGGCGGCGTGTTCAATGGCGGCATCATGGTATTGTTTGATCGTCTGATAAATCCACTTTTCATATGAGCGCAAAGCCTTGCGGCTCGTAACCTTAGAAGCCTTCTCGGCGATTTCGTATAGCACCAGTAAATGTGACATTTTTCTTAACCTCCACCCAATTGGTCTTGATATGGCTCATGAGCGAGCCGATGCCAAACATCTGAAGCTTATTTGTTTCAAGTTTCTTTTCGGATTTCCGAAGCTTCGCCCCCAAACGCTTGGCTAATTTTCTCGCTTCACCCACCATAAAATAATTCTCCTAAAACTATCTTATGCTCAAAGCCTCGTGTTTTAAATCGTGCGAAAGTACAAAGCACAGGTGAGTTTTGAAAGCAATTTTGTATTTATTGCTAGCCCATTTCGAGTGATTAGCGAGAAATCCCTCGTATGAGGGATCCCTCCCTCCGGTCGGGATGGGGCTCTATATCTGCTTAGTTGTTGATTTCTCAAGATACAGCACTCGGTTTAAGATAAGCGCCACTTTGAGCTCCATAGCGTCGTTGAACTTGCGCGGATCGAGGCCGGTAACCTTTTTGATCTTATCCAAGCGGTAAAGCAAAGTATTCCGGTGGATCTTGAGCTCTTTTGAGGTCTGGGTCAGACTCATGTTTTTGTCGAAAAACACTTCCACAGTCTCAAGCAGGTACTCTTCGGCCAAAAGTTTCATGAGCAGTCGGCGGACGAAATTGTCCTGCCATTTTTTGTTGCCGCCGGCAAGTGTGGCAATCATCCCCAAATCATCGATGTGGTACATGGTCCGCTGTTCGCCAATGCTGAGTCCCAAGTTGAGGGCGCGGCGGGCCTCTTCGTAAGCAAGCGTGGCTCCGTCCTTGCCGCGGTAAAAACTGCCAATCGCGACCAGGATTTTCTTGAAGTCGGGGCCGATGTTGTCTTTGATGATTTTCTGGAAATCCTCGGACCGGGTACGGATCATCTCGACCATCTCGCGGCCGTCGATGCTATAGAGTTCATCCACAAGCACCACAAACGTATCCGAGCCGAAATAGGCCACAGTGCATCCGGAGAGGCGGCCGAAGAATTGGCTCAAGCCGAGGAAAATTTTCTTTTTGTAGCTAGAGAGCGCAGTCTGTTTCTCATCTTCGGAGGCCGAGAGCTTGTCGCCAAAGAGCGTGGCCCAGAAATTCTCGATATTTATAATCACGACAACTTTATCGCGATTGAGGTTGAGATCAAAGAGGTCTGCTTCTTCGCGGACCTTGCTGTCCTCCACCGCAAGCCGACGGTGGAGCAATCCAAACACAAAATTATCTTTGATCTTGTCTTTGTAAGGGAAATGGTCGACGACCATGCTCTGATGGATCAGTAGTTCCAGTGTCGTCGAGAGGATTTGCCGGTAGTACTGGTAACCCTCGCGCTTATCTTCTATAAAAAGCGCGCCTATAACTTCGTCGCCATAATTTATGGGAATTATAAACCCTTCGGCAAGGCTGGTTTTCGTCGCCGGACCCGCGGTTTCCAATTCCTTCTTTCCTTCGACCACTTCACGAAACTGATCGTAATTCTTGCCAGTTTCGGAAAGATCTGAGGAAGCCAAAACGTCTCCCCGATTATTTGCGACTGTGATTTTCTTCTTAAGTAAAGCCGAAAGCTTGTTTACTATGTTTTCTGCGATAATTTCGCTGAGTTCCATATTTATACCTTTCCCTAATGCTTATAGTATAAATATACAGCACAAAATATAAAAATCAAGCCCTTTTGCTTGGTTTTGCACAATTTTTTGTATATATTGTACAAAAATAAACTAGATGTTCGTACAATTATTGTTTTTTGACGTATTTGATCTGGCGTTATTCACAATTTGCTTTGGAAAAATTTGGTCAAAGAATCAATTTTGGTTCCAAAAGCGTTTGTGCATGTGCATAACCAGAGAATTTCTAATTATCCTAATTTCTAATTACCAAAAGCCATTTAGAAATTAGAGCAATTAGAGTAATTAGGTCAATTATTCAGAAGCTCTTTTCCTGCTTCCCACATGCCCCAGTCGTTATTGGTCTTGGCCATCCAGTACCACCATTCCACTCCCCACAGGTAATGCTTGCCAACGCCAGTCTTGCGGGCAAACTCAGCATTTTGATTAAAGACCTTGGGATTCATCAAGGAGTTTTGAGTGGCAAGAGGAGTATTCAACGCCCCGTTGGTAAACCATGGCTCCATTTGCAACTCGACGTCCGAAATCTCTTTGCCATAACCCAAAGTCTGCAATATCCCGGCGCGGACTCGATAAAAAGCCGGCGGCAGGGGGTATTTGTAGTAGCCGCCATATTTTTCATCATAAGACAGGCGGTACAAAGTAAAACCAAAATTATCCGCTCCGGATTTCATAGGCCCGATCCAAGAACCCCGATCACCGCTGTCGGTAACCATAATCGGTCGGCTGTCCAGACTGCGTACGAGATCAACTTCGCGGCGCAATAAATCATGGCTGATCACCGGACACCCCGGACCAAAGCTAAAGTTCGGCTCGTTTTCCACTTGCCATTGAGTGATGGCAGTATAGGGGCGAAAATGCTCGACGCTTGTTTTGATAAAATCAAGGACTGCCTGATCCTGGGCATTTTGGTCAAGCTCTTTATACCAGCCGGGTTCGTGGCATTCCGGCCAGCGCGGTTGTTTGCGGCCCACCACCAGAAGCACGTTTACATTTTGCTTCTGAGCTTCGGCCACGAGCTGATCAGTAATACTAAAATCATAATTACCTCTCTCCCGCTCGATATCGTCCCAATACGTCATCAGGCGCAAGTTCTTGGGCTTAAGATCTGCGAGAATATCCAGGTACATAGTTTTCCAGTCAAACCCCAAGCCCCGCGCCTCTCGGTAAGAGAAAGTGAGGCCCCATTCAGGCTTGCTTGCCGGTTTAAACCGGAAATAGAAAAACAAGATCAAGGCTAAGCCTAAGATCAAAATAATCCCAATAATTTTCCAGAATTTTTTCATTTGGTTATAAGAAACAGTCCAATCGATATAAATACAATGGCGGAAAGCTTGAGGGCAATAGTTTCCAAATTAATCCGTTCCTTGAGGACTCGAGGATAGTAGAGCGAAAACCAAGTGGTGAGCGCCAGCAGGAACACAAATTGCATTCCTTGGAGGGCGTTGACGACTGAGACACTGCCCAAGAACACTGCGTACTTTTGTAGAAACCCTCCAGTCGTGCCAAACCCGCGCGAAGTATAGTAAAGTGCGACATTGCGTACGCCCGCCTCCTTGGGAGCGCTAAAGATCTTGGTTCGGTTTTGTTTGAAGGCCAAAATGGGCAGAACCGGCAGGAGAAATCCAAGCGAAGGCCAGACTAAGCCCGTAATAAAGCTCGCCGAAATATGAAACGGAAAAAGCGATCGGATGACCATGCTTCCGGCATCATTACTGTGAACAAAAGTGTATTTAGTGAAAACCGAAGTCGTGGCAAAAAATAAAGCCGAAAGTGCCGCGTGGAAAAGAGCCTCGTTCTTCCAGCCCTGATCCTCTTTGCGGAATGAGATCATCACTGCCCCGAGCACTAGAAACAAAAACCCGGAAGTCTGGGTGATAGTCAGCCGTTCCCCCAAGACGAGGTAAGCCAAGATAAACGAGAACATCGGGACCAGGCCGCCTTGGATTGGGACCACGCGGGAGACGCTGGTTTTGCCAATTGCCGAATACGAAAAATAAATTCCTACGATCATGCTGGCGCCGGCGGCCAGGGCTATGAGAAACGTGGGAAGATTGGGCACTACTCCGCCGAACAAAAGCAAGACGAGCGAGAATGGTCCGGTGATAGCCGTGTAGAAGGCATAAGCCACGGGAGCGCGGACAACTTTTGATACTAAAAACTTGTCAGTGACACCGGTCACTGCCAGGAATAAATAACCCAATAGCGCTACTAAAATCCAGGTTGGCATTTATTTTTGTATCTCGATTTCTTTAATAACCTCAGCACTCGGACGGACTTTGCGTTCGAGAGTTTCGCGGTTGATCTCCACTAGCCCAAACAGCGGCCCGTAGCCGTCGGCCCATTCGTAATTATCTATAAGGGACCAGTAAAAATACCCTCGGACATCGGCTCCGCCGCGGATAGCTCGCGCAACCCAGCGCAGATGTTCGCGGATAAAATCTTTGCGCATATCGTCGCGGGCATTGGCAATGCCGTTTTCGGTAATGTAAATCGGCTTATTGAATTTCTTGAGGTCCAAAAGCACGTGGTACAAGCCTTTGGGGTAAGTCCGCCAGCCCATGTCTGAGCGCATAACCTCTGGTTTGTCTTCGGGCCGATTCTTAAGGAAATTAAAATTCATTTCGCGCACGCCGTCAGGCAAGCTAAACGACATGAGGTTATAAAAATAATAATTGATGCCTATAAAGTCGAGCTCGTGGACTATGCGTTCCAAGAAATAATGATTCCCAAACGTATTAGAAACCCAGACAATGATCTGATCCAGAATATTGTTCCTGCGATAGGGTTCGTAGTACACGCTGTTTTTGGCCACGCCAATCTTTGCTTCCGGCCGGACTTGCTTGATGGCCTTGTACGCTTTCTTGTGGGCTTGGATGATATTTTTGATCACGACCAGCGTACCAAAGACTGAGTGCTTAAACGGCGGCCATTTGCCTTTGTTGTAGCCCATGCCGGCATAAAGCTCAGGCTCGTTGACCGTACACCAAAGGTCAATCTCATCCCCCAAATTTTGAGCTACAAACGCGGCATAGCGGGCAAAGGCCTCAATTGCATGAGAAGATTCAAACCCGCCTTTGTCGGCCAGCCACTGCGGCATGGCAAAGTGCCAAAGTGTGACCATGCGCGTAAGGCCATGGGCCTTCATACTTTGCAAGACTTTGCGGTAGTGTTCGACTTCTTGGTTGTCCCACTGGCCCTCTTGCGGCTCGATCCGCGACCAGGCTATAGAGATGCGGAAAGCATTGAGCCCGATGTCCTGCGCAATGGTAAAGTCTTCCTCGTATTTATGGTAGTGATCTGTGGCCTGGCCTGATTTGGGAACCTTGCCTGCCTGTTCGGCGTGCCACCAGTCGTTGTTGGTATTGTTGCCTTCCACCTGGTGTGCCGAAGTGGCCGCGCCTATCAAAAACCCTTTCGGCAAAACAATTTTGGTTTCGGGTTCAGTCATAATTCCTAATTCATGATTCCTAATTCCCCCTCATTATACTGAATTTTGACTTAAATTGCTAGTTTTACTAGAATACCTTATTCAAAAGGAGGGGCAATGAAATGGGTCTTTTGGATTGATGCTCAGCTTTTGAAGATTGTTCAAAAGCTGGCCAATGGCGTGAATGTTCTCACCGGGAAAGACAATTTCTGGATGGCCAAGCAGGCGGCCTTTCTTGCTGCTGTGTTCTGGATTCTCGAGAATGTTCTCGAAGCGAAATCAATAAATATTTTTGCCCTGATTTTATTCGGCGCCGGATACTTTGTGATCCCACTCGTGTGGATCAAAAGCATAGAAAGGCAAGAAATATTTAGAGAACGCCTTCGGATCTCAAATGTTAAACCAAACCCGCTCTTGGATGCGATAATGCGGTTAGTGGTCCTGGCCCTGGAATTGTTCGGAATGACAAATAGCGCGCATCGGCATGGCTGGAAGTGGCTGGATGTTCTGGGCTATCTTTCACTAATTCTCATGATCTACCTCATCGGGATCGATAAGCCGCCCTATAGCAAGAGCAAGGTCTGGGAGTGGCTGTCCCGCCCGAAACCCGTTCTTCAACCGAGTCAGGTCAAATCCTAGACTCGGTTTTTTCTTTGCCAGACAAAGTATATAATACCTTTATGAAAATAGTATATTTAGTATTGGCAGGATTGGCCCTGGTTTCCATAACTTTTTTTGTATTTCACCAAAAATCAGCCGACTACCCTGTCCCGACTGTCGGGACCAATATAATAGTTTTTGGCGATAGCCTAGCCTTCAGCCAAGGGTCCACAGAAAACCACGATCTGGCCTCGCTCCTCTCACAGAAACTCGGCCTACCCGTGATAAACTCAGGCGTCAGTGGCGACACTACTGTAAGTGCCGCCCCGCGTGTGCCAGCAGACGTCCTCGCCCACGATCCCAAAATCGTGATCATCCTGCTTGGTGGCAATGACTTCTTCCACCAGATCCCACCGGCGCAGACTATGACAGCTCTCAGGTCTATAGTCGAGAGTATCCAAGCGAAAGGTGCTGGGATAATTCTCATCAACGAAAACAAATCCTTTGCCACGGCTGATATGTTCGAGGCGCTGGCCAAGGAGAAAAACATACCGTACATGGAAAATATCATGGGCGGGATTATCAACCGACGGGAGCTTATGTCCGATGCTATCCACCCCAACGATGCCGGGTATGAGATCATGGCCGAAAAAATCACCCTCGTCATCGAGGATTATTTAAAATAGTCATTGTTATAGTTGAAATAAAAAAAGCCGTGAGTCCCAAAAGTGGAACCCACGGTATTGTGTCATTACGGATTTTTCCAACCCGGCTGTGCACGAACCTCGAGAAGTTGATCGATGGTGAGATTGAGCATGTCCCAGCCCTTCCCACGGCAGTACTGCTCGACGAATGCGTGACGCGCACGAAGCACGTCGGCTTCTTTCTCCGTGACGCCGACAACGACCATTCCACCCGGCAGCTGTAGATCTAATCTTTTTTCGTTGTCCATGGAAACCCTCAGAGAAGTTCGAACTCTCCTGGGAAAACAGTCTGTTCGTAGATATACGTGTCGAGCTCCTCGCCTTCCATACGGTTGGCGAGTAGTTTTTCGTGCGGAATGTCGAGGACAAGTACCCAACCCCTCGACGTGTGTGAGATTCCTTTGATCTTCTCACCCCACATCTTGGGACTGCTTACATGCAGTTGCAATCCACCCTCATCGGAAACCTCGATCGCGGTGATCGTGCCGACAAGAATGTGATGATGACTGCCATGTTCGCATCCGAACCGAAACATCCTTCCGATAATGGGCTCAGGCCCAAGCGGAAGATTGGCTGACTGGAGTGCATACTGCAACTCAGTCCTGAAACTTCTTCCAGGTGCAAGGCTCATTTCAATTCCTCCTTCTTTTTCTTTCTGGGAAATGAGGCCGGGGTCCTGATTGTCAGAACCCACGGCTTGTTACGAGAACTTCACGATATCCTTGATCACGAGATAGTTAGACTCAAGGCCGCCATCGCTCACGGCGGTCTTTACCAGCTCAAACTCGATCCGGTCAAGTTTGGATAGTCCCAATAGCTTGTCAAAATCCGGATGACCAGGTTTGTAGAAGAGCCGTGCGGTCAATCGCTCACGATCATCTGTGTGGAGTAAGACTCCACCAATATCTTGACCTCTGACTACTTCTTTCACGATCCACCGATGTGCGGCGACTTGTCCCGCTCTCTTCCTAGCAAGCTTCTCGACGTCTTCTCTAGCTATCAGATTCGTGACGCGAAACCCAAGCCATACACCAACCATTGCCATCGGGAGTGAGATTCTGACCATCCACTTGAGGACGCTATCTGTTGGCGTAATCCAACCTAATTGCCGGAATACAGCAGCATAAAGAGTTACAAGGAACGGAACGAGCATGCACATAAAAACAACGCTCAGCCTACCTATCTTTCTCACAATGTCCTCCTGGACGAATTGTTGAAAAGCGAATTTGCTTCACTCCGCAAAGTTCACGACTGTAATATGGTACAGTATTACAGTGAACTCTCTGGAGTGAAGCCGTGAGTTCTGTGTAGAACCCACGGCTGGTTAGCGCAGATTGAACTGCGAGTAAAACTTCTCAAACGCCACACACGAAGGTGCTTTTGTGCAATGCTTTAGCGCCTCGTGCAGATTTCGGAAACCGATCGGGACTGGCTGGTTGGTTTTGAGTAATTCAGAGATGATCAATTGATCAGTGAGTCTCCATGCTCTGAATTCCTCCGCAATCTGCGTCTTCTTTCGAATTATCGGGTCGGGAATTTTCTGTGTATAAAAAGCCTCGGGCTTTTCCAGATGTATGGCTTCGTGAGCCAATACAATTGCAAACGTATCCTTGGCTGTGCGGTTAAAACCTACCCGGACCCGTTCCTGTATCCGCACCATTACCATGAGCTGGTTGGCGTTTATCTCAACCACCGGCGCATGATTTTGGTAAAACGAATGCATCAGCGCCACCCCGAGGTTACCGTTGTCATCCGTCACCAGTTTAAAACTGAGTTTGTTGGCCGCCTGTTGCCCATACATCCAGTTGATCTTCTCCTTAAGAGCATCTGGCATGTATGAATTCTCCGGGAGCGCGGGCTGGATGGCGCCAAACAGTTGATTCACCAACGCTATGGCATCCTTGGGATCCATCACCACCACTGGCGGCTGTTTGTACTGAGCTGAAGCCAAAACCAGTGCCAGCACCTGGGCGAAAACGAATCTCATTGGTCCTCCTGGACAAATGTTCAAATATCTTTCACTTCACAGACTTAAATCGAATTCCTGACGAAGGTCAGGATCATTCACGAATGATGCTGAAATAAATTCAGCAATTCTAATTAAAATCTAAGAAGTGAGGCCGTGAGTTCTGTTGTAGAACCCACGGCACTTGTCTAAATTGCTGCAAAGATACGAGACTTCGTACCCAGCGTACCAAACAGGGTATTAAAATCCTGTGCATGACCATAGCCCATCACGATCACACCAGTGTGGAGGTTTTGCAACCTCATCTGGCTGATCATTCGAGCCAGTGCGATCAGGCTTCGAGCCGCAACCACGGAGCGTGTGAGCTCTTCAAGTTCTGCCGCACGGACTTTACTCATGCCAGACAGCTCTTGAATGACGACATTCAGATTGAGTAACGCAGGATCTTCACCGCCGGTCAGGTTGGCTTTCGGATGCTGACCGTAGTACATCAACACACCGTCCAACTCGGTCTTGGTACGAACCGCCCTCATGATTGCTTGGCGAGTGACAGTGACTCCCATGTTCTTTGCTTCCGCCATTGCTTCGTCGGCCAGACTGTCCCACGTAACGTGATCCGATGAACTTCCTTCCCAACTGATGATGTCGTAAGGATAGTGCTCGAGGAGTTCTTTCTGTTCGGCTTGACTGCGCCGGAAGACCGGATCGTTGTCATCGCCGCCGATATGGTAGATTCCGATGTAATCGATCTCCATACCAGCTGCTGTGGCGAACTGCTGTTTTGCAAACGCCTCGTATTCACTGAGGTTCGCGAGAACAGCTTGAGCTGACTTGCCGATCTGGGGATCAGAGAGGTACTTCGGAAGCTGAGTTCGTAACTGTGCCAGCGGCAAGAACAGGTCCTTATCCTCTGTATCCTTGTGGTCGATGACCACGATAGGAGTCAGAAAATTCATTGAGACAAGCTTGTCGGCCATTATAGCCTGCCGCCTTCGTGCGTCTCTACCCATCAGACCTCCAAGGTTGAAGTAGACAATCACTCCAACCAAGAAAATTAGCAAGCCCAGCAGCGGCCATCGGAGTACAGACCCTCGACTGGATGTTGGAACCTTGTTAGGCTCCGGCTTCCTTTTGCGTTTGCTCATCGTTACCTCAATGGTTGTACTGCTCGATTTTCACAACGTGCGGTTCATTCGGGTTTGCGTCTTCTGCTAAAAGCAGGAGTTCGCAGTTACCGAAATGGAACTGTGTGAGAATATCGAGCCAGTTGAGCTTGTAGTAAGCGCAGTAAAGCGACTTGCCGATGTCGCCATGCGTGACCAAGAGGACAGAACCGCCTTTGTGCTTAGTCGTGATGTCGTCGATGACACGTTTTGCTCTCTCCACCAAATCTGGAAACGTTTCCGCACCAGGTGGATGCAGAAAATAAGTGATCGTGTCCGTCTTCACGATGTCGGGAGCGCAGAGCTTTTCGATTTCGGAGGCCTTCTTTCCGGTCATGACGCCGAAGTCGCGTTCGATAAGTGAGTCAAGGACTTCCGGGCCAAGCATGCCTGGCATAGAAATCCCGAGCGTCTCACATACGATCTCCGCCGTCTCCTTCGCGCGCCAAAGCGGCGAAGTATAGACAGCGTCGAATGCTAGACCAGCGTCCTTGATACCGACTGCCAGTTGATGTGCTTGCTTAATTCCAAGCGGAGTAAGAGGTTCATTGCGATGACCGTTGAGGATCCCGTTCGCATTATCCACGTTCTGCCCATGACGAGCAATATAGATTTTCAGCAATTCTTTCCTCCTGAATCTTTTCAAGGAAAGCTAATATTTAAGGCTTAAATACCAGGTTTCAATTGTTGACACTAACGCTTAATTATACTCCTTTTTCGTGATTTTGTCAATGATAACGCTATGCAAACAAAAAAGACTTCTTCGTAGAAATCTTCTTTGTTGCCAGAACAACAACCATTAATTCCAAACTATTTAGTTCCCGAATCTGCCTCATCAATATGTCTTTGAATTATCTGATTAATCTGATTTAGAGATTCTTCGTCTTTTGGTAAATTATCAATCGCAAGCCCAACTTGTCTCCAATATGTATGAGTGCTGCCTCCTTGTTTGTCATCTAATGAAGCTGTTGTCGACCCAAATTTAGAATTTATTTCTGCACAAATGCTTTCGATAAGTCGTCTATCAGTTTTGTCTCTACCGCGCCCCTCATAGCTATAATCCGATTCGGTGCCAAACAAATAATATACTCCGGTAGGATTTTTGATAACCCCAACGTATCTACCACCTTTACTCTCTAGTTTATCTGGACAACGATCAATTAAAATTGCCTTATCTATCTCTTTCTTATTCATTCCACTGCCAAACTTATATCCAAAATATTCAATAGCTCTATGTAAATCAAATCGGTGAGAATCCATCTGAGATCCTTTTGCCACCAACTCTTTGAGAGTCTCTTCTATAGTAAAATCCTTATATGGATTTATGAAGCTTCTTAAATCTTGAGGTATGGTTTGTAAAATTTCTTTTATTACACTCTGGGGCGGGAAATTTTCAACAGCTCCCCTCACTTGTTCAATCTTTTCCGTTAAGGCCAGTTCTTCCGAAAATATAGTATTATAACTCTTAGTAAATGCGCGCATCATTTCTCGGGAATATGCCATCATTGAGTTTCTAACTTTTTCATCTTCTTCTAACTTCTTTAAAGATTCTAGCGGATTGGCTGACTCAGCAATTTGCTGAACGTACCGACGCTCATATATTTTCTCGGCGGAGGCATACACACCACCTTCTTTTATACCTGCTAAGTGTACGTTCAAATTGTCTCCTTTGTTTTCTACGACAACAATTGCTTTTTTGTATACAGTTAATCTTGCAAAGGAATCGGTCTTTTTTTCCGATTCATATAGATAGAATGGAGCTTCTGCGGTAAAATATGAACGACCGCTTTCCGTAGTGGGCCGTTCTCCTATGGAGGTTGCTTGGTCTATAACCCTTGAAACATGAGCATCCTCGTATTGTCTAAATTTTCTGGATGCGTAAAGATCCACTTCGGGTTCAACCAAGCTTGTTAGAGAATTCATCTCTTCAAACGTGGCATTGGGATGTGTATCTAAAAATTCTCGTATTAATCGAGAAGGTTTTTCGTTTGATTCTGGATGTTCGATCTTGGGTCTTTCGGTTTCCATACTCTTACTACTTAGCTTCGATAAATACATGAGTATTCCAGAACCTGGACTCTTTGCTATCGCCTGTAGAATCGGCTTTATACCCTTCAGTGTTAATGCGCGCTGGATAAGCTGGCGCATTGTCACCAGGAAAGACAGTCAAAATTGTTGGTTTATTTTCAATTTTTTGAATGATGACTGTAATTTTTTTAGTCTGAGCAGCATCTTGAAATTTTTCTTTTGGTACTTTAGCGATATTGGCTTTCGGTTCAAATTTTGCTTTAGGATTTTTTATATCTCCATCTTCAGTTTTGATGATCTCCCAGCCCTTATCAGTTCGTGCAGTTTCTGGATACCAAGCCCCCTCCATCCCGTCTACAATATCTTCAGTCCCACCAGGTGTTCGAGTCCTTTTTTGGATCTCGGCATCTGGGAAAGTGGATTGAATTTCTTCAATACTTTTTACACCGCTGTAACCAAGAGGTGAATCGGTATTTAATTCAACGGTCAGCTCGGCTCTTCCGTATTGATCGTATTGCAAAGTGGAAGGTAAGGTTTTTTTCAATAAATATTTCAAATCATCAGATCCTTGAATAACATCCCCATTGAACTGGCTGCCCGCCACTTCGCCGCTTTGGTGAATTTTGATATGATCTAAAGCTGAGCCAAAGTCTATATCTTCAGTTCTAAATTTTTCTCCCAGTTCTAGACTCCCATCGCCTCTTGTAGTGATTTGTTCAAATTTTGCCTGATAGTCTTTGAATCGCTCTTCAGGTGGTATATAACTTCGACCATAGTCCTGTTGCATATAAAAATTTGTTAGTGCTAAGAAACCTAAAATCTCAATTGGCAGCCCCAAGGGGAATCGAACCCCTATTACACGGATGAGAACCGTGCGTCCTAGCCGTTAGACGATGAGGCCTAAATTACAATGTATTATATCTTTTCGGCACCCAAAAATCAACAAAAACATTCAAGAATTGCGACAACATCCAATTGACCCTGAATCGTGCTTTGATAAAGTTAGCTTTGTTCTTTTCGACATGTTCCAAGGAGGAGCAAGTGGAGAAACTACAGATCAACCTCGCCCAGTTGCAAGCCCAGGCCAGCGAGCTACTCACCACGAAGTGCATCTCGCCCCAGGGTTGGTTCTACGCCTCGGGCGACGACACCACCGGCCATGGCAGTTACAAATGCCTCTTCGGCCGGGATTCACTTCACATCTCGATGTTTGTCATGGACTACATCCGCATCACCGACGACAGAAGTCTCCTGCCAAACGTCCGGCGGACGCTGGAGAAGCTGGCCGACACACAGGGGCGGTCGTTCAATCTCGAGACTGGCGAACGGCCGGGGTGGATTATCCACGAGATGCGGACCGAGCACCACGAGCACCTCACCCGCGATCTCGATCCCCAATGGCCGACGTACGACGACGACGTGATGCGGATTTACCAGTCGGTCGATTCCACATACCTTTACCTCATTGCCATGTACAGGTATTGGCAATTGACCGGCGACGACGTCTTTCTCAAGGACATTCTCTACAGCGTGAGAGCGGCGGTACGGGCTATCCTCAAGTTCGGTGATACCAATCGCGACGGACTGCTGGATTACTTCGTCCCGCCCGAGCGCAAAAGCGGCGGTCTGGTAGTCTGGAGCTGGACCGACAGCGCGGAATCTATCGGCGACCAGATCGTGTATCCGGTGGCACCGATCGAGGTCCAAGGCTACGGATTTCTGGCCGCAAGCCTCTGGGTCGAGTACTTCCGCGAGTCCGAACCCGAATTGGCACAAGGACTGGCGGCCATGGCCGCCCGTCTGCAAGACCTCACCTGGGATAAATTCCAAAGGGAGGATCATCTGGCGTCGATTCTCGATGGTTCCGGCCGCACAGATGAGGACGTCCGCTCGAGCATGGGCCACCTTCTGTGGGCATCGCTCAACGACGCTTGGGATCACAAGCCCGCTCAGGCAGTCGTTTCGCATCGTGGCGTGGAGAAAATCGTCAAAAGGCTCATGGCGCGAGATATGTTTGATCCGGAAGGAGGCATCCGCACGCTCTCGGCTGATTCCCCGCGCTACGATCCGTCCAAGTATCACAACGGCAGTATCTGGACGCACGATACCGTCCTCAGCTACATCGGCCTGCGCAATCATGGATTCAAGGCCGACGCAAGCCTGGTCGCAAACGGCCTGCTCACCGCTCTTGATCACTTTGGTACGCCGGGCATGGAGCTCTTCAGCCACCACCAAGGCAAGTACGCGGAGTTCCGGCACCCCATGGGACCCAACACCGGCAACAAGGTTCAGGGCTGGGCCCTGGCCGGTGTCATGGCCATGACAGCTTACGAACGCTAGTTCCCCACCTTTGCTACATTTTGGCAGGACCCAAGTAGTCCTGCCTTTTTTTATCCAATTTACAAAATTGCTCTCGGAGGTTATTTTTAATTCATGGAATACGAAACAATTTTACCCGGCGTGCCGGAACTAAACGAAGAGACAGACCCTGTGATCCAGCATCTTATAGATATACGATCCCGGGCTCTGGTTGATGGCGACATCGAGGCGATTGTCGAGGAACTCAAATGGTACCAAGGATTGCGCGATGCGGCGGAATCTATCTCCGATGAGGACCGGATCACCTGGAAGGAACTGCACCATAGATATCAGGATCTCAGCGACGACCAGATTACGGAACTCATCCATAAACTCGAGGAATCAGAAAACGGCGACTACATAAATCAATAGATCGGGTGTATAATGAGGGCATGTATATTGTTTTTGATATTGGCGGGACCACGACGCGATTTGCATCCTCAATCGATGGAAGTGCCATATCTGACACCAAAACCGAACCTACACCACAAAATCTAGACGACGCCATAACTTTGTACAAAAAAATGGTGAACGATCTTGCCAATGGCCAGAAGATCGATGGCATCGCCGGCGGCATCGCCGGGCCGTTTAACGCAGAAAAAACTATGCTTGTGAATGCTCCGCATTTGCCGCAATGGGTAAACAAACCCCTAGATCAGAAGTTCCAAACAATCGCTGACTGCCCTATCTTTCTAGAAAACGACACGGCAGTGGCGGGCTTAGGTGAAGCCGCACGAGGCGCCGGCCATGGATACAAAATTGTGGCCTACCTGGCCGTGGGCACTGGGATTGGCGGCTCAAGGATCGTTGCAGGTAGAATCGATGCCAACAGCATCGGATTTGAGCCTGGCCACATGGTCGTGGCCAAAGACCAAACCCTCGAGCAGGAAATTTCTGGGACCACGATCATGCAGATTTATCACAAGAAAGCCTCGGAGCTCGAGGACCCGGCCTACTGGCACGAATTCGAGCAAGAATTGGCCGTAGGACTCAACAATATCACTGTCATGTGGTCGCCAGACATTATAGTCTTGGGCGGGGGTGTGATTCTCCAGGCCCAAGTGAACATCGATCGGGTGAGCCTGTTGCTCTACAAAGTTTTGAAAATCTACCCCAAGCTTCCGCGCGTGGTGAAAGCCACTTTGGGCGACCATTCCGGCATCGAAGGGTCACTGGTGTATCTGAAGCAGAAACTGGGAAGCTAGGAAGCGGGAGTTAAGGTTTTCCATCTCGACCGCAGGGAGAGATCCCTCTTTAAAAGCGATTTCTCGCTCGACTCGAAATGGACCAACGGATTACAAAAAGACCCTGGATATTCCAGGGTCTTTACTAGATTCCAAATTCTAGATTCTAGATTCTATTTATCTGAAGAGGTGGATTACTTTGGCAATCAAATCCGTACCCATAGTTTTGAATTTGATCCATCCGGAATCCCCGACATTGATATCAGCAAGAGTTTTGGTCTCGCCATCAATCTTCACAGTCGTATCGGTATTAGTGGTGATCGTTTTGCTGGTGTTGGTGAGAGTGTTTGTAATAGTGATCGAATTACCGGTCTTGGCAGTCACCTTACCCATAACCATGCTTTTCTTGGCTTCTTCTTTCTTGTTCTCAGAAGAATTTACCAGTCTCACGTTGGATGCCAAAAGATCGGTACCGGAAACATTACCGAAGACCACAACGTTTTGTCCTACGGCAACCGGGGTTGAAATCTTGGTGTTGGCGTCAGTCTTTATAGTTACCAAACTGTTGGTAATGTTCGCAACGTGAGCCAATGCGGTGGCTTTGACTGTGAAGGTATTGGTACCCACAGTAGTCACCGAACCCACAACCACAAACTGCGTATCAAGAATATTGTCTCCCAGATTCTTGAAGATTCCAAGCTTGCGGCCTTTTTCCATGTTGGCATGTTCGCTTGCTTTTTGTTTTTCATTCCCATGTGCAAAAACGGGAAGTGCAACCATGCTCAGGCCCAATGCAACTGCGATTATCTGCTTTTTCATAAATAAAGTACCTTTCTCTCCTATTGCAGTATTTATCGAGATAAAAGGTATTTTGTTACTTTCTCGTGTTTGCCTCGGGATTTGCCTTTGTTTTCCAATTTTTCAAGGTCTTTTTCGAGTTTCGGTGGAACCATAAATAAATCCTGAGGCTCGGGAGCCTGAGTATCCGCATCATCATCGGCTTGCTGCGGCGCTGGGGGTTCAGGTTTGGGCTGTTCAGTTTTTGGCACAACTGGAGCCGGGGTCGGAACCTGAGATTTTTTGGGAACGATTTTTTTCTTAAAAATTTTTGCCGCAGACGCAGTCTTTACCACAGTTGCTTGCGTGTCCGGCTTTGGGACCTGGTCGGGTTTCCCACGCTCAGCAATTCCGATCGTGATCAGACCAAAGATGCCATATATAAGCAGATAAAATTTGAAGCCTTTCATGCTTCAAATTTACCGCATGGGTTTTACTTAAGCCATTGTGAGCTCTGCCGAACCAATAGCGTTTTGGCTTTTTGGGGTTCAAGCATTATCTCTTTCACGATTTTTTCCATGCGGGCCGATTGCGAGCCTTTCACCAGTATAACATCGCCGCTCTGGAGCTCTTGGCTAATCTCTGGTGCCGCTACCATTGAATCCGCAAACCAAACGACCTTGCCTGTAAATTTTCGCAGAAGTAATTCATCCTGAATAATCTTGGTTTTTTCTCCGACCAAGAACAAAATGTCTATCCCACTCTCAGCAATCTTTTGGGCGACCTGGCGATGCCCAGCTTCGGTCTGGTTGCCGAGCTCAGCCATGTGGCCCAAGGCGGCCAGTTTTCGAGTCACACCAAGAGTTTCCAGG
The DNA here is from genome assembly GCA_019659055.1 of Candidatus Doudnabacteria bacterium. Classification (GTDB taxonomy): domain Bacteria; phylum Patescibacteriota; class Doudnabacteria; order UBA920; family O2-02-FULL-48-8; genus JAIFWV01. The sequence goes on from JAIFWV010000003.1 coordinate 54,286, forward strand.
ACCTCGAGGGCGGCAATCATGGAACTTGGCGCGGCGTTGTAGGTATCGTCTATGATCGTGGTCTGGTGTTTGCCTTGAATCAGTTTCAATCGGCCGGCCGGCCCCACAAATTTTTCTAAGACCTGAGCAATCTCTACCAAATGCAATCCCATGGATAATCCCACTGCGGCGGCGGCGAGGCTCGCATACGCGGCTGGCCGGCCTACGGCGTTGGGCAAAAAGAAAGGCAGGCGCGTCCCCTTGTAGCTGACCTTAAAACTTATTCCGAATACCCCATTCTTGTTTGTAATCTGAAAATCTTTGGCCGAGACATCGGCGCTTTCGCTGAACCCATAACTTATGCTTTGAGATTTGGCTTTACCTTCCATAACTTTTTCGTTGTCGGCATTGAGCACGGCCGTGCCAGAATTTTTGAGCCCCGAAAGTATGGACAATTTCTCCCGCTTGAGGGCTTCTGGCGAACGAAAAAATTCCAAGTGGCTAATCCCAATGTCGGTGATCAACGCAACATCCAAGTTCCCGACAATGCTCAAAAGCTCAGAAATATCTCCGGGTCGGTCGGTCCCCATCTCGAGCACCAGCACTTGAGGAAAATTGGTCTGAAAAATCCGGAAAAACCCTGTGATCAAAATCCCTACCCATTCGAAAGCTGTAGCCAGATTGCGTTCATAGTTACCCGATTTTTCAAATCCAAGCACAGCCAAAGGCAGACCGAGCTGGCTATTGAGGTTACCAGGGCTTGATCGGACTTTGTATTTGGTCCGCAGGACGTGGGCTATGGCTTCTTTGGTCGAAGATTTGCCGACCGAGCCCGTAATACCGATGATCAGGGGTTTATGAAAGACCAGGCAGAGCCTGGCAAATGCTGCCAAAATTTCTTCAAGGATTTTCCGCATAATTTATCTAGTAGGAGGTATTTGCAGGTAGTTTAGTATAAAGCTTGCGATTTCGCCAAAGGCGGGTGCCGCCGAGCTTTCGGCAAAGGCCACGTCTTTGGGTTCATTGATACGGACAAGCATGAGAAATGATGGATCATCCATAGGCCCAAAGCCGATAAAAGTCCCGATGTTTTTGTTGGGATCATAGCCTGATCTGTCTTTGTAGGCCACTTGCGCGGTACCGGTCTTGCCCCCGATAAAATATCCCGGGACCGCGGCTTTTTTACCGTGGCCGTTTTCCACCACATCCACAAGCATAGCAGAAAGCGTACTGGCCGCCTTCACGTCCAAGATGTGTCCGAGCTCCGCTTTGGACTTCTGTTCAGTACTGCCGTCGGGGTGGACAATTTTGTCCACGACGTATGGCCGGACCATCACGCCGCCATTGGCAATTGCGGTGTAGGCCTGAATCATCTGGATTGGGGTGACGGTCATACCTTGGCCAAACGACATGTTGGCCAGGAAAATATCGCCTTTTTTATCCAGCTGGCCAAGATCACCATTGCCTTCGCCCGGAAGTTCCACGCCGGTGGGTTTGCCAAAGCCAAACTTGTGCACATACTGGCGGAATTTATCGCGGCCGATAAGCTGTTGGACATACACCGCTCCGGTATTAAGCGATTCATCCAAGACCTGAGTCATGGTCTGCACGCCGCGCGGAGTTGGGTCCGAGTTTTTAATCACGCGGTCATCTACTTGGATTGATCCGGTATCAACATAAGTTGATTGCGGCCCGACCGCGTTCTCATTTAGCCCCGCGGCCATGGTGATAGCTTTAAATATCGAACCGGGCTCGTAGTCGGAATAAATGGCGTTGTTGTTATAATAAGCCACATTTGCGGCTTTGCCGTAATTGTTCGGATCAAAGTCCGGGTAATTGGCCATAGCCAGGATCGCGCCTGTGTTGGGATCCACGACTATGACACTGCCCGAATCGGCGCCGTGTTTTTTGACTGTTGCTTCCAAAACTTGCTGGGATTTAAACTGGATCGCCGGATCCAAGGTTAGATAAACATCACTACCATCCAATGGGCCTTGGGCAGTCCCAGTCTCGCTTGCGATTCCGGCCCGGCCGGCCAATTGCTTTTCAAACTCACGCTCGATTCCATAACGGCCTTCTTTGGTATCATTTTTGTCGGTGAACCCCACAAATCCCAAAACTTGGCTGGCGAGATTATTCTGCGGATAAAATCTCACGTCTTCTGAATCAAAGTGGATACCTGTGAGGCCAAGGTCTTTGATTTTTTGCTCATCCTCATCTGAAAGCTGGCGCTTGAGCGGCACATAATTCTGACTGCCGCCCGTAATCTTATCCAGAATTTCACTTTTGGTCATTCCTAAAATTGGAGCGAGCTTGCCGGCCGCAAAAGCTTTGTCCGACTCACTCATTTGCTTGCCCGAAGCATAGACTAGAGGTTTGGCAACATTGGTCGCGACCAAAACTTTTTGGGATTTTTTTTCGTTGGTCAGATAAATTTCACCGCGCTTGGCAGGTATAAGGGTAAATTCACCATGCTGGCTGGCCGCAAGGGCTAGATATGTCTCGTGGTCAACGATTTGGAGATTATAGAGCTTTGCCGCGACTGCTGCGATAAATAACGTAATCAATCCCAATACAAAAAAAATTCTTATGCTATAAGAATAAGTCGAAACAATAGAATTGGTCTTCTGGTTTGGCCTCATTGCGGAATCCCCATGCTATTTTAGGGCAAAATTATCATCTTTGATATAGCTAACACTGGTCGATGGGACAAAGTTGAGCTGGGCGGTTTTTTGCTGGATAGTCGAGACTGCTTGTAGAGTCGAATTCTCAAGTTCCAATTTCTTGTGTTGAGCCTCGAGATCGGAAAGCTCCACTGAAAGTTTCTTGATTTGAAATCCGGTGGTCGCCATGGCGTTTGCGGAAAAAATATAAACTAAGGCCAACATCAGAGTCAGACTCAGCAATCCGAGATTGACCTGCAAGTTGGTGGAATTATGATGAGTTTTTGGTTGGGTGTTTTGGTGCGATAAATCTCGCATTTGCCGCCTACTATCGTGAATCGCGAAGCTTGGAACGTGAATCGCGAGTCGAATTTAATTTTGGCTATTTTGCTTCAGGCTTCACGCTACACGTTTCACGCCTTTTTTAATGCCCTTAGTTTTGCTGGTTTACTGCGGGGGTTGTTCTCGATCTCACCAACAGTTGCCGTGACAGGTTTCCTGGTCAGGATTTTGGCCTGGGGGTTTTTGCCGCAGACGCATTGCGGGAAATCTGGCGGGCATATACATCCGCGCGCCATGTTTACGAAAAATTCTTTAACGATGCGATCCTCTAGAGAATGAAAAGAAATAATTACCATGCGTCCGCCCGGTTCCAAAATTTCAAAAATATTAGGAAGCGCGATTTTCAAACTATTGAGCTCGTCGTTGACTTCAATCCTTATAGCCTGGAAGATCCTTCTGGCGTAGTCGGCAACTTTGTATTTCACAGGCTTCGGAAGTGCCAATTCAATCACAGCCAGTAATTCTCTCGTGTCCGTAATTTCCTGCTTCTTCCGGCAGATTATAATTTCTTCCGCAATTTTTGCCGCTAAGCGCTCTTCCCCATAATCTTTAAATATCCGTACTAGATCCGGCTTGTGGTAGGTGTTAACCACGACCCTGGCAGTCAATTTCTGATGCGGGTCAAAACGCATATCCAACGGGCCATTGGTCTGAAACGACAAGCCGCGCCCGGGATCGTCGAGCTGGGATGAGGAAAATCCGAGATCGAGCAAGACGCCTGCGGCTGGGACAAAACTTTTTTCTTGGGCTATCCGCTTGATATCACGAAAATTTGCTTGAACCAATTCTGATCGTTGGCTCAAATTTCCTTGGGCAAGCTGCATAGAAAGCTTGTCCAGAGAAACTTGGTCCAAATCGATACCCAAAATTTTGGCACTTGGGTTTATCCTCAATATTTCTTTAATGTATCCGCCATCACCGGCCGTGCCGTCGATAAAACGGTCACCGGTTTCAGGCTTGAGATACTTTACGACCTCATCTAGAAGTACAGGGACATGATGCATAAATTACTAATTACTAATTTCTAATTGATCTAAAGCATTAGAAATTAGATCAATTAGGTTAATTAGAAATTTCAAACTCCTAGTTCTCCTAAGGCTTCGGCAATACTCGAACTCTCCTGCTCGGTGTTGGCTTTGTATTCGTTCCAGGCTTCCTCGTTCCAAATCTCAAGACGGTCATAAAGCCCGGCGACCACGACTTTCTTGGTGATACCGGCAAATTTCCGCAAATACTCAGGGACCATCATCCGGCCTTGCTTGTCGATTTCGATATCCCAGGCTCCGGCCAGCATCAATCGGGCAAAGGCACGAGAATTGGCTTGTGAGATGGGCAGACGGGAAAGCTTACCGGCGATCTCATCCCATTGCTTCTTGGGATAGAGAAACAAACTGTTGTCCAAACCGCGCGTCAGCACAGCTCCCGAGCCCAAAGATGCTCGAAATTTTGCCGGGACGGCCATTCGGCCCTTATTATCCATGCTGAGGCTGTATTCACCTATAAACATTTACTTTTTTTCTTTATATCCTTGCCAATTCCTAGCAATTATCTTGTAATGCGATAATTCTCCACTTCTCCCCACTCTTATCCACATCACTCCATTTACACTTAATAGTAACCCACTATTAACCATCAGTCAAAGGGGTAAGAATCTAGCATTTCCAAACAAAAAAAGGGCTTAGTTAAGCCCTTATTAGAACAAATTGCACAATATTTATCAACCTGGGTGAAACATTCCCCACACTGAGGTTGTCCACTAAAAAACTGCCCCAAATCGAGGCAGTCTCTTATTACATTCCAGTGTCTTCGGTGGCGGCAGTCTCTTCTTCCGGCTTTTCGGTTTCTTCACCGGCAGCAGGAACAGTGGCATCACCAGTTGTATCATCGTCAACCTGGTTTAGAATTTCGTCTGACATTGTATAATTCCTTCGATCAAACTTGTGGCCTGATCATTAATTGTAAAGTAATTTTATACGATTGAACCCGCTTCGTCAACCCCTGGTCAAGAGAAATTTAACCAAATTTACCGCCGAGTCCCAGATGTTTTTTAGTATAGGTTGTGAAGCAGGGAGTAAGATGATCAAAAGTATGAGCCAAATGAAATTATGCTTGAGGACTTTGTATATAGAATAGACAATCAACACCGCCAGCACCAAAGACACGATACCATGGATGCTTCCCGGAAAAAAACTTAGGAATTGCTTATAAATAGAGATAATCTGGTCCATATGTTGGAATTATCGCAGGCGCAATGGAGTCCGGGTTTTAGTTTTATCCAAGATCACGGCCGGGTTGTTTTCGAGGATGTTTTTGATAAACCGGTCGTTCATACTCAGCCGGTACTCATACTCGGGGCCGGTAAAAACTGAGTAGCTGATCTCCTGCTCGGCAAATTTCTCGGCCAGCTGTAAAAATTGCTCCAGTTTACGGGCAGAGATTCGGCCGACAAACAAAATATCGGTCTCGATCCGCGGCCGGCCGGCAAAAATACCGGTAAAGACAATCAGCCGGCATTCCCCGACTTTGAGCGCGGCGCGCGCCAGCTGATCCTGAGGAATGCTTCTGTTTTTGCGAAGCATGTTCAATAATTCAGGGTAAAGTGAGAAGTGTTTGTTGACCTGGAAGTAGCGGTGCTTCTTTTTTTCTATGGAGGTTATGAATTCCATCCGAAACAGCTCTTTGAGGGTTTTTTTCAAAAACGGCGCCGAAATTCCAGTGGAGACTCTGAGTTCAGTCGGCGAAAAACTCCGCTCCGGGTGGGCCAAGAGCAGATTTATGAGTTTACTTTTGGGTTTGGATGCAAGAAGCTGGGCCAGCATTAGTGGAGTTTAATTTAAAATTGAGGGTCGTGGGACTATTATATCACAAGACAGGGTCAGGATCCGAAAAGTCGTAAAAACTTGCGATTTATGCTATAATAAAAGCCACGTTATGGCGCGGCTAGACACACAAATCAATCAAATTTACTACTTGCCTGCGGACACAAGCCAGGTCTCGCTTATTCTCATCGACGAGGTTTTAAATAACAACTCGCACCTTTTTGTGATAGCCGATTTGGTCAAAATCCAAAAAAGGACCGAAAGTACCGACCTCAAGAGAATCTCCGAGATAATCCTGACCACTTTCCAGGAAAACAAAAAACTCACGGGCGAATCCCTGTTTGAGACGTCACTTGCGGCTATCAATCAGGAATTAGCCGACCTTGCCCACTCGGGTAAAAAATCCTGGCTCGGCAAATTCTCAGCCTTGGTCGTACTCAAAACCTCGGACAATATTTTTCTGGCCAACACCGGGCAGATGACCGCCATGCTGTATCGCTCCGGCGAGTTTTTGGAAATCCTCAACCCGGAAAAGCGCGGCTTGCACCCGCTTAAGACTTTTTCGAATTTCACCTCAGGCAAACTCAAAGGCGCAGACATCCTTCTGCTCACCAGTTCCAATCTTTTTAATTACGTCGCCCTGCAAAACCTCAATCGCATGATGGCGGAGTCATCGGATGCCGCCCAAGTTTCGGAAAGAGTATCCAAAATCCTCAAAGACACGGCCGGTGACCAAGAAGGCTTCGCAAGCTTCTTCGTAACCCTGTCCAAAGCTACGGCGGCCGCCACAATCCCCGCTGAAACCACAAGTCAACCTTTAACCGCACCCGAACAACCCGCGCCCGAACCCGAGCCTGTGCCTGAGGTTATGGCAAGCAAGCCCAAACCTACTCCGGAACCAATCAGAACACCGGCGTCAGAGTCTGCAGTGGAATCTATGATCTATGCCCCGGCCCCGGCCAAAGTTCCCCTAGGCGCCAAACTCAAAGCCGCACCTTCGCAAATTTTTGGCAAAATTCCGAAATTTTCTTTGCCGAAATTCAATTTCCATATCCCGAAACTCGGGTTCTGGCAGCAGCTCTCGGCCTGGGCCAAATTTTTCCTGGTGAGCTTCCTTATCTTCTTGATCTTGTTTGCCTCAAACATCGTCGTCTATGCTGTGCGCAAACACCGCAAGCAGACCGTAAGCCAATCCCAGCAAGTCATCAATCAGCTCGACAAAAATTTACAGGATGCGGAATCCGCACTTATCTATCGTAACCAAGACCAAGCCCTCAAGCTTCTCACAAGCATTCAGTCGGAACTTGCAAGCCTCAAGGACGCAAGCCCCGCGGCCTACACAGAATACCAGCCCAAGGTTTCGGATCTGGCCAATCGCATCAACCACATCACTGTCGTCAACAATCCCACGACCCTGCTCACTCTCAAACATCCGGCTACGGAACTTGCCCGCGCCGGCAAAGGGTTTGTGATTGCCGATCAATCCACGGGTAACGTGACCACTTATAATACGTCAGCAAGTGATGCCTCGGGCAAGGATTTGTTCCTGCTCAATAAGATCGGAGAAATCCGCGGCCTTGTGAATGTGCCTAATACTGGCAACGTTGTTATCACCAGCTCCGAAATGTATCTCATCGATACGGCGCAGAGCCAATTCAGCCTCTTGCATGTTTACCCCAAAACCGATCTCTCCCGCCTCCGGTTCCTTTCGCCGGATAGGCTTTATACGATTGATCGCACCGCAAACCAAATTTATCGGATTATTTTTTCTAAGCAAACTCAAAACGCGCCCGTGCCCCTGCTCAAGGCTTCCGTGGACACAAGCAAGGTTGTGGATCTGGGAGTTGATACCGATGTCTACCTCCTCTCCGCCACGAGCCTCAAAAAATACACGACTGGCAATTTGACTTCGTTTAGCATCACTCAGCCGACTGACGAACTCACCTCTGCCAATCGCCTGTTTGTTGCCAACAATCTCTACATTCTGGAAGCGGCAAAAAAGCGCCTGCTCATATACAACAAGCAAGGCGCCCTGGTGACGCAAATCTTTTTCCCCAACGCCACCGACATGAAAGACTTCTACGTCGATGAGCAGAGCCGCAATATCTATATCCTCGACTCGAATAAACTATTATCAATAACTTTCTAAAATAAAAAAATAGAGCTGCTGCAAAGTGCAACAGCTCTTTTTTGTTACCCGCGGGTTTCGGTTGCTATGACCTCGTCTGCGATATCCTCTCGATGATACTCCCCTTCGAATTTGATCAAGCTGACCGCTTTCATCGCGACATTCTTCGCGGTGTAATAGTCCGGGGCTGTTCCCACGACGGTAAGCACTCGTCCTCCTGAAGTGACCACCTGTCCGTCAACGAGTTTGGTTCCTGCATGGAAAACGTGAGCGTAATCGTTGGGACCAACATGTTCTGGTCCAAGATCGAGACCAATGATGGCCCGCCCAGTAATCGGCTTATCCGGATACCCCTCGGACGCCATGACAATTCCTACAGCGACCTCCGGTTTGAACTTGGCCTCGAACATTCGCAGGAACCCGAACTTTGTAGTCGCTTGCAATAGAGGAAGCAACTCACAGTCAAGTAGCGGCATTAGCAACTGCGTCTCGGGATCCCCGAACCTGCAGTTGATCTCGATGACCACAGGACCACGCTTCGTGATCATCAGCTGGAAGTACATGACGCCCTTGTAAGGGCATCCGCAGTTTGCCAGCGCCTTGATCGTCGGACGGACGATCGTCTCCTCGATCTGTGTCTTCAGCTCTGCCGTCAGGATCGGGTGCGGCGAAAATCCGCCCATACCACCCGTGTTCGGACCGCCCGAGTGGAGAGGCTTGTAATCCTGCGCCGAACCGCCGAAGAGGAAGTCGTCGCCGTCAGTGAGTACGAAGAACGACAGTTCTGGTCCTTCTTCCATTTCCTGAACCAAATACTGATCGTCCTCGAGCCTTTCGAGTCTGGCCAGCGCACCTGGTAGATCGGATGCCATCCGAATTACTTCCGCACCCTTACCAGCCGCAAGGCCGCTCTTTTTGATCACAATACGGCCATGGGTCCCTTGCACCTCCTCTCGCATTGACGCGAAGCTTGCGAAGTATGAAGTGAACGGAATGGAAACGCGCGCGTCTTCCAGCAACCCACAGCACCAGTACTTACTTGTTTCGATCCGTGATGCCGCTTTCGTGGGGCCGAAGATGGCCAAATTGAGGCCGTTAAAAGTATCCACGATGCCGTCGCCCAGCGGTGCTTCGGGTCCCACGACTACGAAATCGATTGCATTGTCTTTGACGTACCGGACCACCGAGAGGTGATTCTTCGCGTCGAGAGCAACACACCTGGCGAACAGCGCCATCCCCGGATTACCCGGTGCTGCGTGGATCTCGTGACCTTCCTGGTGCAACTTCCATGCGATCGCATGTTCGCGACCGCCGCCGCCAATAATCAGTACTCGCTGCATGTGATTCGCTCCTTAGCCGTTCGGCCATTCTTGGATTGCGGCGTCTTTCGCCTGTTGAAGGATTGACTCCTCACCCGAAAGGACGAGGTCGTCGTTGAAGGTCAGCTCGGTCGCACGGTTTTGTGAAATGTCATCGAGCGCTTCGATCTGGACATCGTGCTCAATTGGCAGGACTCGTTCCTGCAATGCAGTAGTATCGTCTTCTGATCGGATTTCAATCCGTCTCATCTTGATAACCGAACCTTCATCGAATGCCGTTGCCACTCTCTGGCAAACAGCTTCAGTCCAGAAGTTACGGTTCGTCGCTCGAACGAAGTTGAGCCTCGCTGCATGAACTCGACGGCCATACATACCTTTGCCGCCGAAGTCCCTATGATCTGGTCGCAACGGTCCCGGATGTTGGTTGCTCATCATATTGCGATAAGCCTCCACCAATACCGCGGGAGTAAGTGGCAGCCATCCCAACTGCGCGACAAAATCAACTCCACGAGTGCGGAACTCACGCAGTAACGCTTCTCCGAAATGGTCTGATGACTCGTAACTCTTTGGCTTGTGAACCAGGACGTCAGAGGATGCAACACCCTCAGCGAGGGCTTTTGTAATGCCCCCAGCTTCAGGCTTACTCGCGACCACACAGACGATCTCGGCATAGTTGAGCACTCCAGACTTGCACGCCTGGATGACGCGTTGCATCGTAGTGCCGCCACCCGAAATCAGTGCGGCTATTCGTAACTTGTTTTCTCTCACACATCCTCCCTTTACCTATTTTATAAGAACATAAGCACTATGATATAGAAATTAAGAATAGCTGTCCAGCAAGAAAAAACGCCGGCGTTTGCCAGCGTTTTGTATTCATAATTATTTGGTTTGAGTGGTGGTGAAGGACCGGAAGTTTACCAGATCAGGATTTATGGTATTGAGCAGTAAATATGCCCCAAACAATAGCGCTAGCCCGATCAAAGACGAAGTGATATAAGTTTTCCCACGCGAAGCACGCTCAGCATTACCGGCCGCAGTGAGAGTGATGTACCCGCCGACCACGATCATAAGCAATGCCAGGAGTGCGCCCAATGCCAGCGACCAAATATAGATTTGGTTGACCGCAATCGAAAGTGAGCCGAGGTTAATCGCCGCAGGCGCCGGAGGAGGTGTCGGAGTGGGCGCAGGTGCGGGATTTGGACCTGAAACCCCGGTCGGGCTAAAGAACGTCGTCCCGGCAACGGTTGTATAATTCCTGCTAGCAAAAGTTGCGGACCCATACGGAGTTACCGTTTGAGCAATATTGAAACTTCCGGGTGCTGCCTGAGCGAGATTTATTCCCAAAAATCGATTGAACCAACTATTGTAAGCAACAGTTACATCCAAAGCAAGATTACTCCAGTATACCGCCCCGCTTGCGTCGAGTTCTGTGCTCCAGGCGCGGCCGTCCCAATCGCCGCTTGCGACAAAGAACGTTTGAGTCCACCGGTTGTACTCGATGCTTGTAGCGGCGTAGCCTTCTGAATAAGGCTCCGTGCCCGCCGTGATTATGGGATAAACATCAGACATAGAACCATCGTCGCTTACAGTGCGGCCCCACATGCCGGCGATACCTTCGCGGCCTCGCTCGAGCCACATGGTAACTGCGGCGCCATCTTCGGGCGAATAGGCCACATGCCCATTTTGCACGGCTAAGCGGCCGGGCCTGGTCTCGCTCAATTGGACTGGACTGCCGACCACGGCCAAAGTTTGGGCATTGACCTTAGACAGATAAATGCGATCATCTTCGCTTCCCGTATCATCTCCGGTATAGACTGTGGCATATACAAACCAGTATTCATTGGTATGAGTATTGGCCGCAACCTCAAGTTGTCCTTGATAATGAAAAGAGCCAATGACTCGGTGCGCTTCGGAAAGTTTGCCGTCTAAGGCTACAGTTTTGAAATTCACAGCATTACCCCGCTCAAAGCCGATTACAAAACGCTTATTGGTGGTATCGTAGTCAATGTCAGACGATCCCGCTCCAGATTGGATAAAAAAGTCGCGACCCTCAGGGGCTCCACTGCCCGAGACAAACCGGCCGTAAATATTGAGACAGTTACCGCAGCCGCCGTAGTCGCCCCAAACGACCAAAAATTTATCGGAATCTGGGCTATAAGCAATGTGGGGATTGCCGCTGCCGCCATTGGAATCAATCCGAAACGCCGTGCCTTTTATGGCCAGGGTCTTCGGATCCGCCATCATGCCGTATGTCGGGCGGAAGTCGTCTCGGACAATATGGCTTTCGATGATGAGGACCTCATCGCTCTTGGGTGAATACCCGGCGGCGACTCCGCCAATGCCACTATATGGAAAAGTGGCTGGATCAGCCGGATCGGTGCCTGGATCATAGGTTTTTTGCTCGGGGTGGCTTTGGTAGTAGTCGATACAGTCCAAGACCGCCTCGGTCGCCTCCGGCCACGGATCGCAATCAGCAGCAGTAACAGCCAAGGCCTTCTGCTGGGGCATAAAAACAAAAGCAAACCCAAAAATGAGGGCTGCTATTTTTTTCTTCATCGAGTAATTAGTGATATTCATCAATGCATGGACCGAGGTAGCGGTTTACTTCGGCATTATATATGGCGACACAATAAATCTGGCCAGTTTGGTTGTCACGGAGATCCACCCAAGGCATGCCATGATCGTTGACTGCAGGATGGCTGGCTTGGATGATAGGGTGGGCTGTAACTTCGCGATGACTTGGCACGATGTCCATCACCGGCTCCTCTTGCATAAAGTTAGGCAAGATTAGCGGCTGCACCTCGATCGTTTGTGTTTCCACCGTCTCAATTCCCAAAACCTGAGGCGCGGCTTGCCGCTCTCGGTTGTCGAGTGACGTAGTAATCTTATTATAAACATCGGCAATGATTATGTTAAGATCGTTCTGGCTTGCGGAAGGTGTCGTGAGTGCAATGAAAGCATCGGCTGATCGCATATAAAACTCATACACAGACGAGACTACCAATTTGGTGCTGTCCACCATGAGTGGCTCATCGCCGAAGACCTGGTGACTTGCGACCGCAAATTGTTGTCTGACCTCGTGCTGGAATGCTGCGACCTCTGCCCTTTGTGTCGGCTGAATCACAAAAAACGCCGATCCTAGAACGACAGCGCTTAGCGTGTAAAATAATTTTTCAGCAAACCAGTACATAGTTTAAAAACTAATTTTCAGTTTTCAATTTTTAACGTGAGATTGAAGCGCCCGCAACTTGCGGCCCCCAAGAATCCGTGTAGTTGGATACGTCCAAAAGCCCGGCTAGTTTTTGCGACGAGAGTTTATAAAAATCATTCACGCCGTAGACAAAGGCAAAAGTATTTTCTGTCTGCGCTGACGCATCCAAAAGTTGTGCAGCGCTGATGGCCGCTTGATTATAAAACTCATTGACGGCAGACACAGTCTGCACTGTGGGCTGTGAGACGAAGGCGACATCCGATGCCATTGCCGAAACTCCGCTTGAGACATCGAGGATCGCAAGTCCTCCCTTCCAGTCGGCAGCAGTGGCGTTCAACATCAGCGCGCTCTCACCTGTGATCAATAAGGCGATTGCAATCACCAAAGCGTGCACCGAATAATGCTTTGGCTTGCGGCTACGAACCTTGCGTGAGATTTGCGATTTTTGTTTTGTTTTTGTTTTTGATGTCTTCTTCATGGCGTTTAATTATTTATTAATTGTTTGACCACGCTCGGCGCGTGGTAATAATATTGTTTATAAATTTTATAGGTCTGGCGCGCTGCGGCTTGATCGCGGCTTTCAAACGCCGCGTCTTTATCAAAAAATGCGCCCAAGATTTGTCCGGTTTTGGACTCTTGGTCAACATTGTTGACTCGGTAGCCGTAAGCGACACTTTGCGAATAAGTATCCAAAGAGTTTGCAAATTTGAGTACTGGCACGCCAACCTGATCGGGGTAGCTAAAGACCTGAGTGAAAGCCAAATCGAATTGATTGTAGAAGTCCTCCCCTACCATATATGCGAATTGAACTTTGTCCGTGACTTTGGCCACATGTTCATGCATATCAAACATACCGAACGCGTCTGAGACCGCCGTCTTCTGGTGAGTTGGGAGGGTGATGTAGATTTCGAAGCCGATGAGCACGAGACCGATCGTCGCAATAAAAATAGCGCACGCTTCGAAAGCCGTTAGGTTGTTGTAATTCGTTTTCACTTTAAAACCTTATGAATTTTGTTTTTGTTTCTGAGTAGATTTGCAATTCCTGCACTATTTTTGGAGCAGAAATTACTTTATCTATATATATTATAGCATAAAAAAAGCCTCTTGTCTAGAGGCTTTAAAAAATTCACTAATTAGAGTATAGAATTTATTTAAGAGTAACTTTGGCACCGGCTTCTTCGAGTTTCTTCTTGAGTTCCTCGGCTTCAGCCTTGCCGATGTTTTCTTTGATTGCTTTCGGCGCGGCGTCAACCAAATCCTTGGCTTCCTTAAGGCCTTTGCCTGTAGCTTCGCGAACGACTTTGATGACGTTGATCTTGTTGGCACCAGCATCGGCGAGCTCAACTGTAAATTCAGTCTTCTCTTCTGCGGGCGTCGCTGTACCTGCGGCCGGACCTGCGGCCATCATCATAGGAGCGGAGGCGGAAACACCGAACTTATCTTCCAAAGTTTTCACGAGTTCGGAAAGTTCCAAGACGGAAAGCTTTTCGATTTCGGAAACTATACTATCAAAATTTGCCATATATAATCCTTCCTGCCCGCCAGAGCTTTAAGCGAAGGCGGGTCTTAGTTTAAGCTTATTCGACCTAAAGATTAAGCTTTCTTTTCTTTAATTGCGTTTAAGACGTTAAGAAGATTTCTAGTGTTACCAGAAAGCACAGTTACCAATCCGCGGATCGGACCGGCAATCACACCCACGAGTTGAGCGCGGAGCTGATCCTTGCCCGGCAGTGCGGCCAGCCGACTTACGACATCAGCGGCAACGAGATTGTTGTTGAACACTCCCCCGTTGAGGATGAGCTTGGGCTGATCTTTGGATGCCAGTTTGAGGATGCGAGCGGGAGCAGTTTCTTCCTCATTGGAGATGGCGACAGCGAGCGGACCGTTGTAGTTAAATGCGTCTGTGGAAATTCCGAGGGAGGCCAATGCTTTCTTGAGCAGAGTAATTTTTACAACTTGATACTTTACATTTTCTTTGCGCAAATTTTTGCGCAGGGCATCAATCTCTTTGACGCTCATGCCACGGTACTCGGCAAAGACCACGCCGCGCGCGGCTCTGAGATCTTCCGTGATTTGAGAAAGCGTTGCTTCCTTTTCTTTTCTAGTTACTGCCATAAATAATTCTCCGAAATTATAAAATAAAAAATCCGCGTTCCAAAGACGCGGGTTCAAGTCATCTAGATTCTATGTTCTAGATTCTACTTATTCCTGCTTAGCTGATTAAGGCTTGCGCCGGCTAAGGTCTTTGGAGTTCCTACATAGTATAGACAAATTTCCCTCCCGCGTCAAGACCCTAGGGCTAGGAAAAAGAATGTCCCTAAGATTCTCATCTTAGGGACTTAGGTACCAAAAACCGGCGGGTGGGAGCGGCAGGCCGATCGGAAAGCAGAACTTCATGTTTGTAGTCCCGAACGCACGTGGTATCGGGAGCCGCGGATTGGAGAGAGAGAACGAAGAACGTTCGAAACTTGTACGTCTGAGGAAAACCTTTTTGCGGCGTAATCTCTGCGGCGAAGTGTTCGCGACAGACAACTGCGGAAATGAGGCCAGTGATGACCTGGATCTTCTCAGGCAAGTTTGCGAGATCAACCCCGATTGCGGTCGGTGGAAACATCGATCCTCCTTAAAGATATTTTAACACATAAATAAATTACCAAAAAAAGAGAGTCTAAGGCAAGCCATAGACTCTCACTCTCTCTACCCGCGATGCGGAACCTTGCGGAACATCTCCGGCTGCAGCGGGAGGATGAAGGAAAACCGGTAATCCCCTTGCATGCGGCCAATCGGGATGCCGACTAAGTCGCCTTCCTGATCTAAGACTCCCCCGCCTGAGACTCCAGGGTGTCCGTCAGTTAAGCAGGTGACCAGTCCGTTTGGGGTTTTTTGGCCCACATATCCGCTGGCCAGGATAATCCCCTTGGAATAATCGTTCCCCAGCCGGAAAATCGGATCGACAGAGTCAAAGGCATAAGCCAGGTCAATTGTGAGGGGAGGTAAATCTAGAGATTCGCGGACCTTCAAGATTGCCCAGTCACCTGGATCGACCTCTGCCTGAGCCTCACCTGCATCGACAAGCCGTGCCAGGAGCTTGCGGCCCTTGTAGCTGATCTGGATGGACTGAACGTGACGCGGATTCGTGAGACCTTCTTGGCCCAAGGCGACCACCGCGTGTTTGACGGTAATAAAGTACCCATTCCCAAGGTACCCTGCGGTCCCGTAGTTACTCGCGCCCTGATCGTCGTAAGCATCGAGTTCGACGAAACTTTTTGCGCGACTGCGCAAGAGGCTCAAGGGAACAAGTCCCATCTCTCGAGCGAAGTCTTGCTTGAACTGCGCTTGTTGTCCTGCGGTGTCGGGCACTCGAATGGATGTTCGGACTTGGCTCAACTCCATCTCTAGCGCCGCCATCGCGGTGTTCAGCTTGGCAAACTTCTGGTCTTCCTCGCGCTTGTTGTAAACCGAAGTCGCGTAGCACGCCGTCAAGACGACAAGCGTCATGGTCATGATTCGATGGACCCACTTCACCGAAGTGCGGCGATCCGCGGACGTCGTTCTGTTGTCCTGGCTCTTTTCTTTTGTGAAAGGAAAAGAGGAGCCAAGAGAACGACCCCATGTCAGCAACAATGTTCTCATGATCTCCTCCTCTGGAAATCTCTATGTGTACGTTGTCTAGATCATAGAGCAATTAAAAAGCTCCGTCAAAGTCAGGCGGAGCTTCCATCTCGAGAATTTATCTACCTCAGATATTTTTGGCGGTTGAGATTATGCTCTTCCAAAGTTTTGGCAAAGTAAGCAGTGCCATCTGGTGCATTCAAAAAATAAATATAATCTGTGTCTGCAGGATTGATCGCCGCGCGCAAAGACCCGAGTCCGGGATTTGAGATGGGAGCCGGCGGCAAACCTCTGACTTGGTAAGTATTGTACGGAGATTTTATTTTGGTGTCCGCAATCGTTACCGAGCGGTCGGTTTTTCCGGTGATGTAATTGACAGTCGCATCCGATTCCAGCGCCATACCGATTGAGAGTCGATTATAAAAAACAGAGGCCACGAGTTCCCGCTCTCTTTGCATCTGTGCAATATCGTCTGCGGTCAGCGAGGAAGTATTTCGCCCGACTTCTTTTTCGATGATCGAAGCCAAGATGACCGTGTTCTTGATATTGAGATTTTTGTCGGCGATATCTTTCTCCAGTTCGTCGGAGATCTTGGATTCAAAGTTGGCAAGCATCTTCTGGATCAACTGTTGGGCAGTTGCATCTTTGGCAACAACATAAGTATCCGGAAACAAAAATCCTTGGTAACTCATAGGCTTGGCGATATCGTTGTATTTGAAAACAAAATTTCCCGAGGCGAGAGCGCCGGTGAAATCCCTGCTCGAAACTATATTGCGGCTCTCAAGGTCCGCCGCGATCTGTTTGTTACTGCGGCCCTCAATAATAGTCACCTTCCTGTCATTGGATATGACTTTGCCGGCGGTCAGCACGTCCACAATCTCAGCGATACTCATGTCGCGATCCAGGACATAATTCCCGGCCTGGATTTTATCTCCGGCTTGGTGGAGTTTGACATAAAGAACAAACGACCAATATGAATTTATAATTTTCTGGTCGGATAGCGCGCGCCCGATCGCACGCGTAGAGGCGCCTTTGGCTACTGTAAAGCTCGTGGGCACAGAATCAGAAGAGGCCGCTTGATTTACTTTGGTGTAAAAGTAGGCCCCCACGGTGAGGAGGACCACGAACCCAAGTGAGATAACCAAAGTAATTATCCGGCCGAGGCTGCGCTTGGATTCTTCGATGTGAAATTCAGGATTTATCATGCAGGTATTATTGCAAATAAAATTGCTTTAGTAAATCAGGCAGAAAAAACGCGCCCTCTTTACAAAGTCGGAAAAATCTGCTATAATATCTATATAAGTTAGATTCTTACGAGAAACAAAAACAAAATTTAGTTAAAAGCAATTTAATAGAGAGCATAAAGTTCTTTATTTTTTATTGCTCCAGCAGCAAAAACAAAAATGCTAATGAAATTAAAGCTTGGTTTCCTTTTGATTGCGGTGATGCTCCTGACGGGGTTTAGCCATTCCCTACCTTCCATTTCACTGGAAGGGATTATGGGTATCGTCAACGCCGACCGGCAGTCCCAAGGCTTGCCCGAGCTTTCATTGAACCCAACTTTGAATCGTGCCGCTTTGGCCAAAGCCGAAGACATGATCAGCAACCACTACTTCGCTCACACTTCCCCGGAAGGCGTGGCGCCTTGGTACTGGATCAAGACCTTGGGTTACAATTATTCGTTTGCCGGAGAAAATTTGGCAATCGGATACCAGAATACTTCGGAGCTTGTCGATTCGTGGATGGATTCACCCGCCCACCGAGCCAATATCCTCTCCCCCAACTATGAAGACATGGGACTTGCAGTGATCAAATCTCAGAACTCCACACTCGTAGTCCAAATGTTTGGCTCACCACACAAACTGACACAGAAGTAGAATTTAGAAGCTAGAAATAATATTGAGGTTTAACACCTGCTTGTCGTGAGCAGGTTTTTTTATCTACGAAATACGAAATGGCGAAACTACGAACCCAAGTTGACCGCGATACTTTGAGATGCTAAATTACACTCACTCCAAGGAGGAACAACATGGATTATGAGACTTGCGCTTTTGAGTTCCCAGATGACGTCAAGACCCGTATCGAGATCGTAAACCAGATCCCCAATGATTGGTCTTGGGTCGATGGCCAGTTGCAAGCACTCGGTCTTGTGCAATCGGTTTGCCGCGGCAGTGCTCTGAAGGTCAGCCGTTTCCATTCGATTCATCCGACGATCGCTAACATGAACCGGAATGAAGACGACAAGATCCAGCGCGATCGCGATCGTGAAATTTTTGAGAACATCTATCTGAATCGACAGCTCCCGGAATTCATCCTGTTCGATGAGGCGGGTTTCTCCCAGCCGCTCACGCTTGAGTTTGCAAAAAAAATCGCAACTCATTTTTTGCAGCTGGGGTACAACCAAGGGAACCTTGAGTTCTTCCGTGGATATCGCAACGACAACAAGTTTGACAATGCAGTGCGATGCCAGATCTTACTCAACGATTGGACACCTCCTGCTGTCGTTGTGAGATGGCAACCGCACGGTAAGGCTATCGCAAAATCTCTCATCGACTCATTCTCATCGAAACTCAATCCGCTCCAGGTCGCCATTCCAGTTTAATCACTTTCCGCTCCGCGTTCTCAAAACGCCGAGCGGAATTTTTTTTAATAAAAAATCCCTGCGTAAAAATGCTACGCAGAGATTTTCAAAAATTCTATTTGTTCAGAGTGATCTCGAGCCAGCCTTCAAAATTCCGATTGAGAATACCGTCGCGATACTCCTTCGAATAAATTTTACCATCCGTGGAAAGGAAGGTTAAATTTTTCGTTTTCGTGGATTTGGTTTCGAATCCCACATCCACGCCGAGTATCTCGCGGCAATCTTCCGGCAGACGCAAGTTCACCGGCTCCCCTGTCCAACGCGACAGTGCACGCGTGCGCAAAAATGATTCGTCTTCGTTTGCGGGCACCCAGCGAATAATCCCCTCGAGCGGACTTACGTCTCTGAACTCCTGGGTGTAAACGTAACCGTCGGCGGCGAGATACGTGATGTCCTTGTCAGTCGAACCGTCGTTCTTGTCGAAACTGATGCTGATAAATTTCTGGCCATGCGCTACCGACAAAGCCTGCCGGTGATCGCGCCCCAAATAGCGACTCGGCGTCCGGCCGCAAGAAATCGAGACCAGAACTGCCACCATCATGCACCAACGAGCTTGTCTCATGGACCAAATCCTCCTTTTTGTCCCCTTAGGACACCTCAATATAGCATATTGGCGCGTTTGCGCAACATAAAAACCCAGCCTTTGATGGCTGGGTTTTATTCGAATAGAAATATTTGTTTGTACTTATTTCATGCGGATATCGCGTTCGATCTTATCGAGTGCGCGTGAAGCGTGTTCACGTCCACCCATACCGAATGCCAGTCCTCCGGCGATTGCGATCATCGCAATAATGCCCGTGAACAATGTCTGCACGAATGCTGTCGCGACCTTGAGCTGAGCCAATGTCGCCAAAATGGTGAAAACCATGATGGACCATTGAGTCACTGTGGCCAAGAGATCAGACGAAGCAAGCCCTGCGGCCTGGACCGAGTGCTTGACCAGGCGGGACAAAAATCCTGCCAAGACTGTACCGACGAGCAAAATTGCAGCGCCGGCGATGACGTTCGGGATATAAAGCAGAACGTCGTTGAGGAAGTCGGAAACCTGGTTTAGATTGAGAATATTGGCAGCTGCCAAGAAAATCGCAATCAAAATGAACCATTTGATAAGCCAGGCAATGGTGCCGGAGATCGAAAGTCTCACTCCGGTGCGGGCGGAAGCCTGCGAAAGCCCGAGCCTATCGCCGATCTCATCAATCTTCACCGAGTGCAAAACCTGCTTTACGAGTCTTGCGATAGCTTCTGCCACTATCCAGCCGACGACCAAAATTATGACCGCGACGAGGAAATTCGGCAAAAAGTTTATAAAACGTGCATAGACATCCTGTAAGGAAGATTGAACCGGTGTTAAATAGTTGTTATTCATAAATATCACCCCTTTCTGTGATCCTAACCCGCAAAGGATAGGATCGTGGTCTAAAAAATAGACCCCTCGACCTTTAATACAGTTTTCCAAATTGCGTAACCTCACCAAATATGGTGCTAGACTTCTTGGAACCAGTCTAGAGAAGTATCCTCAAGTGCTTAAGAACACGTCTATAGAGTGGTTGATATCCACAATGCAAAATTAATTTAAAGAAAAAGCCACTATCCTCGCAATACGAGGCCTAGTGGCACATGTGCAAAATTGCTATGTGTGTTATTTCCATTCTACACACATTATGGCACATAACTTTTTCTATGTCAAGCTTTTATTATAAATCCTTCCGCAAAAAGCTATCAACGCTAAAATATTTTCCAGCGTGGAATGCATCCAAAACCAAATACCCTGCCGCGTAGATGATGTGATCATCCACTATGAACGCATGGGTGTCGGATGTGATGTGCGGAAACTTAAGACCCGGAAAATAATAAAGAATCATCATAAGCGCCCCGGCGCGGGCCGCCCATTTGGTGTATGTCCCGGTGATTAACCCGACTCCGATGGCTATTTGGCCCCAGACATTGAGGAAATTCACTATTTTGATGATTCCGTCTGCGGCTAAAGCTTTATAAAGCCCCGGAAACGTCGATGCGTGCGTAAGGAAACCAGCCGCCGTAAACGGCGGATGACTGGTGAGTTTCTGCCAACCGGCATAGAGCAATAACCAGCCCAAAACCAGCCTTAAGACCAATAACACTATTTTTTTGTAATTCATTGTAGTTTTATTTCTTTTGTGCGAACACGACCTTTTAATCATTATAACCTAAGTATGAGATAGAAAACAGTAGCAAAGTAGTAATTGCCGAGCCAAAGCAATAGATGCAGACCGAATGGATGACGAAAATCTGCAAGTACACAAATCCGACTGATGCCAAAAGCCCAAGCGTGGTGATGTATTTCATGTGCCGGACTGTGCTTTGCCGCATATGCTGGAGAAACCACCCGGCAAGCCCTACCAACAGGGCATAATACCCTGCTCCGACCAAGGCCACTGGAATCGGGCCTATGTGGGCGTACTTACTCCCCAAAACCTCGTTACAGCCAGACAAGACCGAACACGTTACCTGCGAGTGCAGGAGGTCTTTGGCGGTAAGATACACAGCATCCATGAGCCCGACTACCGCTAGCACCAGGAATATCACCCCCAACCATCGTTTGGCGCTCATTTGCTTAATTCTCGATCAATGACGTGTTTGAAACCGTCGTATCCTCGAGGATTGTCGATGAGTTTGCCATTGAGGGCAAAGGTCGGAGTATGATCAAGCGTAAGCCCGATAGCCGTGTCATAGTTGGAACTAATTTGGGCTTGAATCGCTGGCGAAAGAAGATCTTTCTTAAACTGTTCAACATCCATCCCCAGGCTTTGCGCAAATCCTGCATAGATTTCCGCGGCATTGGGTTTATCAGCCCATTGCGACTGATTGGTATAGAGGAGATCGTGCATTTCCCAGAACTTCCCCTGCTTACCTGCGGCTTCGGCCGCGGCCGCGGCAATCATGGCCGTGGAATGGATCGTTTTGAGAGGATAATTGCGATAAACCAAAGCGATCTTACCTTGGTATTCGGAGACAAGCTGTTTGAGCAGAGGATCCACGGCTTGGCAGGATGGGCACTGGAAATCAGCGTATTCTATAATTTGAACCGGAGCTTCCCGATTACCCAAAACTTTATCTGAAGCACTGAGTGCCGGGACTTGCCCGATTGTCTGCAGAGAAGGCTCGGATGACTGGGCCAGCTTGACCACTCCCCAAATCCCGCCGGCAACAGCCAAGACAGCGGAGAGCCAAATTATAATTGTTTTGTTTCGGATCCGGCGACGTTCCTGAAATGTAAGATATTGTGTTTGCATAGAAAAAGACCTTTCGATTAAGATTAAGTACGCAAAATTTGCGCAATCCTAAACCAAAGGGTCTGAGGTCTGGTGCAAAGTAAGCCAGCGGGAAATCCGCTGTTTGTAGTTTGAATCCGAGAGGCCTGGACTCAAACGGAAACTCAAAACAACTCGGTCGAGTAAAACAACGCTCACAAACAATAACCCAAAGAATAACAAGACGCCTAGTATGATTGTCAGGAGGGTTTGCGAGAACCCTTGATAAAGTTTGACGTGCAGAAGACCAATAGCAAACGTTTCTGGGCAGGCTCCACCGACCCCGGCCAAAGCCTTGGCGCAATGCATAAACGCGCCTTGGGACAGAAGACCGCTAAATCCCAGAATTGCGACAGCAAAGAAACTTATTAATGCAATCAATGCCAAGTATTTCATACATAAATCATAGCATTAGCCTATTTTTAGTCAATAAAGTTAGAATCTAGAATCTAGGAAGCTGGGAATAAACCAGGCTGCGGCCTGGTTTTTGGTTTAATGCGACCGTTGAAAAAATTTAGTCGAAATCTGACGCGAGCATATATCCATTGCGAGGAGCCGCAACTCTTAAGCATTTAACTCCGCGGCGACGCGGCAATCTTTTTAAGAGAGATCGCCACGCGGCCTACTAGATTTAAGCTTAAGCAAACGGCCGCTCGCGATGGACAAATACGACACAAATGGTGACATAATTAGTCAATAAAAAACCCACCTTCTCTCAGGTGGGTTTTTTGGGATTTCTAGATTTAGAGGATAGAATCCTTAGCGGCTTTGGCAACTCGGAACTTTACCACGGTCTTGGCCGGGATTTTGATCTGTTCGCCAGTGGCTGGGTTGCGTCCCATGCGGGCATCTCGGTGCTTTTTGAGCAATTTGCCCAAACCTGGAATTGTAAATTCACCGCTCTTTTTAGCTTCTTCATAAGCTAAATTCACTACTACATCCAGGAACTCAGCTACTTCTTTGCGTGACTTGCCAGTCTTTTCGGCAACCGCATTGAGTACCTCGGATTTGGTCATACCTTTGGCCATATTAGGTCCTTTTTATCCCCAAAAAGTGAGATCTTTGGGGAAACCTTAAGAATTATTAACAATCTAAAACTAAGTATAACAAAACCCTAATAAAAACGCCAGTTTTATTTTACAGATTCTCAAGGAGTGGGTAATTTGACTTCTCGCCCGGATAAACATTAGAGTATGGGGGCAAGGAGGATTTTGTGAATACTTTAATTTTGACAGCGTTGTTACTGCAGTCCCCTGCGGTCTCTTCCGAACCTCGAATCCCGGTGAACGCAATGAATCCTCAGGTCAGCGATCATCTTCTGAAAGAAATCGCCAAAGGCAAGGATCAGGACGATCCGGGTAAGGTCATCTTGCTGTGGATCAAGGCGGACGCAGGCGCTCTCGGCGACCAAGACCGCGCGACCCTTATCGTGCTTGCCAATCGCAAAGCCACTCGGAGTATTCTGGCGGACAAAGACCTCTACCTCACGCTCTTTGCGGCCAAAATCCTCCAGCTCGATGAAAAAAGACAAGCCGAAGCCAAGGCCCTAGAACTAGAAAGACAGCGCGAGGCCGAACGCAACAATGCTGATGATAAATTCCACCGCGACCTGCTGGAGCAGATCGAGCAACTCAAAAAAGAAATCGAACAACTCAAGAAAAACCACGCCGGATCATCGTGATCCCGCGTGGTTTCTATTTGCCCGACTATTTGAATGTAAGGGTATTTTGGTCCCATTTCGAGTGGAGCGAGAAATCGCTTCTAAAGAGTGATCTCTCCCTCTGGTCGAGATGGAAACCAAAACAAGGCTGCGGCTTGGTCGTGGTCCTCCCGACACTCGGAAAATGTCGTCGGAATTTGAAGCGCAGTCTACCATTGCGAGGAGTCCCGCCAACCGCAGAAAAAATAAATAGCCGAGGCGGGACGACGCGGCAATCTTTTTAAGAGAGATCGCCACGCGGCCTACTAGGTTTAAGCTTAAGCAAACGGCCGCTCGCGATGGACAGATAGGCAAAAGGTGGCAAAGATAAGATTAAAAACCTAGTTTTTCTTTAACAATTATAACTTTGACATTCCGAGTACTCTGAGGGCTTTCTTTATGAAAGATCAAAGTCTTTGATCGGGTCGTATGGACGCCGTAGACTTGCAACAATCTCTCATCCTCCAGCCCCACGACATAGTTTTCCAAGCGTTCAAAAGCAGATTTAAGATCAGCTACGATCTTCTGGGCTCCCACCACAAAAATAAGATTTGGCGAAGTAAACGCAATGTGCGGCAATTGACTCCCGGTATTGCTGGCAATCACCATCTCGCCCTCTTGGGTGAGCGCATGGACACTGCCCAGATAATAATCCGAGAGGATCCCGGATTTACGCAATTGGGCCCGCTTCTCTGGATCAGTTTCCGCCAAAACCTGGGCATGGAGATTATCCCATCCGTGCTCCCCCGCCTTGAGGTAATCTATAAACCCAATCTCCTCCAGAGTCCGCGACGATCCATTCATCACCGAAGCGCCTTTGGGAATAAGTTCTTTGATCTTGTCCAAAGCTTCAGCCTTATTGGCCGCGACTATGCCCTCAAACCTTCTTGGCGCGAGGTTTTGGATAGTTTTTTCTATAACTTCATCGCTTGCAATTGTATCGTACATAAGAGTGTGGCTTTCTACTTAATAGCTTAGACAAATCCTGGGAAGAAGTCGGTTTTGATTTGGCGCTTAGGAATACCTAAATGCCTTATCATTTGTTCGATATTGGTGACCATATCATGCGTGCCGGAAATATAAAAGGTTCGCAAAGCATAATCCGGAGCATATTTGGCTATAATCTCTTCCGAAATCCGCCCGTGCTGGCCGATTGCATTTGCTTCTTGGGTGAGCAGAAAGACTGTCTTAATCCCGAGTCTTTCTCCGGCCTCATCCAAAATGTCTTTATAGACTATCTCGTCTGCGGTCTTGTTTGAAAAAAATAGGATTATATCGCGTTTCTCATTTTTATCCAGAAGATATTTGAGCATACTGCGGTAAGGGGTAATCCCAATCCCGCCGGCGATGAAAATAATTTTTTCGGACGAGTCGGCTGGCAAGACAAAGTCTCCAGCCAACTGCCCGGCCAAAAGCTTGGCTCCCGGTGCCAGTGCCAGTAGGGATTGTTTGAAGCTCGAAGATTCGGGGTGGAACTTCACTCCCAGCTTAAGTCCTGACTCCGTCGGGGAGGATGCGATCGTAAAGTATCGGCGGTTGCCGCGCGTATCAGCCTTGCGGTGGCCCAAGGTCCATTCCAAGTATTGGCCCGGCTGGAAAGCAAGTTTCCGGTCCGGTGTAAAATCGAATTCATATAAATCCTTCCCAAGAGACCTTTTTCCCGCAAATGTAAGCACCAGGCGCGCCCGCGGGCTTACTGCAAACGAAAATATATTGCCGGCAACCAGAGCAAGCTCAGGAGTAAAGTAAAAATTGCCAATATGCGTAAGCGGCGAAAACAAAATTCCCACGATCAGTCCATATACAAGCTGTAACCTATGGCTTGCGGGAGTGGTTGCAGGCTCGGTAAACATAACCGTGGCAAAGTAAAAAATGGGAGAATTGAGCGCTAGGGTTTTGAGCAGGAGCCAAAGATCGGTCCCGAGAAAATATGCGCCAGCCGCAGTGGTCACCACTGTTGCCGCCAAAAACATGCCGGCCATGTTCCAGCGCCGAATTTTGCGGATGATCACCAAGCCCCCAAGGACGAGCGGGATCTGCATATACATATTCCCCACCCACCAGCTGGCGCCCTGGCTCAATATATAGAAAGTTGCAACCACAGCAATAGCCGCCGGGTTAAACACATGCCTGCGGTTGATGGCCAAAACGTACTTGGAGGCCATGGCAAACACTCCGGCCCAAAACAAAAACTCGTATCCGGCCTTGTCGCTGGCTGGAAGGATTATGAGTGATAGTATAATTGCCGTTATGTATACGGATTCGATATTTGGTGTCACCCGGAAGGCACTGGCAAGCAGAGTGTTTACCCCCCAGCAAACCGCTACCAGGAAGGCTGTGGAATACAGGAGTGCGTCCAGGTTAAATGGCATGAGGTCAAACAGTGTGAAGACTCCCGCGCACAAGATATAGAAAATCAAAACGTACAGCGTGAGCCTGTACATAGTGATCCGATTAAGCAAGCGATCGAGATATTTAAACATAAGAGAATAATAACTCCGACGCTCGCACCTGTCGAGGTCGGAGTTTGGCCTTTTCCGGGCCAAACAAA